>JAJRZU010000172.1 GCA_024275075.1 Deltaproteobacteria bacterium | reverse complement strand
TTTCATGCTAAGGCCACTCTGCTTCATCGCGCCTTTCAGGGCAGACTTAAAATCAAGCTCCTTCGCCTTATAGCCAGGGGTGTCGATATTCGCGACATTACCCGCGACGACCGCGTGTTTTACAGATAATACATTAAGGACATTCTCAAGATTATCATAAGTTGAACTAAATATGTTCATTCAATCCCCTCCACCTACCAGTAATTAAGCAAGAATCAGACCACCTTGCGCGCACCGCATAAGCAATTGATTATGCTGCTATTTTACTTTTAAGGCATTCGCCGGCATTATAATTCTGGTAATTATTACCCGGGAATACCGGGCAAAACGCGCGACGCATTCAGCAGATTATATTGTATTCCCGTATCTTGTTCCTGAGCGTCTTGACGTTGATACCGAGCATCTCCGCCGCTTTCGTCTTATTCCCCGCCGTCTTCTCAAGCGATATGATGATCAGCTTCCGCTCCATCTGCGAGATGGTGGAACCGACTTTCAGGAACTCGTCAAACGCGCTCATCTGCAAGGCGCTCATGCTCTCGGCGCTTGGCAGCATCAAATCCTTAATCTGAATCTGTTTCTCTGTAGCGATAACGACCGCGCGTTCGATCGTGTTCTCAAGTTCCCTGATGTTACCAGGCCAATGATAGCTCCTTAGGAAATCCATCGCGTCATCCTGTATCCCCAGGATATCCTTCTTGTTTTCCTTGCAGTACTTCTTTACAAATAAATCGATAAGGTAACGAAGATCCTCTTTCCGCTCGATCATCTTAGGTAACGATATCGGTATCACGTCCAATCTATAAAACAGATCCTCCCGAAACTTACCGTTTTTCACCGCCTTTTTCAGGTCCTTGTTGGTAGTGGCGATTATCCTGACATCCACTTCTACGGGCAGAAGCGACCCGACCGGGTCTATCTCACGCTCTTGTATCACCCGAAGGAGTTTCGCCTGTAGAAACATCGGCATCTCGCTTACCTCATCGAGCAGGATAGTCCCCCCGTCTGCGAGCTTGAACTTCCCATCCTTCTTCACGATAGCGCCGGTAAAAGAGCCCTTCTCATGACCGAAGAATTCGCTCTCCATCAGCCCTTCTGGCAGGGCGGCACAGTTCACGGCAACAAACGGCCCTTTGCAGCGCGGCGAGGAGCAGTGTATCATTCTCGCCACACGCTCCTTACCGGTGCCCGATTCACCTTGTATCAGCACCGTGGACTTGCTCTTTGCGGCCGATTCGATCAGTTTGATGATCTGCTGCATCTTCGGGTTCTTCGAAACAATCTCTATGTTCTCAAGCACTTTACGCTTCTTCGGCGCCCGCCTCCTCACCGCCTGCCTGGCTGACTCAAGGGCTTTTAGTATCAACGCCTCAATCTTTTCCGGTGAGAACGGCTTCAGGATGTAGTCGAAAGCGCCCTTTTTCATCGCGTCAACGGCTGTGTCTATCGTACCGGCGCCGGTTATCATTATGACCGGCATGTTCTGGGTGAGCTCTTTTATCTCGGTCAGCAGATCGATACCGGATCTGTCGGGCATCTTCATATCGGTGATGACAAGCTGGTAGCCGCCCCGTCTAAACTCGGCGGAACCCTGGAACGCGTCGCTGCAGGTAGTAACGCCGTACCCCGCCCTCTTCAAAGTCGTGAGAAGCGCCTTTTGCATATTTATATCATCTTCAACTACCAATATGTTATCTGACATTTTCTCCACTATGGCTGATTAATTCATCAGTTGCTCATGAGCACGCCGCCCAAAGCCATTTGGAGCAACCGGTATCTGTTTCATCAGAACATCCATGGCGTTATGGCAACAATGCGACCTGACAAAAAACGACAACAGAGCCCGCGCTGAATCATTCGCCGCTTCACCGCCATTAAGCTTAATTACATTAACTGGTTATTAGGGTATCAAGCTTTTTTACTTTTTCAAGTAACTTTCTTAAATTTTTCAAATAAATCGAGTTGGCGGAGTCGCACTTTGCTTTACCCGGTTCTTTGTGCACCTCTAAGAAGAGAGCGTCTATCCCGACTGCGGTGGCGGCAGCGGCAAGGTAAGGGACATAATGCCTGTCCCCGCCCGAGCTGGCTCCCTGCCCGCCGGGTAGCTGTACGCTGTGAGTCGCGTCAAAGACTACCGGCACCTTCAACTTCTTCATCTCGACTATCGAACGCATATCTACTACAAGGTTATTATAACCGAACGAAAAACCGCGCTCGGTGACCATGATATTTTTATTCTTCGTTGACCGCGCCTTCGCGATGATATTCGCCATATCCCACGGCGCCATGAACTGCCCTTTTTTTATGTTGACCGGTTTCATCGTAGCGGCGCAACCGACGACAAGATCCGTCTGCCGGCACAAAAACGCCGGTATCTGCAAGACATCGAGCGCCTTCGCCGCCTCGTCGATATCCTCTTCCCGATGAACATCGGACAAGACCGGGCAACCGGTATCCTCCTTCACCGCATGCAATATCTCAAGACCCTTTTTTATGCCCGGCCCGCGATACGAGTCGATCGAGCTTCGGTTCGCCTTGTCATAAGACGCCTTGAAGATAAACGGCACGCCCAGCTCACCGGTGATCTCCTTAAGCCGCCGCGCTGTGGCGATTGCGGCGCGCTTGCTCTCGATAACGCAAGGGCCGGCAATGAGGCAGATATTGTTATCGCCCCCGATCTTCGTACCATTTACATCTATTACATTTGATTTTATCTTATACATTTATCTTGACTTCGTAATTATTACTTTGCAAAAAAATTACTTCTTCGCTTTTTTATCCTTGCATGACGCTTTGATGAACTCCCTGAAGATCGGGTGCGGCACAAGCGGTTTGCTCTTGAACTCAGGGTGGAACTGGCAGCCGAAGAACCACGGGTGACCGTCTGTCAATTCGACGATCTCGACCAGCTTCCCGTCAGGCGACGTACCGCTTAACACAAGCCCCTTTTCACTCAACGCGTCCTTGAAATCATTGTTAAACTCGTACCGGTGCCGGTGCCGCTCAGATATCTCAGCCTCGCCGTATATGCTCCTGGCAAGAGTACCGTCACTGATCGTGCACGGGTAAGCGCCGAGCCGCATCGTACCGCCCTTGTCTTTTATCTCCCTTTGTTCGAGCATAAGGTCGATCACTGGGTTTTCCGTATCCTTATTAAATTCCGCGCTGTTCGCGTACCTCAGCCCGCAGGTGTTCCTGGCGTATTCCACGACGGCAAGCTGCATACCAAGGCAGATACCAAAGAAGGGCAGTTTGTTTACGCGGGCGTAATTTATCGCCTTTATCTTCCCCTCGATACCTCGTGACCCGAACCCGCCGGGGACTAATATACCGTCAACGTCGCCGAATACCTCGCTCAGATCCGCGCCGTCCTTCTCTAATTCCTCAGAGTCGATGTAGATCAGATGCACCTTGCACCTGCTGTGTATCCCGCCATGGTAAAGCGCTTCGGTGAGGCTCTTGTACGCCTCCTTCAGGTAGACGTACTTCCCGACTATCGCGATCGTCGCCTCCTTCACCGGGTTCTTCCACCGGTGCACAATGTCTTCCCATTTCTTCAGGTTTGGTGCGCCGGTCCATATATTCAACAGTTTCACGATCTTTTCGTCCAGACCCTCCTTGTGGAAAACGAGCGGCACCTCGTAGATCGTCTCGACGTCCTTCGCGGTGATAACAGCGGCTTCGTCAACGTTGCAAAACAGCGCTATCTTCTTCTTCAGCTCGACCGGTAAAAACCTGTCCGTCCGGCACAAAAGTACGTTCGGCTGAATACCTATCTCCCTGAGCGCCTTGACGCTATGTTGAGTCGGTTTCGTTTTCAGCTCGTCAGCCGTCTTGATAAACGGCACCAGTGTCAGGTGTATATACAAAACATTGTCAGAACCCATATCCACCCTGCACTGCCGGATCGCCTCTAAAAACGGCAGGCTCTCGATATCGCCGACCGTGCCGCCGATCTCGACCAGAGCGACGTCGGCGCCATCCGCCCCAAGCTTTATGCATCGCTTTATCTCGTCGGTAATATGCGGTATGACCTGAACGGTGCCGCCAAGATACTCACCGCGGCGCTCCTGCGTTATGACGGATTCGTATATCTTACCCGTTGTGAAGTTACTCTTCTTACCGACATGCGCGTGCGTATACCTCTCGTAATGACCAAGGTCCAGATCCGTCTCGGCGCCGTCATCAGTGACAAACACCTCGCCGTGCTGAAACGGGTTCATAGTACCCGGATCGACGTTGATATACGGGTCTAACTTCTGCATGGATACCCGAAGGTTCCGGGATTCGAGCAGCGCACCGATAGCGGCTGCGGCAAGCCCCTTCCCCAGGGAAGATACCACCCCGCCGGTAACAAAGATAAATTTTGTCTTTCTCATAATCAGCTTCCTATTAGAATTTGTTATAAAGCGCAATACCCTTGTCAAACGATAAGTTTATGTTATCATTAATGTATACGCTCATTTACCGGGCATTATGCCCGCCTGTATCTCTTATTATATCTCTTACTCTTTGCAGGTCTTCTTCTGTATCGACACCGATCGAGTCAAACTCAGTCGTCGGTACTACAATTTTGTAACCACTTTCTAACGCCCGCAACTGCTCTAACCGTTCCGCACGCTCAAGCGAGCTTACCGGCAATTTTGAGAACGTCTGTAAAAATACCGGGTCGTAAAAATAGATACCTATGTGCTTGTAATAACTATGCACGCTAAGGTCAGGCTTTGTTTCGCGCGGATCGCCTGCCTTCGAGAACTCGTCCCGCAGGTACGGCACAGGGAACCGCGAAAAGTAAATAGCGTTATTATCGAGATCGGTCACGACCTTCACGACGTTCGGGTCAAAAAGCTCATCCGCCGAAGTTATCCGCGTCTTCAAAGAGCCCATGACAACGCCGTCCCTTGTCATGAACGGCTCCACCCCCGCGCTTATCATCTCCCCGCGCACAAAAGGTTCATCGCACTGGACGTTGACGATCAGGTCGGCGTCTAACTCTCTGCTGACATGCGCCACCCTGTCAGTACCGCTTTTCAGCTCATTAGGCGTGAGGACAACATCCCCCCCGAAACTCTTCACCGCGTCGATTATCAGATCGTCATCCGCGGCGACGATGACCCTGTCAATATGATTGATATTCGCGATGTTCTCGTAGACGTACCGGATAAGAGGCCGCCCGTTTATCTGTACCAGCGGCTTATGCTCAAGCCGCGTCGACTTCAATCGCGCGGGTATTATACAAATTATCTTTCGTCTTTTCGCGTTTGTCATATTGGTCTTATGCCGGTGATTAACACCGCGATTACTATATCAAAACTAAAGATGATGTCAAGAAATGTTTGTTTACAATCGATTTATTTTATGAGCGCGCCGCTTTGCCTCATCGCCTCAAAGCGCTTGTAAACGAAGATAAACCACAGCTTCAGGCCATGGTCGATTTTCCTGTCGCAGTGTTCATCAAAGAGCCTGCGGATATATTTACTGTCAAAAATATTACCAGCGCCTGCTGATGCCGCGTCATCGAAGAGCACACGCCGCGCGGTCTCTTTCAGCTCATCTTTAAGCCATGACGAGACCGGTGTCATAAAGCCCTGCTTCTTCCTTTTCATTATCTCACCGGGCAGTGCGTCCGCGAACGCCTCTTTCAAGATGAACTTCTGTCGCGAACCGTTAAGCTTATATTTAAGCGGCACCCGGCTGATAAACTCGACAAGCTTGTGATCCAGAAAGGGAGACCGAACCTCTAAGGAATTGTACATGCTCATCATATCGACCTTCACCAGGATATCCTCTGGCAGGTACGTGTTGATATCGGTGTACATCATGTGATTTACGATATCAAGCTTACTGTACTTCTCGGATATCTCATCAGCGTATATCCTGCACGCCTCGTCATCGAGCAGCGCCTTGAACTCGTTGCAAAGCAAGTCGTCAAGCTCCCTTGCGGGGAACGGCGTCGTGAGTACCAAAAGGGGGTTCGCCTCTGTTCTGTTGACGTGATCTATGAAGAGTTTCAGCTTCTTGAGCACACTCTTCCCATAATAACCGGCGCCTTCTGGCAGCATCTTGATGAAATTCTCGATGACATTTTTGCGTAGCGCCTTTGGTACGGCAAGGTACGTCTTCGCGAGTTTGCCCGCCAGGTACCGGTTATAGCCGGCGAAGAGCTCGTCGCCGCCGTCACCAGAGAGCGCGACGGTAACGTTTTCCCGCGTGACCTTGCAAAGGTAGTGCGTACCGATGGAGGATGTATCACCGAAAGGGGCGTCGAAATATGGCAGTACGTCCGTCAGGAAACCGTCAATATCGTAGGTAACTTCATACTCTTTGTGAGCGGTTTTCAGGTGATTCGCGACCTTGCGCGCATAGCTCCTCTCATCATACGATTTCTCCTTGAACCCGATCGAGAAGGTCTTCACGTCTCCCGCGGATTCGCGCTTCATGAGGTACGCGATGATGCTCGAGTCGACACCGCCAGAGAGGAATGCGCCGAGCGGCACATCGCTAATAAGGCGCAACCTGACGGATTCACTCAGGAGGCTTCGCAGCTCCTCCTTATAATACGAAAGCCCCATATCATCGGTGGCGGGCAGGGGCATCTCCCAGTAGCGGCCTGATTTGAGCTGCCCGCGCTTTAGCGAAATGGTGTGCGCGGCGCGCAACTTCTTGATATTTTTGTATATTGTGCGCGGCGCCTGTATGAACTGGTTCGCGAAGAACGCTTTAACCGCGCAAGGGTCGATTTCGCTGGTGACACCGGTAGCGAGGATTGACTTTATCTCAGAGGCGAAGATGAATTTCTCGTCATCCATGTAATAATAAAACGGTTTCTGCCCCAGCCTGTCACGCGCGGCAAAGAGCGTTCTCTCCTTCAGATCGTATATCGCGAAAGCGAACATCCCTTGAAGATCATCAACGCAATCCCTGCCCTTCTCCTCGTAAAGATGCAATATCACCTCGGTGTCACTACCGGTCAGAAAGATATGCCCTTTATTTATCAAACCTTCTTTGAGCTCGCGAAAATTGTATATCTCGCCGTTGAAAATTATCAGCTTGCTCTTATCCTCATTGAAGATCGGTTGGGCGCCGGTAGCGAGATCGATGATGCTAAGGCGGGTGTGCCCGAAGCCGGCAGCCCCTTTAATAGCGAAACCCGAATTATCCGGGCCACGGCGCTCGAGAAGCGACGACATGGCCGACAACTGCTCGCCGGCGACCTGCCTGGTATCGTTAAAGTAGATTATACCGCAAATACCGCACATTTTTTATCCACCCACAATCTTTTCGTAAAGTCTGATATATTTATCTGCGCAATTGCCCCAGGTGAGCCCTTCGTCAACGATGAACCTCTTTGCGCCCGCGCTCAGAGCGCTCCTCAGCTTCTCATCGCCTGCGAGTATCTGTAGCTTCTCACAAAGCGAAAGATCGTCCATCGGGTCGCAAAGGAGCCCGTTCTCACCATCCCTTATCAGCTCACTCGTACCCGGAATATTCGTAGCGATCACCGGTACGCCGTGGGCGAGCGCCTCGAGCACAACGTTCGGGCGCCCCTCAGAGAGCGAAGGGAGGACAAAGATATCGACCGACGCTAACCAAAGCGGGATCGTGTCATTGTGCTGGTACCCCGCGAAAACGACCCTATCGTCGATATTAAGCTCGCCGGCCATAGCGATAAGCTCATCTTTGAGCTCACCCTCACCGGCAATAAAGAGCGTCACGCGATCACTGCCAAGCCGCTTCATCGCCCGCAGGAGGTATTCCACCCCCTTGCGCTTTATCAGGCTGCCGACGAAGAGTATATTCGTCCTGCCGCTGTCAATACAGTTCTCCCGCCGGAAACGGCTTAGGTCATCAGGGGCGGGCTCCTTCGCCTCCACGCCGTTGGGGACAAAGGCCACCTTTTCGTCAGGCAGACCGGTATCTTTCAAGAACCCGCAAAAGTCACCGCTCACCGCAGTGAACATCTTTATCCTGCGAAATAGTATACCGCTAATGAGCCGGCTGACAAATGATTTTTTGTGCTGGTTCACATCCTCGCCGCGCAGAGTCAGGATGACCGGTGTACCTGTGATGATACCGGCGAGTGCGCACATGTACCCGTTGATAATCCAGT
The DNA here is from genome assembly GCA_024275075.1 of Deltaproteobacteria bacterium. Taxonomy (GTDB): domain Bacteria; phylum Desulfobacterota; class JAJRXV01; order JAJRXV01; family JAJRXV01; genus JAJRZU01. The sequence goes on along the minus strand of JAJRZU010000172.1, from coordinate 11,592 downwards.
TGGCGTGTATCACGTCGGCCTCTCTTGCAAGGCGGATTATTTTAATAAGGAATGCTGTTATGAAGAGAGGTAAGATGAGGTAGAGCAACTTGTTTCTTTTAAGATTGACGACAACGCCGCCGTATCCGTATGCGATTTTCTGGTAGCGTTTGATGAAGTAGTTGAACCGGTGGATGGTTACGTTACCGGACTTTTCATACTCCATGGACTTGTCATCGTTCGGCGCGACAACAGTCACATCTACCCCTTTGGCAGAGATGGCGTTGCATACGCGCTTAACGAATATACCGGCAAAGTCACCGGGAAAGCGCGGATATGATGTCGTCACCATTAAGACCTTTATAGCTCCCCCCTTTAATAAGTTATACCATAATACACACAATCACCGTTTTTATCAACAGGGTAACCTGTTTTTTATATAAAAAGTCTCATATATTACAGGCAAAAAAAAGGGCGCGGTATTATTCCACGCCCTTTTTAGTTTAACAGGTTCACCTGTTTTTTTTACGGGTTAATTCCCCGCAGCCTGGTCAGCTTGCTGCGGGGTAGTTCGCTTGGCTATTGTTTTAGAAATGATAACCGATTCTGCCTGCGACAACGTCAGCGGATATGTCATCAGCATCGAAGTCGTCAGTTACATGCAGGACTTCCCTCGCGTATTCAAGAGCGAAATCGACGCCATTATCCAGTTTATACTTTGGTGTAATAGTGATCTTATCAAGCCACGGCTCAGTTTGATTTATATTGTCTTTGTATACGAGCTTATGGTACTGGGCTACGACAGTGAATTTGTCCACCGGTGTGACAGCCAGCCCGATCTGATAGATGTCCTGATCATAATCTTTCACATGATTCAGGTTTTTACCGGCGATCACCTCACCAACTAACGCAATGGGGTCGTATTCATAATAGAACCCAACGCTGAGCGCACTTGAATTATCCACCATGCCTTCGGTGTTATGCGCGCCTTCCTCGTGCATTGATATGTAAGAGACTTCCGCTTTCAGCCCAGGCACTCTCGTGCTCGTCATCCTGGCGGCGTATGACTGGACACCTGTGTCAGCCGGCTCTGTTCCGTCTGGAGAGCTTTGCCCCTTGTCATTCTGGAAGACGGTGAGCTCGATCTTCGGCGCGCCCTCTACTGGCGTGGTAGTGAGCTTAACGGCAAATTTGTTGTCCACCTCACCGAAATGGTATATTTTATCATTCTTGTAGACTGTGTTACCATCATCGTCGAGTTCAGGTACCTGATCTATATCAAACACCCCGTTTAAGAATGTAGTCTTGCTGCTTGCGGAATTATGCATATACGGATAAGATATGCTAAGATCCTTATCCTGCCCGAAGGCAACTTCCTGCTTCCCGACCTTGATGGTTAAAGGAGCGTTGGCAACATCTTTGAAAGTGAAGTTTATCTCCTCTAACATTGAGTTACCGTTAGAATCTACTTTACCGCCAGCGAGATCGTCAGCGTCGATTTTGACAAATACCTCTGTCTTCTCATCGACAATGGCTTTGAAGTTCAAATCCACATCGGTAGTATAAAATTTGTTCTGCTCGATTTGAATGCCGCCCACCTGCGGCCTGCCGGTATCCAGAGAAATATCGCTGTATGCAACCTCGAGGTCTCCTCCAATTTTCAGTTCTACAGCATAACAGATGCCCGCAAACAAAATCACAACGGTAAGAAACAGTACTGACAAATAACATTTTTTCATCTTATACCCCCCTTGTTGTACTTTTAATATTGAATTGAATTAATCTACTTATTCTAATTTATGTTAAAAAAAGGGTTTGTCAAGTATAAAAAAGTTTTTTCAATAATTAAGGATCTACCATCTTTCTATAAATGGTTCATGACAGCGTTTACAGGATTCTTTTGTAGAAGCTTCAGATACGACTTTCAGCTCATCAGTCTTGTGAAAATTGTGGTGATACTCTATATCAGAGCCATGACATATTTTGCAAAGTTCTTTATAATTGAGATTAGTGTCGATTTTCAGTTTTTTTGAATTATGCTTATATATGGTAACATTACCAGGTTCTTCGGTCTGTTTAAAGTGACATTGCGTACATGTTTTGCCCTGACTTTCATGTTGTTTCGCGTGAGTGGCATCTTTATCATAATGACAGTAGTTACACTTTGTATTCTCGGATTTCTTAAAACTCTGCTGCACATGATAAAAGAGCGGATCGCTACCTATCACATCCTCATCAGCATCAGCTTCATAATGACATTCATTACACTCGGACTTAGGTCTGCTAAAGTCGAACTTGTGGTCATGTATGCTGTAGCGATCCCTGCTTGGCGCCAATTTCGGCAAGTGGCAATCGACACAGTTCGCGGCGTTTTCAGAATGCCTTGAGTGCTTTGTGAAATTCTCATAAGTGGTTCTATGACACGTCCCGCAATACTGATTCCTTGACATGTACCCGCTAGCTTTTTTCGTTTTTTTCTTTACATTCCGGTCAAAACCGCAGACGTCACAAGCTCTGGACAAAGAGTAAAATTTTGACTGCCAGAACATGAACATCCTGGCCCTCTCCTTATAATCTACCGTTCCCCAGTACCAGTCTCTTGATTTAGGCTTTGGCATAAAGAAATCAGATGTGTATTTTGTCAGGTCCTCACCGGGCTTGAAGCCTGCCGGAAATGGTAGCCCGGGTGCAAGAGTAGAATCACCGTCAGTGTGGCACTGCTGGCAGATCATATCCTTCCGCTCCTTTGTAAGCTTGTCAGGATTGATAATATCGCCTGGGTCTTCAGATTCCGCGTGTTTCTTGCCTGCGCCGTGACACGCCTCACACCCGATACCCTCCTCAAAAAAGGTCTTTGTCTTCGCATTAAACCCGACAGTGTGGCAGCCGTCACAAAAGATCACGTAAGGTTTCTCTCTCCAGTCAAAGATACTGTACGGCTCCCACTCACCTTCCCCGATGTTCCAGACGTTAGGTAGCTGATATATCTGCCCGTCGTCTAAGATAGTCAGGTACTTTTGCAACCAGTGGCTGCCTAAGGTGTAAAAAATGTCCTTTTTTGTAAACGGGAAATCTTCAGGGAAATAATTCGCGATAATCCTGTCCGGGTTCTTTTTCGCGTCAACGAGCATGTTGGCATGAGGGGTCAGTTTCCACATGTCATAAACATCAGGATGACACTCTCCGCAAGTTTCAGAGCCGATAAACCCCGGCAGACCGGCGCCCTTACCGACAGCAAGAGCTAACCCGTCAAGAGAGAGAGCGCACACGCCAAGAAAAGCTAACAACGATATAATTATAAGAAGATTTGAATATTTATTTCTCATTACTCCTCAACACCCCGTAATTCATCAAGAACAAAGTCTATCGGGTCTACAGTCGGGTCAAGCTCCCCGACATGCTCAAACTGCATTATTCCCTCTTTATCAATAATGACGATAACCGGGATCAACCCGGACAGCTCATACTTTTCAGTAGCGACCTTATTGTCAGCATCGACCACTATCGGGTAGGGGATTTTGAATTTCTTTATCAGTTCAGTTACTTTCCTTTTATCATTTTCACCAGACGGGAGCAGTACAGCTAATATTTCGAAATCGCCCTTGTCCTTGTTATCGTTATAATGGTTGACTAAAAGCGGGATCTCCCGTCTGCAAATAGCACACCACGTAGCCCAAAACTGGATAAGAACAATTTTTTTACCCTTATAATCCGACAGAGATATATCCTTCCCTGTAGTAAACTCCTTTAAAGTAAAATCAGGCGCCACATCGCCAACATCGACACCCGTACCTTGAGCAGCCGCAAACGCATTGTGACAAAAGAGCCCTGTCAAAACAACCATCATACTTAGAAATTTCACTGTTTTCTTCATCATTTTCTCCTTAAGTTAACTCCTTAAATGTAAATCCGCCGTACGTTCTCATAAAGTTATTCATCATGGACGACATCTTCAGGCACCGCCCAATCGATTACAAGTGACGTCGCCCAGTCTATGGCTTTATCTTTATGGCATTCCATGCAATATTTTTCAATATAAGGGTAATAACACCCGACTCTGTGCACTAAATAATAATCGTAAGAATGAATGTTTCTTTCTACCGTGGCGTCTTCCTCTTTTGTCTTATGACAATCGCTGCAACTAATTTCGACATCTAAAGAGTGATGAGTATGCTTGACTAACGTCTGGTCTTTATAATTGTGGCATGATATGCAAGAGGCCTCGGCTGAAGCGTTCGTATCATGGAGACTGGCGATGCTGTCTGGTTTCTTTATGCAGCATATAGAGCACTTCTTCGGCGACTTTCTGGTCTTTTTCCATTCCTCGAATTGATACAGGATCGCCTCTTCGTTGGTCTCATCCTCCGCTTTCGCGACAACCAGATAGTCGGCTAAGTTCTTTCCCGGCTGATAACCGATCGGGAACTTATACTTGCCGGAGTTATCCTTCCCTCTCACATGGCATGCGGCGCATATCATCTCCCTTAATGTATCAGGGAGCTTTGCCGGGTTTACAATAAGGGTTGCGTCACCCTCGGATTCCACGTGTTTCCCGCCCGGGCCATGGCACGCTTCACAACCGATATGATGCTCAGAATAGGTTTTCGTCTTAGGGTCGTAATTGGTGGTGTGGCAACCTATACAATATTTTGAATAAGGCATTTTGTTCCAGAACAAAACGCTAAAATCGTCCCAGCTCTTTGTCACAATAGACCAGACGATCGGCAGAGCATAGTATTCATCTTTTATTTTGACTAAGTATCGTTGACTCCAGTGCGACCCGACCGTAAATTCGATTTCATATTTATCAATAAACTCTTTCGCCCGCTCATCGGATAAATCACCAAGGACAGACTCCGGATTTTTTTTAGCATCCTGCACTACCCTGCTGTGCAAAGTGTTCTGCCAGCCATCGTATTGTTCGCTATGGCATTCCTTGCACTTCTCTGACCCGGCATAATCACCCGTCGGCTTCGCCTCATCGCATTTTGCTGAAATGCTATTAAAAACAAAAATAACTATAAGCAAACAAACAACCGTAAGGTGTTTAACTTTGTTCTTTAATAATATTCGCAATTAACTTCCTATACTTTTTGTAATCCCGTTTTGTAAAACCTGTATTGATATATCTCATGATGCCTTTTGAATCAATCAGTATTGTAACTGGGACAAACCACTTTGTAAAGACAGATGACAGAACCAGATCAGGGTCAGCCAGGACATTATAGGTCACGGTAAAATCCCTTTTATTTATTAACTCCGTGATCTTTTCCGTTGACGCCTGGTCTGTATTTATCGAAATAATCACTAACCCTGCATCCTTATATTCCAGCAAAAGCTTCTCTAAATATGGCATCTCTTTTATGCAGGGGCCGCACCTTATGCTCCAGAAATTTAAGAGGATGACCTTCCCTTCTGTGTCCGAAGTATCAACGATATCGCCTTTAATCGTAGGCGCAATAAAAGTCGGCACCACGCTGTTAGGCTTAACCGCGTCACCTTCCCTAAAAAACACCTGCGGCTTATACAGCTTCGGCTTCGGCTTCGGCTTTACTATCTCTTTTACTGAGCTACAAGAGATAACCTGCAAAACAATCCACAAAGACGCGAAACCTATTACGATTATATGATATTTTTTTTTAAGCTTCATTATAAGCATATTTTTCAACTTATAAACTAATTAATTGGTATTCAATAAATACCTTATTGTTATTTTAATACCGCCTTGATTCTTTCCTCTAATTTCTTTTCATCACCCTGCTCATAACCGACATGATAAAACCTGACAATACCGTTTTTGTCAATCAGCACATTTAAAGGGGCGGCTTCCATCTTCAGTAAATCCACAAGCTTCATATCAGGATCGATAATGACCGGATACTTTATTGTCAAAGGTAAGTTTCTCATACCCTTTGGACCTGTCAAGAAATCGGAGTCAACACCATCGGCGTTGATCCCTAAGATCACGAAGCCCTGATCCTTATATTTTTCATATAAAACATTTAGATGCGGCATCTCATCAATGCAAGAGCCACACCTTATCCCCCAAAAATTGATGAGGACAACTTTATTTCCTTTAAATGAATTAATATCTACATCCGTACCGTCAAGATACTTCCCTACAAAAGATGGAATCGCTTTATTCAAAAAAGCATCGCCTTCGGCAAAAACACTCGTATTTAAGAAGCAAAGCAATACAAACATTACCACAATAATTACAATAAATCCTCTTCTATTAAGCACATTCTCCTCCTCTTTGCGTTATTTTACACATCTTTGAGTACATAGGCACAAAACAACTAATACATAAGCGCTCTTTCAAGTGCAATTTATTTTATACACCTATTAGATATTTTTTTCAATAAAAAACTTTAGTTCAGTAAATTTTATCCCTTACCCCCCCCTTTGCATTTATACACCGCGGTACAAATATTCTCACACTTAATTACTTTTAATTACTTTACAACACATTACTGATATAAGCAAGATATGTGCCAGTTATTTAATTATCTGAGTACCGATGCCTTTGTTTGTGAATATTTCTATCAAAAGCGCGTGGATTACCCTGCCGTCAATTATGTGCGTCTTTTTTACACCACCTTTTAACGCATTGATGCAGCACCTGACTTTCGGTATCATACCGCCATGTATCTCTTTATCATCAATCAAACGCTTGGCCGCCTTTTCCGTCAACGTCGGCTTCAGCTTCCCGTCCGCACACAAAACTCCATTCACGTTCGTAAGTAACACCAGCTTCTCCGCGCAAAGCGCCGATGCGATCTCAGACGCCGCCGTATCCGCGTTCACATTATACGTATTCCCATGCTCATCAGTCGCTATCGGTGCGATCACCGGTATGAACTTGCTTGTATCCAGAGTATGTATCACTTCCGGGTTGACCTTCGTAATATCACCGATCATACCCATATCGATATCTTGGCCGCCGCTTTTTTTACTATGCTTCATCTTCTTCGCGAAGAGCAGGCCGCCATCCTTGCCCGAGAGCCCGACAGCCTTGCCGCCGGCGCTGTTGATAAGGCTGACGATCTCCTTGTTCACCTTCCCGACAAGCACCATCTCGACAACTTCCATTGTCTCGCCATCAGTGATCCGGAGGCCCTCGACAAACTTTGTCTCTTTCTGCAGCCGCGCTAAAAGATCGCCGATCTGTTTGCCACCGCCATGCACGATGACCGGGTTGATACCGATATACTTCAACAGCACTATATCTTTGGCGAACTCCTTCTTCAACGTCTCGTCTTCCATCGCGCTCCCACCATATTTTATAACGAATATCTTGTTATAAAACTCCTTGATATACGGGAGCGATTCGATTAAAACGTTCGCCTTTTGTATGTACTTCTCCAATATTTACCCCTTGGATGGCTCTATAATATGTACCTGCTCAGATCCTCATCCTTTAATATCTCAGCCAACCGGTCTTTGACATAATCTGCGGTGATGTCGATTGTCTGACCGGAAATCTCGTCGGCATTAAAAGAAACTTCCTCTAACATCTTCTCCAACACCGTATGCAGGCGGCGCGCACCGATATTCTCATTTCGCGAGTTGATCAGATACGCGATCTGGGCAAGCTCCTCGATAGCGTCTTTCTTGAAATCAAGCGTTACATCCTCTGTCTTCAATAATTCTATGTACTGCCTTATAAGTACGTTCTTCGGCTCTGTCAATATCCTGACAAAATCATCTTTGGTAAGAGAGTCCAGCTCCACCCGTATCGGGAACCGACCCTGTAGCTCGGGTATGAGATCCGACGGTTTCGATACGTGAAACGCGCCCGCGGCGATGAACAGGATGTGATCCGTCTTCACCATCCCGTATCTCGTGTTGACCACGCTGCCCTCGACTATCGGTAATATATCCCGCTGAACGCCCTCGCGCGAAACATCCGGTCCCTGGCGCGATTCCTTACCGGCTATCTTGTCAATCTCGTCAATGAAAAGGATACCTGACTGCTCGACTTTCATTATCGCGATCTTCGTCACTTTTTCCATATCTATCAGCTTCTGCACCTCTTCATTCGCGATAAGCTCCACCGCGGCGCCCACTTTCACCTTCCTTTTTTTCGTACGCTTCGGGAACATATTACCAAACATGTCCTTGATATTGATATCCATATCCTCGAGGCCAGAAGCGGAAAATATCTCAATCATCGGCATGTTGCGCTCTGATGTCTCGATCTCTATCTCGCGCTCATCGAGCTTGCCTTCCTTCATCATCTTCTTAAGCTTATCACGCGTAGTAAGGTGCGCCTGCTCCCGCTCCTTCTCCTTTTGCGTATCATAAGTATACACACCGGCTACCGCACCCGGCTCTAACATCTGGTCATTGTCACTCTGCTTCAATGGCGGCAAAAGCCGGTCTAATACCCGCTCCTCAGCAATCTCCTTCGCTTTACTGTAAAGCCGCTCGCTCTCCTGCTTCCTGATCATGCTTACCGCAAGTTCCGTCAAATCCCTTATCATCGACTCAACGTCGCGGCCAACATATCCCACCTCTGTAAACTTCGACGCCTCCACTTTAATGAACGGGGCATCCGCGAGCTTCGCCAGCCGCCGCGCGATCTCCGTCTTGCCGACACCGGTAGGACCCATCATAATGATGTTCTTCGGCGCTATCTCGTCACGCAGCTCCAGAGGCACCTGCTTCCTGCGCCACCGGTTCCTGAGCGCGATCGCGACAGAACGCTTTGCGTCATCCTGACCGATTATGTACTTATCAAGCTCCTTTACTATCTCTTTGGGGACAAGTTCCCTGTTCTCTTTCATATATCAAAGCTCCTCGATCGTTATATTGTTATTAGAATATATGCAGATACCTGAAGCGATATCCATAGCTTCCTTCACTATCTGCGATGCGTCCATATCAGTTTTCCGGTACAATGCTTTTGCAGCCGCGTGTGCGTACGCGCCGCCAGAACCGATAGCCATGATCCCCTCGTCGGGCTCTATCACGTCACCGGTACCAGAGATCAAAAAAGTCACATTCGCGTCGGCGATTATCAAAAGCGCCTCTAAACGCCGGAGCATCTTGTCCGTCCGCCAGTCCTTCGCGAGCTCGACCGCCGCACGGATAAGGTTACCGCTATACTTCTTGAGCTTCTCCTCAAATTTCTCAAACAGAGTGAACGCGTCCGCTGTAGCGCCGGCAAAACCGGCAATCACTTTATCATTATACAATTTCCGCACCTTCTTCGCGTTATGCTTCATGACAGTATTACCAAGCGTCACCTGCCCGTCGCCACCGACAGCCACCTTGCCATCGCGCCTTACCGCTAATATCGTCGTTCCTCTAAACACTTGTCTTACCCCTTTTTCTTTTTTTGTTTCGGGTGTGCCCGGTCATACACCTCAATCAGCTTTTCGACGCTGACATGCGTATATTTCTGCGTGGTCGACAGGCTCTTATGCCCTAAAAGCTCCTGCACAGTCCGCAGGTCAGCGCCCGCGCCGAGCATGTGCGTCGCGAAAGAGTGCCGCAGCGAGTGCGGCGAGAACTGCTTGTTGATACCAGAAAGATACCGGTACTTTTTCACCAGTCTCCGCAGATCGCGCGCCTCAAACCGCCTGCCGCTCTTGCTCAAAAAGAGCGATTTTTCACGAGACCCCTTCCTAAGGAGCTGATCCCGCATCCGCATATACTCCCTGAGCGCCGCTTTAGCTTTACTGCCAAACGGTAGCTCCCGCTCTTTGTTGCCCTTACCTAATACCCTTACAAGACCATTGTTCAGGTCAACTTTCTCTACGTCGAGCCCAAGCGCCTCGCCCGCCCGCAACCCGCTCGCATAAACAAGCTCGAATATCGCTCTGTTACGAACGGCCAGGACATCACAGCCCTTTATGCTCTCTAAAAACGCGAACATCTCATCAACGACAAGGTAAGACGGCAGGTACTTCTCAAGCTTCGGCATGGTCACCTCTTTCGCCGAGTTCTTACCCGCCCTGCCACTCTTTATCAGGAATTTATAAAATGACCTTATCGCCCCTAACTTCCTTGAAACGGTCACCTTCTTGTTCTTCTTATAAAGCACTGTCAGGAACTTGCGAAGCATAAGGTTATCAACCTTGACAAGCTCACCGATACCGATTTTTTTATTAAACTCATTTGATAAAAAGGCAAAAAACTCTTCTAAGTCAACGCTATACGCTTTTAGCGTGTTAGTTGAGCAATTTCTCTCAATTGCCAGATACTCCATGAACTCGTCAATTAAATATGCCATTTACCCGCAGATAAAATAACATATTTCAGGAATAATACAAGGAAAAACATTCGCATCAGCCGCCATTTTTCACCATAGCGGAGATAAGAGAGAACAACCACAGAGTACACAGAGGGTTTTCTATCACAGAGCGCGCAGAGGGAGGGTATCTTTAAGGCAGAACTCTAAAGAGACCATAATGTCATTCGCGAGCGCTTCTATCGGGAATCCATCCGTTTTCGCGCCTTAGCGGCGTCAGCATGTTGGTAAGAAGCATTTATAGTCAGTTCGGTCGAAGGTCGTTTATCACTGTTTTAACAAATAGTCCATGATGCCATTTTCAAGCATATTTAAATTGAACGAATAATCATTATGTCACTGCTGTCCGGTTTACGCTTAAAACGCCACATTTTGAGTTCTAACTTATTGATTTAGCGTAACATTTTTTTCGATGGCATTTGAAATCGATAACGCTGCTAAAGCAACCTAACTATATGTTTTAAAATCGGAATCAATGCAAACCATTATGTTTAACCAGACAGCAGTGATAGTAGCACATTTTATAACAGTTATTCAAGAAATATTTAATAATTGGCTATTTATGACATTATTAATTACAAAATAATAGGATAGAATTAGTACAGGACATAAATAAAAAAAGCCTGTCATTTCTGACAGGCTTTAATATTTAGATTCGGCGGCGACCTACTCTCCCGTGATGTCACCATCAAAGTACCATCGGCGCGTACGGTCTTAACTTCTGTGTTCGGAATGGGAACAGGTGTATCACCGCAGCCATAGCCACCGAAAACTTAATTTCAGTGTAAATATGCAGCCTTATAGTTACATAAGGCATTCAAAACTATTGACAATGCATACAAAATTAATGATTTTTTTTTGGAGCAAGTATAAAAATAAAATTATGGTCAAGCCTCTCGACCAATTAGTACCGGTTAGCTGAATGCATTGCTACACTTACACACCCGGCCTATCAACCTTGTAGTCTACAAGGGGTCTTCAGCCGCAATTACTTGCGGAGTGATATCTTATCTTAAGGCAGGTTTCCCGCTTAGATGCTTTCAGCGGTTATCCTTTCCAAACGTAGCTACCCTGCGGTGCAGCTGGCGCTACAACAGGAACACTAGAGGTTTGTCCATCCCGGTCCTCTCGTACTAGGGACAGCCCCTTTCAAATATCATGCGCCCACGACAGATAGGGACCAAACTGTCTCACGACGTTTTAAACCCAGCTCGCGTACCACTTTAATCGGCGAACAGCCGAACCCTTGGGACCTGCTTCAGCCCCAGGATGTGATGAGCCGACATCGAGGTGCCAAACCTCCCCGTCGATGTGAACTCTTGGGGGAGATCAGCCTGTTATCCCCGGAGTACCTT
>JAJRZU010000171.1 GCA_024275075.1 Deltaproteobacteria bacterium | reverse complement strand
GGCGGGGGGATTTCCCTCGGTGCTTCTACTCCCAAGATTATTAACTGTACGATCAGCAACAACACAGCAGACGGTGATGGCGGCGGGATTAGAATTTCTGGTAACCCAACATCCTCTACAATAATATTAAACTCTATCCTATGGGGAAATAATGCACTAATGAGCGGTAAAGAAATATTTATTAATTTAAACCATTCTATTAGTATAGATTATAGTAATATAAATACTAATCTTATTTCCGGTGTGGGTACTTGGTCAGGCGCAAATAACATAAACGCCGACCCGCTTTTTGTGGATGATACTAATGCTGATCCGTTATTACGTGATTATCACTTGAGTATTATTACTTCACCGTGCGTTGATAAGGGTACTGTTACTGCTATCGTGCCCACAGACGATATTGATGGTGATACGCGTCCTATAGGAGCAGGTATTGATATAGGAGCAGACGAGGCTTATTAGAAAGAAATTAAACAAATAATAATTATAGGAAAGGGGTGGTCGTGATATTATGACCGCCCCTCTTTTAAAATGGTAGCTTCTCACCGCATACGGCGGCTTCATCTGCAAGCTCATAACCCGCGAACGGCACGATGTTTCGCTTCTTTGTCTTACCCTCACTGTCCGTGTAAGCTTCGGTCAGGACGGAGATGTGAGTCTTGCGATTTTTTGTCTTGACAATGGGGAGTGCTTTACTATTCAAACTGCAACGCCTTAACTATATCTAATTGAGCCGCTTTTTGGGCGGGGTAGACACCAAATAAAATGCCCATGATGATAGTGGATAAGAAAGATATAGCTACTACATTCAAGGACAGACTAAATGGCCAATTGGCAAAGATTGCTATAATTACCGCTATAGTAATTCCTAAGATTATGCCGATTATCCCGCCACCGATGCTTAGCAGTAACGATTCTGCCAGAAATTGAATAAGAATGTCGCTCTTTTTGGCCCCGACAGCCCTCCTTATTCCTATCTCTTTTATCCTTTCCTTGATCGAAATAAGCATGATTGCCATGATTCCTATGCCGCCGACTAAAAGAGAGACCGCCGCGATAGCACTTATAAGAAGGGTAAATGTCCGGCTGCTTTCCCTCTGCGCCTCTAAGACTGAGACCTGATTCTGGACAGTAAAATCATCAGGCTTTCCCGTCCTGATATGATGCGCTTCTCTCAAGACAGTTCTTGTCTCCGATTCCGCCCTGCCCATGGAAGTAATATCCGTGGCCTGCACATATATGGCATTAATATAGGTCAAATTAAACAACCGCCTTAATGCCGTCTTAAGCGGGATAACTATCTGGTCATCCTGGTCTGCGCCATTCATATCAAGTCCTTTGGGAGCAAGCACTCCGATAACCTCAAAGGGTACTCTCCCTATGCGGATCATTTCCCCCACTGGGTTTTCCTGCCCGAATATGTTTTCAACTACTGTTTGTCCCAGCACCGCCACTCTTCTACTGCCCTTATCTTCATCCGCATCAAAAAATTTTCCCTTGGAAAGAGCGTAATTTCGCACCTTGAGAATATCGGCGGTTGTGCCCACAATATTTGTCGTGGTATTGAGATTGCCGTATTTGACCTGCAACTTCTTATTCTGGGCCGGTACTGCGTAATTTATATTTGAGGAGTTTGCGATAATGCTCAGGGCATCTCTTGGTTCGAGTGTGGTCACTGATTTTGTCTGCCGCGCCCTCCCCGCGATGATTTTAACCTGACCGGCGTTGACGACCAACACGTTGCTACCCATTTTGGTTATCTGAGAAATAATTTTTGCTTCTGTACCTTTACCAATAGAGACCATGATCATCACCGCGCAAATGCCGATGATAATTCCCGACAGGGAAAGGACTGTTCGTACCTTATGTACCAGTAGAATTTTTTGGGAGATTATGATGTTTTTCGTTATGTTCATTGGTTCAAGGCATCTACCGGATCAAGGTTTGCCGCTTTTTTGGCGGGATATACCCCGAAAAACAGGCCGATAAGTACTGAAATCACGAACGCGGTTGCAAAAGGCTGCCAACTTATGCTGATCGGTTTACCCAAATGGCGAACAAAAATAGCGATTATCACTCCCACGCCAACGCCCAATCCCCCCCCTGAAAAGGTCAGGACAACAGACTCGGTAAGAAACTGAAAAATAATATCTCTTTTCTTGGCGCCCAGAGCCCTCCTTAGCCCTATCTCCCGTTTTCTCTCAGAGACCGCCATTAGCATAATGTTCATCAACACAATGCCACCGACTAAAGGCGATATCACTGCGATCAACCATAAAAAGAGGCCTAATGTCTTAGAAGTGCTTTTTATCATTTTTGCTATCTGTTCGGCGGTGCTGATCCTGAAATCATCCTCCTGTGTTGATGCTAACCGGTGATTTTCTCTTAGGATTCCGCTTATTTTACCGGCAACATGCTTTGCCCTGGCGGGATCGGAAATTATAACTCTTAACATGCTGGTATAGAGCGGTTGATTCATCAGTCTTCTTGACGCGGTAGAAAATGGAATAAGGATGAGGTTGTCAAAATCCGTTCCGGCCGGTGATTGCCCCCTCTTTTCCAGGATTCCGATTACCTTGAAAGAAATATTTTTGACGAGTATGCTCTCGCCTATCGGATCCGCCTTCCCAAATAACTCTTTGGCTGTGGTGACGCCGATAACACATACTCTTGACAACTGTTCGTTATCGGAATTGCTGATAAATGCGCCCTTAGACGCGCCCCTCCGCCAGGCATCCCGCCAATCAGGTTCCACTCCCATCACCCATGACGTGGTAAATTGATTGTCATATTTCAAGGGCATATCCAATTCCACCTGGAAGGGAGTGGCAAATTTCACCCCGGAGATATTCTCTATATCGGATATATCTTTTTTGGTCAGGTTTGCCTGCTGGGCCGTGGAAGGCCCGCGCATTTTCCCGCCGCCCGAGTGAACCATAATAGCATCTGGACCGAAGTTTTGTATCCTTTTCATTATAAGTTTATTGGCGCCCTGGGTTAATGAGACAACCACGGTAAGCGTGGCAATACCGACAAGAATAGCAAGCTCAATAAGAGCTGTCCTCAGTTTATGCTTTAGGATAGATTTTAAGGATACGCCCACAATTTTCATTATTTTCATTTTGATACCTCTTCATTGTATATTTTACCGTCTCGCAGGAATACCGTTCGCCCGGCATACCGGGCAATGTTAATGTCATGGGTTATCAGAATAATTGTTTTGCCCTGCTTATGCAGCCTCTTTAAAATATCCATTATCTCCCGTACGGATTCACTATCCAGGTTACCTGTAGGCTCATCGGCCAGAATAATGGCTGGATCATTTACAAGGGCGCGAGCTATGGCCACCCTTTGATGCTGCCCGCCGGAAAGTTCACCGGGTTTATAATGGATTCTGTCGCCTAATCCTACCGATTCCAAAAGCTGCGTTGCCCGTTCCCTGGCATCATCAGGATACTCCTCAGCGTAAACGAGAGGCAGAAGGACATTATCCAGGGCGCTGGTTCCGTCCAGGAGATTAAAGGACTGAAAAACAAATCCGATTTTTTTATTTCTAAGATCGGAAAGCTGATCGTCATCCAGGGTCTCGATATCCACTCCATCAAGCGCATAAGAACCGCCAGACATCTTCAACATACATCCCAGAATATTCATCAAGGTCGTTTTCCCGTTACCAGAAGAACCCATTATGGCCACAAATTCCCCTCGTTGCACACCAAACGTCACGTCTTTTAGAACATCTGTTTTAATTGTCCCGTTTTGAAAGGACTTTGTAATATTTTTTAATTCTATCATTGTTGACCTCCCTAATCGATTATCTGTTTTCAATAACAACGGTATCTCCTTCATTAACGCCCGAGACTATTTCAATATTACCGCCACTGCTTGTTCCTGTTTTAACGGCTTTTTTCTGCGGCGGCCCATTTGATGATTGTACAAGGACAAATTTATGACCGCCTTCACGGATAATAGCTTGCCGGGGAACCATCAATACACCTTTTCGCTTTTTTTGATAAATAGTCACGCTGGCAGTCATATCGGTGCGCAACAGATTCTTGAACGGACTGCTTATATCAATAACTACGTCATAATTTACTACATTATCCTGGATTACCGCGTCAGGGTAGATGGCGACCACTCTCCCGTGAAACTCCCGGTCGGGAAAGGCATCGACCGTGAAAAAGCATTCCTTACCGGTTCTTATTTTGCCTATATCCACTTCGTCCACGTAGGCATCCACCTGCAACCGTTCAAGGTCGATGATGCTGACAAAGGTTGGAGCGTTGAAGCCCGCGACCACGGTCTCGCCCTCATTGGTCGAGATTGTCCCCACGATGCCGCTGATGGGCGCTGTTACCTGTGCGTAGGAGAGGCGGATGCGGGCCTCGTCAAGCTCGGCCTGATATCGGGGCAACGAGGACTCCAGTATCTGGATGTCAGTAGCGATAGAGCTGGCTATCGCGTCCCGTTCTCGGTGTGCTACCTCAAGGGCAGCCTTGGCCTTGCCCACCGCCTTTTCCTGTACCGCGATGTCCTGTATCTTCGAGGTTTCCGCCTTGCTGACCGCCTTCTGCTGGACGCTCACGTCCCACGAGAGCCGCGTGTGCGCCAGGGTGAGGCTTCGCTCGGCCGAGCGGAGACGGGCGTTTGTCACTCTCTCTTCAGTGACGGCCTTGTCCATGGATTGCTCGGATAGCATATCCTTCTCATATAGAGTTTTCATGCGACCCACTTCCTTGGTAGTGAACTCGTGGGTGGCCTTGGATTCGACTATCCGGGTTTTGGACAGCTTGGCTTCAGCGTTCCTCTGTTGGCGCACCGACTCCAGCTTCTCTTGCTCGCTATCGAGATCTTGCTGCCGCCGGGCAGTGACTGACTCCAGACGCTGTTGCTCGCTGGCGACCTCGCTTTCCCGCTGGGCGACAAGCGCATCGGCACGGGCAAGCTCGGTCTTGCGGCGGCTTTTGAGCGCCGCGATCTGAGTACTGACATAGGTCAACAAAGCCTCCTTTTGCGCCACTTGGGCCAGCATGTCCTGGTGTTCGATAACGGCTAGCACCTGCCCCTTCACTACTCGATCGCCGATTGTAACGTTGAGATTCTCTACCTTGCCTGAAATACGGGTCCCCACGTTGACCTTGGCTCCGACCTGCGGCTTGACCGAACCGGTGGCCAGCACGGTTGAAGAAAAGTCGCGGCTGATGATCTGGGCGGTTTCCATAGCGGAGTCCTTTTCCGCTTCCCCGTTCTGACCAAATACCCACCATACTACTACGATTGCGGAGCAAAGCAACAAGACCAGCATGATAAATAGTTTATTCCGCTTCTGACTTTTCACCATTAATGTTCTCCTTCGTTAGCCGCATCCCGCGGCGCTTGCACAAATGTTTGACCAACGGCTCGCTCAAGCCGGTCCATGGCCGTGTACCAATCGAGTCTGACCTGCACCATGCGAACATTTGCCGTAGTGCGGGCGGTCTGGGCATCTGTTATTTCGATGATCGAGGCAGCGCCGTTCTTATATTCACCTTCTGTGACCCGGGCGCTATCCTCAGCGCTGGCAACAAGGGTGCGGGCGGCCTCGATCGCCTGTCCCGCCTCGATCAACCGCGCGTAAGCCGTCCAGACTTCCAGTTCGATGCCGCGTAATAACTGTTCATGCTCGGCGACTGACCTGGCGAGGTCGGATTTCGCCCTACGGATCGTGTATTCCCGGTTAAGCCCGTCGAAGAGTGGCCATGTGATGCCGAGTCCAAGAGACCACTCATCACGGTCAGGTACGAATACCCTGTCCCGCCACCCGTAATCGGCGTTGAGCGCGATTTTAGGCCAGTAGCGAGCCTGCCCGGCCTCGACGTTCGCCCGTGCTGACTCAACCTTCGCAAGGGCGGCACGGAGCCCTGGCCGGTTGAACGCGGCATCGGCCATGAGTCGTTTAATGTCCGCTAATTCCTGCTGGTGAGGGTTTTGCGGTAATTCCATCACCTCAAACGATTGGGAGGGCTTTAATCCCATGGCGTTGGCCAGTTGACCGCGGGCGATCCGTACTTGGCTGCGTGCCCGAACCTGTAAGAGATCGGCGTCGGCCTTCTCCGTTGCGACCTTGAGTACGTCAGATCTCGCGACAAGACCGCTCTGGTGACGCGCCCGGGCAACGTCCACGTGGTATTGTGTCTGTCGGACAGTCTGTTCCGCCACCCGCTCGAGCTGTTTTGCCGCGAGTAGCCGGTAATAGGCTTCTTCCACCTTCAGAGCCACGTCAAGGAGCGTTGCGTTGTGTTGAAAATTCGCGCCAAGTAGCTCCGCCTCGGCTCCTTTAAGCCCGGCAGACCGTGCCCAGCCGTCGAACAGTAGGTAGCGGATACCGAAACCGGCATCGTAGGTATTGGTTGCTCCCGTTTCCTGCTGACTGTTGAGGGGAACAGTGTCCGCTCGGTTTGCCCCGGTCGTGAAGTCGGCGGACGGGAAGTATGCCGACCGGGCCTGACCCACCCCGGCGGCGGCCGAGCGGCTGCGTTGCCACGACTCGCGCGTCTCAGGGTCCCGCTCAAGGGCGATCTTGATACATTGCGCCAGGGTCAGCTTATGTCCGATAAGAGGAGGCGCTTGTTCGTTTTGGGAGAGTATTGGTTCAGACAGGGGTGAGCGCGGCGCGTAAAGAGAAGAAGAGGAAGGTGGAACCCCTCCCAATAAATGCTTGGAACTCGTAAAAGCACAGCCGCTGATAAGGCCAAGGCTGATTACGAGCGCGATAAGGGCGCAATTAGGGGCATGAATGTAATAGCACAGCATCTTTCTCACGGACGTTTCCCTTTTGAAGGGCTTACCTGCTTCTGCGGCATCCACCGTGGACGAGGGCCGTCACTATCATCGATTCGTCCCTTGATAAGCGCGAAGAACTTCTGCCGTTGTTCTGGAGTGAAAATCCTGCTCTCTTCAAGGAGGTGGTCAATCACCTTTACCTGCATCTGCTGTTGCAACACTCGGATTTCTTCCTGTTTTGCGTCAATCGCCCGCCGTTCTGGTTTCTCCTTTGTCAGTAGATCTACAAGATCAAGTTGCCTTGCCTTGATTTTTCGCCCCTGTTCGTTGACAAAGGCGTGAAAGCTGTCGCGGAGAGGCCCGAATCTGTCTAATTGGCCGCGGTCAAGGTTCAATTCCTTGTAGAGGGGATGAGCGTGGTTTGCCTGATGCCCCGCCCGGGGTAACAGGCCTGCTCTGTGGTGGAAGTATGACCCGATGAAAACGATGTTCAATACCACCGAAAAGGTGATGACCAATATCTTGAGGTTTTTCTTCATTGTTCGTTTCCTTTCTCATAAGATTGCTCGGCCATGGCGATATAGATTGAGCCGATGGAGCCGGGCTGGACAGGCGAAAACCATTCAAGCCCGTGAAGTTCTTCTCCCTGTTCGGTAAGCGCGTTCCGTATAATCACATCTCTTCCATCGAGGGACAATCCCGCGACAAGGGCCAGGAGCACGGTGGCGCATGCGGCAAGCCTCATGGGCGCTGAAAGCCCGGCAAGCCACTGTAAGGGGTTCCAGTCTGGCAACAGTGAGCGTCTCCCGGGGATTCCCCCCGGTTGTCTTCTGCGGGCTTCGGTCATGATCCGTGCGGCAAGCCCATCTGGTACGGGAGGAACAATCAGGGTGTCCTGGAAAAATCCGACTATTCCCCGGATATCCTCAAGCCGCCCTCGGCAAGACTCGCAGGCCGCAAGGTGGACTTCCACGGCACGTCGCCGCCTCCCGGGAAGCTCGCCATCCACGTAGGCGTTGAGATAAGAGATTGTTTTCCTGCACTTCATTAGACGCTCCTTTTATCTTATTAAACGGATGGGGAAGAGAATCCCCCCCTCCCTCCCGTGATTTTCATTTTTCCCGCAGGTAGAGCAAATTGGACTTTAGCGCCGTCCTGGCGCGGCTGAGCAGTCTCTCCACAGCCTTGACCGTTGTTCCCATTGCCCGGGCGATCTCGGAGTATCTCAACCCTTCGTAGTATTTCAGGATGACGACCATTCGTTGCCTGGATGGCAGGGTGTCAAGTGCCTTGCGAACCAGTACATCCCTGTCTTTCTGGATAAGGGACGTTGTGAGAGCGGGGGAGGAGTCAACCATCGTTTCATGAAGAGTGTCGGTGACGACCGGGCGTTTTTTTCGGGCATGGTCGATACAGAGCCTGGCGACAACACGATACAGGTACGTTGAAACAGTCGCGGTGGGTTTGTACCGGGGGGCGGCAACCAGTATTCTGAGAAATGCCTCCTGGGCAATATCCTCGGCTTCCGCCGGATCACCAAGGAAGCGGTGGGCAATTCTCCAGGCTGTACGTTCATGACGGCGAACGATCTCGTCGAAAGCATCAAGCTTACCTTCAGCCACCCGCAACATAAGTTGCTCATCTTTAATCACCGTCACCATGCCTCCTTTACAGAACGAGCGCCGACACGCCTGCCCCGACCAAGACAACCCAGAGGATGTCTACCCTTAACCAGAGCGCCAGAAAAGCGAGCGCTGCTATGAGAACCTGACCCGCGCTCCATTGGAGAGCCAGTGAAAATTGTATGGTCACGGCCAGGAGAAGCCCAACGAAAGAGACGAAAAGTATAGGCGATTTTCTCCTGTCTATACGCATGGATGCTCCTTGGTATAAGTAGGTGATAAATCACCTTGTGTAATCGTCGGATGATGTTAGTAGTTTTATACATAAAAGCAGGTCGTGCAGGAGTCTTCATCCGCATAGGCGTTTAGATAAAAAAGTCCTGCACCTAATTTGCCCCATTTATATTGTTAAACGGATGGGAAAGAGAAAACCCCCTGTAGCTTGCGCATTTAACTTCTGTTCCCTGATTCATGATCTCAACATATTTTGTGTAGCCAAATACTCTGTCCCGCTTCTTTTTTGTAATCTCTCTGACAATCTGGAGCTTTTCCAAGTGCGCAAGGCAGGTATTTATGGTCGCGGGAGAGAGTTGCACTTTTTCTTTTAACCATTTAGCCGACGCTATAGGCCTTTCTAGTAGCGCCCGGTGGATAATATGCACTGAACCGGCCACGCGCCCAAGCTCGTTGATACGCTCTGCATCGTTTTTCTCAAGATGTGTAAGCTTTCTTGCCGTTTCTACCGCCTGAGCCGCGGTTTCCGCTACAGCATCGGCGAAGAAGCCCAGCCACTCCTCCCAGTCTCCCGTTTCGCGTACAATGCTGAGCAGGTCGTAATATCGCTGACGGTGCTCCTTAAAATAAAGGCTGAGGTACAGAGTAGGTTCTTTTAGCACCTTGTCGTTATAAAGTAGCAGTGTTATCAGTAAGCGTCCCAGTCGACCGTTACCATCAAGGAACGGGTGGATCGTTTCAAACAGAACATGTGCCAGTGCTGCCTTTACAAGCGGTGATGTGCGCACGGGCTTATTGTGCAAACAGAGCTTGTTTGACGAAGTACTTTCAAATGCCACCCCCTCTTTTTCCCACTTTGACAGTATATGAAGTTTTTCCTTAGAATACAATCGAAAACCGGGCGAAACAGCGTAAGGTGTTCGGGGTTAAAAAATGAACCAAATTATTACTATTTATCTTTTAAGTGAGAAATCTTTCACCAATCATTTAAAACTCTACGACCTCTAGTTCATCCTCTTTCATATTATCCGCTATTGTCCAGAAGCGTGCGGCTCCGTGCGGAATCCGCATCAGTATAAATTCCGGGGAGTCCGCCTGAAAACCTTTTAGATAGTCTTGGGACTCAATGAGCTTTTGCTTTTTATCTAAGTCATTCACAAATTCAACCTCGCCGGTGATCCTTAGCATCTTGTTGTAACCGACAGCGAAATAGCAAAGCTCCACCTTCTGGTTCGCGCTTAATTGCTTATATACCTTTTTCATCGCGCCGGTCGTGAAATAGATTAGGTCATCATCGAAAAAGACCGATAAAAATCCGCGCACCCTCGGCTGATCGCCATCCATCGTCGCGAAGCTGAAAACCGGATTCTCCTTAACAAAGCCTATTACGTCCTGATACGTCATAACATTCCCTCCCGATACTTAAGTAAATTCTTATTAAATTGTATAATGAAAGGAAGATTTATTCTTTCGATATCTTGTTGTTGTTTTTAGAGATCATACTTTTCTTGTAATTTGATGGTGTCATCTTAAACTCCTTCGAGAAGCGGTCAGAGAAGTACGCCGAGCTGCAAAAACCACATTCCAAAGCGATTTCCGTAAGCGTCTTATCACTTGCGAGAAGCAGTCTCTTCGCACGTTTAAAGCGCACCTGATTCAGGTATTCAATCGGGGTAGCGCCTGTCTCCTCCTTGAAAACGTGGGAAAAGTGCGAGGGTGACATGCAGGCAATACTCGCCATATCCTCGATTTTCAACTTCTGACCAAGGTTTGCGTGTATATACTCTGTAACCCTGCCGATCTCTAAGCGAAAATCATTAGGCTTCGTGGCAGGTGAAAGCTCCAGCGCACTCCTGATTATTTGGTGGGATATCTCGACGCTCATCGCTCGCAGAATGGCGTCCCGTCCGGGGCTGTTAGTTGTAGCTTCGATCATAAATTCCTTTAATAGAGTCAGAAACTTTTTTGGAACATCATAGAACTCGGCATTGAAAATAATCTCCCTGTCAGGTTGATACTCTGCAAGCTGAGACTCAAAGAAATCTCTGTCGATTAAGACGGCGATATATCGTGGCGGCATTTCTGAAGGTAGTTCGTTGTGCATTATGCCGGGCGAAAGAGCGAGTAGCTTACCGGGTATGGCGGTTATCGTGGTCTCGTTTAGCCGTATGCCGGTACGGTCGTCAAAGTTGTAGACGAACATATAACCCGGGTGGCTGTGAAGCGGAGTGAGGGCGTAAAAGCAGGCCCCGCCCTGCGGCATGAAGAACGCCATATCCTCACCGACAAAGCAGTCGATGTAACGAAGCTGGTCTGGGCTTACGTCACCGACAAGCTTTTGGATGATTTTGAAATCATCGTCCATCTTTAACCAATCGGTGCGGGCGAATAATGATCTGCGACAACGAGCCACTTCCCGTTTTCATTGATTAGCGAAAACATGTCGCGACCCTTCATGTTGATCGTCTGCCCGTTCATATCAAAGGAAATCTCGAAATAGTAAGTGACTATGGCAAAATTACCATCACCGTAAACCTGTACTTTCGG
>JAJRZU010000170.1 GCA_024275075.1 Deltaproteobacteria bacterium | reverse complement strand
GAAAGGGATACTATTTTTATGTACCGGTAATTCGTGCCGGAGCCAGATGGCCGAAGGGATCGCGAAGAGCGTTATGCCTGCGGGTACAAATATTTTCAGCGCCGGCACCGACCCGCAGGGCGTGAACCCAATGGCGGTCGAAGTTATGAAGGAGATCGGTATAGACATCTCGAAACAAAAATCAGAGCATGTAGATGATATACCCGCCAGCGATATCGATACCGTGATCACACTTTGCGGCGACGCGAACGAAAACTGCCCGGTATTCTCCGGAGATATCAAAAGGATCCACTGGGGGCTGAAAGACCCTGCGAAAGCCGCGGGCAGCGAAGATGAGATAATCAATGAGTTCAGGCGGGTACGTGACGAGATCCGTGCGCTGTTGGAGTCGCTTCGAGGCGCGCAACAATGATACTAAGGACATATAAGGGGAGTGTTGCCAAATAGCGTATTTTACGAATTTCTCAAAAAAGCGCTTTTGTAAGTAGCTGATATTACGGGGTAGCGACCAACGGAAGCGTAGGGGCTTTCAGCCCCTAAACTGGATTGGGCAACATGCCCCTAAGGTCTCACAGAAATCCTCACAGAAATCCTTTTAAAAAAGTGAAGCTCTGTGTTATACTCTCTGCTTATGTGGTTAAAAAGAGTGGAATCTCATTATAGGGAGGGAATATGGCGGCAGAGAAAGCAGCGCAAAGCGGAGCATTTGATTGGGAGGAGATAAAGAAGAACTTCTCGTGGTATAAGACCGGTAAGGTCAACATGGTGCATGAGTGCATCGACAGGCACGCCGAGTCGTTCCGCAGGAACAAGGTAGCGCTATATTACGTTGGTGACGATACAGAGCAAAAACTCACATTTCTGGATATGAAGCTGAAGATAAACAAGTTCGCGAACGTTTTGACGAAATATGGGGTTCGCAAGGGTGACCGGGTATTCATCTTCATGCCCAGGCAGCCTGATCTTTACATAAGCTTTTTGGGGATACTCAAGATCGGGGCTATTGCCGGCCCGCTTTTCGAGGCGTTTATGCATGCCGCGGTGAGAGACCGGCTCGAGGACAGCCAGGCGTCCGTGATAATAACGGTGCCGTACATGTTAAACAGGATACCGCTCAAGGATCTCCCGCATTTGAAACACGTGATATTGGTGGGGGCGGGCAAAGAGGATTTTCGCAACTACGGCTCGCACGGCAAATATTTTGTCAGCTACGATGAAGAGATGGAAGACGCGTCAGACAAGTTTGACACGGTATGGCTGGACGCCGAGTCCCCGATGCTTTTGCATTACACTTCTGGTTCAACGGGCAAGCCTAAGGGGATCGTACACGTCCACAACGCTATGATAAGCCATTATATGACCGCCAAGGCTGTGTTAGACCTGCAAGAGGAGGACACATTCTGGTGCACGGCTGACCCGGGCTGGGTGACCGGTACGTCATACGGCATCTTCGCGCCATTTCTGACCGGTACGACGAGCCTCATAAGGGGCGGCAGGTTCAAGGCGGAGAAGTGGTACAAGACGATACAGGATTACAAGGTGACGGTATGGTACAGCGCACCGACGGCGTTTCGGCTGCTCATGTCAAAAGGCGGGGAGATCATTCGGCAGTATGACCTTGGTTCCCTGCGCGAGATATGCTCCGTGGGTGAGCCGCTTAACCCCGAGGTAATCAAGTGGGGTGAACAGGCGCTTAATCTGACGATACGCGATACCTGGTGGATGACGGAGACCGGTGCGATGCTGATCGCGAACACCCCTGAGTTAGAGGTGAGGCACGGCTCAATGGGGAAGCCCTTGCCGGGCATCACCGCGGCGATAATCGACGATACCGGTAAAGAGGTACCGACGAAGCAGATGGGGAACCTTGCCATAAAGAAGGGCTGGCCCTCGATGATGCGTTCTGTCTGGCGCAACGAGGAGAAATTCAAGGAGTATTTCAGGTTCGACCCTTGGTACATCTCCGGTGACTCCGCGTACATGGACGAAGACGGCTATTTCTGGTTCCAGGGGCGCGTCGATGATGTTATCAAGACTTCCGGTGAGCGTGTGGGGCCATTTGAGGTGGAGAGCGCGCTCGTGGAGCATCCGGCAGTCGCCGAGGCGGGCGTTATCGGTAAGCCCGACCCGATAAAGGGGCAGATAATAAAAGCGTTCATCTCGCTGAGGGAGGGGTATGAACCCTCAGAGGAGCTGAAAGAGGAGATCGCCAGGTTCATAAAAGGGCACCTCGCAGCACATGCCGTACCGCGCGAGATCGAGTTTAAGGACAACCTGCCGAAGACGAGAAGCGGTAAGATCATGCGAAGAGTGCTCAAAGCCTGGGATTTAGGGCTGCCTACCGGTGACCTCTCCACTATGGAAGAGTAGTTTGGTATGGGAATCCCCCTTGCGAGGGCGGGGTGTATAAAAAACACACAGAGTAAAAAACGGGGTAACAACACTGTAATAATTCCTGTAATAATTCCT
>JAJRZU010000169.1 GCA_024275075.1 Deltaproteobacteria bacterium | reverse complement strand
AGGCCCCGTGAATTGAATTGCCGTCATGCCCCTTTTATTTCTTGACATAACTACGCGACTTTCATACTATCAGTATGATGATCAAAAGACGCGTTACAAAAAAGATTATGCTCAGGGACGTCCCCGTCGGTGGTATGTCGCAGATCACCGTGCAATCTATGACGAACACGAAGACCGCCGATGTCAGGGCGACAGTTGCGCAGATCAGGCGATTGCAAAAGGCCGGCTGCTAGATCGTCAGGTGTACGGCGAACAACCTCACTGCCGCGCGCGCGATAAAAGAGATAAAGAAGCGTATCGATATCCCATTGGTGGCTGACATCCACTTTAACCACAGACATGCCATAGAGGCGATCAGGGCGGGCGCCGACGCCATCCGCATAAACCCGGGTAATCTCGGTGACAAAGCGAAGGTGAGAGAGATCGTCCATGCGGCGAAGGGAGTCGGTATACCGATACGCGTCGGTGTCAATTCTGGCTCCATACCAAAGGATATCCTGGAGAAGTATACAAGGCCGACGGCGCAGGCGCTTTTCCAGAGCGCGAAAAGGAGCGTGAACAGCATCGAGGATATGGGCTTCACCGATATCAAGGTATCGTTGAAGGCATCTGACGTTCTGACCACGATCGAAGCGTACAGGCTCATGTCAGACGCGTTTGATTATCCGCTACACATCGGTATCACCGAGGCGGGCACCGCTTTTACCGGTACGATAAAGTCGAGTGTCGGTATCGGCGCTCTTCTGGCTATGGGTATCGGTGATACAATAAGGGTATCGCTGACGAGCAGACCTGAGGATGAAGTGAAAGTAGGATTTGAAATACTAAAGGCTCTTGATATAAGGGAGCATGGCATCGACCTTATATCCTGCCCGACATGCGGAAGATGCGAGATAGACATAATCAAGCTTGCCAAAAGGGCGGAGAAAGAGCTGTCGAATATAAAGGAACCGATGAAAGTCGCTATCATGGGCTGTGTGGTGAATGGGCCGGGCGAGGCGAAGGAAGCGGATATCGGGATAGCCGGCGGACGGGGCAACGGGCTTTTGTTCAAAAAAGGTAAGGTCGTTCGGAAAGTGAAAGAGGATGCAATAATCGACGCGCTCATCAGTGAGATAAGCGGTATGATAAAGCGTTGACAGTTTATATTGGATTGGGCGACATGCCCAACATGCCCATTATGTATTTTAAGGAAATAAGGCAATAAATTTACCGGCGGGCAGTCCCCGCCTGTAAAGCTGTGGTTAAATGAATTCAATTTTATCACGGGAAAGGACGCATGATGACTAACCACAAGATTGAGGAGGTATTAGAATCGATTTGGACTGCGAAGGAGAAAGGTTCATCGAACATCAATGATATTAAGAGGGAATCAAAAGAGGAGATTACGGTTCAAGAAGTAGATGAGCTTGTAAAAAGCGGGCTGATAAACACCTCGGGCGAAAAGATAGATTTCACGGTGAAAGGGGAGGAAGACGCGAAAAATGTGATCAGGAGGCACAGGCTTGCCGAAAGGCTCCTGACCGACGTTCTTAAGCGGTCGGTGGATGAGACCGAGGAGACCGCCTGCGAGTTCGAGCACTTTTTGGCGCCCGAGATCACCCAGGGGATATGCACGCTTTTAGGGCACCCGAAAACCTGCCCGCACGGCTCGACGATACCGCCCGGCGATTGCTGTCTCCAGGCGCGGGAAACGGTGGAGAGCGTCGTCATCCCGCTTGACCGGCTGCATACCGGTGAATCGGCGAAAGTCGCCTACATCACGACACAAAGCCACCCGAGGCTGCACAAGCTGCTCTCCTTTGGGTTTACACCCGGGCTCACTATACGCCTGCACCAAAAGTCGCCGACTTTTATTATTGAATGCGACAAGACTCAGCTCGCATTAGAAAAAGATATCGCTAAGGATATCTTCGTCTGGAAGAAGGAGGGAGCTTAACGAGCTTCACCAGATATAGCCGCGCCGTTGGCGTGCCTGAGAGAAGATTTACTCCGATGTAGAGCATCGAAGACTTATTCCATTGAAAGAGGAAAATCCGTATAACTGATGAACGATAAAAAGGAAATCAATATCCTTGTCGCCGGCGGGATCAACGTCGGCAAGACTTCGGTGTGTCTGGGTCTGGCGAGGAAAAACGTATATATAGCTTCTTCGGCTTCCTCGAAGATACGGGTAAATACCGAGGATTTCACCTACAAGGGCGTCAGGTACAATCTGTTTGACACGCCCGGGTTCAACAATCTGCTCAATACATCCGAAGATGAGCTGAAAACGAAAGAGAGCCTGCTTAACCAAAGGTGCAACATGATAATGCACGTCGCTAACGCAAGGCATATCATGCGCTCATTGATAACGGCGGTGCAGCTTATCGAGTTCGACATGCCATTTATCCTTGCCTTGAACATGATGGATGAGGCGGAAAAATTCGGGAACAATATCAACATCCAAAAACTCGCCAAGCTATTGGATGTGGGCGTATCACCGACAATAGCGAACGAGGGCGCCGGTATAGACAATCTTCGGCGCTCACTTATCAATGCGAAGCGAAGCTCTCTTATGGTGCGGTACAACCCGATAATCGAGAAATCGCTCGACAAGGTAAAGGGGATATTAGCGCCTGACATACACTTCTCCAGGGGGCTGGGCATCCTCGTACTCATCAACGACAGCTTTACCATCGACTGGCTCAGGAAGAACCTCGACGATAAACGCTTTCAGGATATCATGAACGTTATTGCATCTATCACCGGTGACGTATCGCTCATGGTAATATCGACAAAAACGCATTTCGTCAAGAAGCTATTGGCGGAAGTTGTGCACAAGGATGAGATAAAGAAGCGTCCAGCTCTCGAACTTATTGGGAACCTGTCCACCCACAAGGTGTATGGCATATTAATTTTGGGAATAGTTCTGACATTCCTTTACCTGTTCGTAGGAAAATTGGGCGCGGAACTGCTCGTCAATTTCTTTGACGGTACGGTATTCACTAACATGCTCAACCCGATGTTCGCCAGGGCGCTTAGTTTTATTCCGTCATCGTTTGTCCGGGACGCCTTTGTCGGGGAGTACGGTATGCTCACCATGGGGCTGCGGACGGCGCTCGCCATACTGTTACCGATCATTGTCGCATTCTACTTCGCCTTCTCTTTCTTAGAGGATTTCGGGTACATGCCGCGCCTCTCTGTGCTCCTGAACAACATGTTCAGGCGCATCGGCCTTAACGGGCGCGCTATCCTACCGATAATTTTGGGGTTCTCGTGCGTCACAATGGCGACCGTATCGACAAGGGTGCTTGAGGAGCGTAAGGAGCGGCTGATAACGATACTGATACTGGTGCTCGTCATACCCTGCTCGGCAAAACTGGCGGTGATCGTGGCGATACTCGCACCGGTATCCCTTATCGGAATATTCATCATCGTCGCGGTGCTTCTCATACTGATGTTCATAAGCGGCTTCATCTCATCAAAAATAATACCCGGCGCTTCCTCGGATTTCATCATGGAGATATTCCCCTTGAGGATCCCGAGCATGAAAGCAGTACTGTTCAAGACCTATCGCAACTCCATGTTTCTGCTCAAAGAAGCCCTTCCATTCTTTATCTACGGCAGCTTCTGCCTATTTTTGCTGGACAAGATGGGTGTGCTGCCATTCTTAGATGCCCTGTTCTCTCCAGTAGTGGTCGATATGCTGCAACTCCCCCCAAAATTCACCGAAGCGTATATCCTAAGCTTCTTCAGAGGGGAAGCCGGTATCATCATCTTACTGGATATGGCTTTTAACGGGCAACTCTCAAACATCCAGATCGTCGTCAGCGTTATCGTGATAATCGTCTCCATTCCGTGCATGACTAATCTGCTTATGATAATCAAGGAATACGGCCTTAAGTTCGGTCTCTTCTTAGTAATGCTGATAATGCCTCTTTCATTGCTGATAGGGGTATTAGTGAATTATGTTATCAGGCTCCTGCCGTTCGCGTTATAAGTGATAAAATAATCAAGGTAACGTCAAGCGCTTTGAGGCAATTTCAGGTAAAAGTTAGCGATATCAAAGCAAAGGCGCACATTTAAAACCATCAGGATGGCAAACAATAATTTGTTGACAAAGCGACCATAATAAAATACTATTAATGTAATAATATGATTCGGATTTATAATTCTATATAGGGGGTAAAGCCATGGCGAAAGATGAAGAGATCGTTTCAAGCTTGATGAAGGAGAATGTCGAGTTCCGCAAGATGAGTGAGCTTCACAGTGAGTATGAACATCGCTTGGAACTGTTAAGTAAAAGGCATTACCTGTCTGACAACGAGAAACTGGAGAAAAGTAATCTTAAAAAGAAAAAACTTGCGGCGAAGGATAAGATGCATGAGATTATCCAGAGCTTTAAATCAGAGGGAGCTACTTAGTGAGAAGTGATGTAATAAAATGCGGTCTTGAGCGCGCGCCGCACAGGGCGCTCCTGCACGCGACGGGCATTACAAAGAAAGGCCTTGACAAACCTTTCATCGGTGTCGCATCGAGCTTCACAGACCTGATACCCGGACATATCGGTATGCGCGACCTCGAACGGTTCATAGAAAAAGGGGTACATGCCGGCGGCGGCTACCCGTTCATATTCGGTGTCCCCGGGATATGTGACGGTATCGCTATGGGGCACCGCGGGATGCACTACTCACTGCCCTCGCGCGAGCTGATCGCGGATATGGTGGAGTCCATCGCGCAGGCGCACGCGCTTGACGCTCTGGTGCTCCTCACAAACTGTGACAAAATAACACCGGGTATGCTGATGGCGGCCGCGAGGCTGGATATACCCTCGATAGTCGTAACGGCTGGCCCCATGATGTCCGGCAGGAGAAAGGGCAGAAAGCTCTCGTTTGTAAGAGATACGTTTGAGGCGCTCGCACAGGCGCGGGTAGGCGGAATAACTGTTGAAGAACTAAGCGCGCTCGAAGGCGCGTCGTGCCCGAGCGCCGGTTCATGCCAGGGCCTTTACACCGCCAACACAATGGCATGTCTCACCGAGGCTCTTGGTATGTCACTCCCTGAGTGCGGTACCGCGTTAGCCGTTTCATCGCAAAAGAGGCAGATAGCCTACCAAAGCGGCGAGCGGATAGTCGGTATGGTAAAAGATGGTCTCAAACCGTCAAAGATATTGAACAAAGCGTCTTTCGAGAACGCTGTCCGCCTGGATCTGGCGCTCGGCGGCTCTACGAATACGGTACTGCATCTTCTGGCGATAGCGAACGAAGCCGGTGTCGATGTCAGCTTGGAGATGTTTGACAAGCTCAGCAAAGACACACCGCAGTTGGCGAAGATAAGGCCTGCCGGTGAGCATTTTATGGAAGATCTTCACTATGCCGGCGGCGTGCGCGCTGTTTTCTCCATGCTAAAAAAAGCCGGTAAGATAAACGATAACATCACGGTATCGAACAAGACTGTATTTGAGCTAATCGATTCGCTGGAATATATAGATAA
The DNA here is from genome assembly GCA_024275075.1 of Deltaproteobacteria bacterium. Lineage (GTDB taxonomy): Bacteria > Desulfobacterota > JAJRXV01 > JAJRXV01 > JAJRXV01 > JAJRZU01. The sequence continues at coordinate 3,386 of JAJRZU010000169.1, read as the reverse complement.
TGAAGTGGTAAGAGATATCGACAATCCATACAGGGTACAGGGGGGTCTTGCCGTGCTGAAGGGCAACATCGCCCCGGACGGTGCGGTCATCAAACAGTCCGGCGTCTCTGAGGCGATGATGACATTTACCGGCGCCGCGAAGGTCTATGACTCTGAGGAAGCGGCGATGAAGGCGATAATGGACAAGAAGATCATTGCCGGCGACATCGTTGTCATCAGGTACGAAGGGCCGAAGGGCGGGCCGGGAATGCGCGAGATGCTGGCGCCGACAGCCGCCATAATGGGTATGGGGCTCGGTGACAGTGTCGCGCTTATCACAGACGGCAGGTTCTCCGGCGGCACAAGGGGGCCTTGCATAGGGCATGTTTCGCCCGAAGCGGCACAGGGCGGCCCGATAGGTATCATAAAGGACGGCGATAAGATTCAGTTAAATATCCCAAACCGGCGTATCAGCCTGCTGATCGCTGACGAGGAGCTGAAGAGCCGGCTGGATTCATTTGTACCGATAGAGCCGAAGATAAAGAAGGGTTATCTCGCCCGTTACGCGAAACTGGTAACATCGTCTAACACCGGGGCTGTTTTTGGAAAGTAGAGGATGGGCAGGCTTACTGCCCACCAAAAACGTATAGGTTAAATATACTCGCAGCAGACCGCCAACGGCGGGCTTAATTGGGTCAAGCGACACGCTTGGATTTTATTATAGGAGAGAGAAATTGAAATTAACAGGCGCGGAAATATTTGTTCAGTCACTACTTAAGGAAGGGGTAGACACGATTTTTGGTTTCCCCGGCGGCTCGGTTATACATATCTATGACCAGTTGTTCAATTCGTCCATCAGGCACTATCTAACGCGCCATGAGCAGGCGGCGGTACACGCGGCGTACGGTTACGCAAGGAGCTCTGGCAAGGTTGGTGTCGCGCTCGTCACCTCCGGCCCGGGGGCGACAAACACAGTCACCGGTATCGCGACGGCATACATGGACTCGATACCTATCGTTGTCTTCAGCGGGCAGGTACCGACAGCGCTGATTGGTAACGATGCCTTCCAGGAAGCTGACATAGTTGGCATTACAAGGCCGTGCACGAAGCATAATTATCTGGTGCAGGATGTGAAGGAGTTGCCGCGCATCATAAAAGAGGCGTTCCACCTTGCCGCGAGCGGGAGGCCGGGTCCGATACTGATAGATATGCCCAAAGATGTCCTTATGGCGTCAGCGCCTTTCAATTATCCTGACAAGTATAAGATGAGGAGCTACAAGCCGACGATGGAAGGCCACCCGAAACAGATATCAAAGGCGCTGAACGAGATACTCAAGGCGAAGAGGCCGGTTATCTACGCCGGTGGCGGAGTCATCTTGTCTGGTGCGGCGAAGGAGCTGACAAAATTCGCGAAGAAGCTGAACATACCGGTTACCACGACCCTGATGGGGCTCGGCGGGTTCCCCGGCACAGATCCTTTGTTTATGGGTATGCTCGGGATGCACGGCACATATACGGCGAACATGGCGATATCGGACTGCGACCTGCTCTTAGCTATCGGGGCGCGGTTTGATGACAGGGTTACCGGTAAGATATCCGAATTCGCGAAACACGCGCAGATAGTCCACATCGACATAGACCCGACATCTATCAGCAAGAATGTCAGGGTCGATATACCTATCGTCGGTGATGTCAAGCGCGTGCTAAACAAGTTATTGGATCTTATGAAGATGGAGAAGATACCGGTAAAAGGTTATAAGGAGTGGAACAAGACAGTCCAGGACTGGGAGCGGGCGCACGCGTTAGGCTATAAGCCGTCTAAGAAGAAGATAAAGCCGCAGTTTGTCGTTGAGAAGTTGTTTGAGCTGACGAAGGGCAAAGCGATCATCACCACCGAGGTCGGGCAGAACCAGATGTGGGCGGCGCAGTTTTACAGGTACAAAGACCCGCGGGCTTTCCTGACGTCCGGCGGGCTTGGTACGATGGGTTACGGGTTCCCTGCCGCTATCGGCGCCCAGGTCGCGTTCCCGGACAAGACCGTCATCGACATAGCCGGTGACGGCAGCATCCAGATGAACATCCAGGAGCTCGCGACGGTCAAGCAGTACCGGTTACCTGTAAAGATCGCGATTCTGAACAACGGGTTCCTTGGGATGGTCAGACAGTGGCAGGAGCTCTTCTTCAATAAGAGGTACGCGTCGACGTGCCTTGAGGTCGCACCGGATTTCGTAAAACTTGCGGAAGCTTATGGCGTTGTCGGGCTCAGGGCGGACAGGCCAGAGGATGTGGAGGGTGTCATCAAAGAGGCGCTCAAAACAAAGCACGCGGTGGTCATGGACTTCCATGTAGACAGGGAAGAGAACGTGTACCCTATGGTGCCGGCCGGAGCCTCACTAAAAGAGATGCTTTTGGTGTAACGCCCGCAGATTCAGCGCGGGGCGGATAATTTACTCAGGTGACCTGAATGAGCTGAGCATTTTACAACATATAATTATAGGAGGGCATAATGCCCAATAATTATGCGCATACTCGAAGGAAATCACGAATATCGTCATTCAAAAGAGTAACGAGTTATTAAAACAACTATTATGGGAGAAAAAGATGCGGCATGTAATTTCAGTTTTGGTGGAGAATGAATTTGGTGCGTTATCAAGGATAGCGGGACTTTTTTCAGGGCGCGGCTTTAATATCGGTTCACTATGCGTGGCGGAGACGGCAGCCCCGAACCTCTCGGAGATGACTATTGTGACAAGGGGCAGTGACGAGATAATCGAGCAGATAATAAAGCAGCTGCGCAAACTTGTGCCGGTACGCAAGGTGACCGACCTGACCGGTACGGATTTCATCGACCGTGAGATGGTGCTCGTCAAGGTGAAAGCCAATACGGCTACCCGTGCGGAAGTTCTGCGTATCGCCGATATTTTCCGTGGTAAAGTCGTGGACGTTTCACCGACCTCATATACCGTTGAGCTGACCGGTGATGAGAAGAAGGTGGACGCTATCATCGAGCTGTTTAAACCGATCGGGGTCTTAGAGCTTGTCCGCACCGGTAAGGTAGCGATATCAAGGACAACAAAGACCGCCAGGAGATAAAGAGTATTAATAATATGGAAAATGCGCTTTATTACGGGGATATCAGTTAAAGCATAAAACATGGTAATTGTTATATTTAAGCTTTAGGCAAATCATGTGCACCGTCTCCATCCATATAAAGGCAATTTTATTCCTCAACTTGTCGAATATTTTTTAAATAGCCATATAAACACACTTAAAAGAAGTAACCCAAAAGATAACCGGTAAGCTGTCGGACTTCGTGACTGATACAAAGACTGTTGCATTCGAAAAAGAGCTTTTAGAAGAGCTGAAAAGGTTTAATAATATCCACTTTCCTGTACCGGAATATAAGT
>JAJRZU010000168.1 GCA_024275075.1 Deltaproteobacteria bacterium | reverse complement strand
ATGAATAATTTGCTATTTGGCTTAAGTCCCATATAGTAGGTTGTCATTCCTGCGAAAGCAGGAATCCAGTTGTTATTATTATCTTGATGGATCCCCGCTTTCGCGGGGATGACGCGCCGCAAAAGCATACAGTTTGATTCCCGCTAAGAAGGCGATTTTTAAATATTGAATTATTATTAAAAATGATTTATATTGTGTGCATAAGCAACAATATTAGAAGGCGGCGGCATGATGCCGCAATCAATATATTAGTAAAAGTATTATTTCACATGAAATGGAAATTTTGAAAGTTATTGCTTGACTTGTTTCATTAAAAGAGGTGGTATAATGAAGTATATGGGGCTGGATGTCGGCAGCAAGAGGATCGGGGTCGCACTAAGCGACGATTTCGGTTGGACTGCGCAGCCGGTCACTACGATATTACGCGGCAAGCATGACGATGATTTCCAGAAGATCATGGACATCGTCGATAAGTACAACGTCTCAGAGATAGTGATCGGTCTGCCCAAGAACATGAACGGCTCTATCGGTGCAAGCGCCAACAAAGTCATCTAGTTCGCCGATCTGCTAAAGGAGAACCTGAACATCAAGGTATCTTTCTGGGATGAGCGCCTTAGCACGCAGGCGGTCACCAGAACCTTGATAGAGGCGGACGTCAGGAGAAAAGACAGGAAGAAGGTGGTCGATAAACTTGCCGCGGCGTACATACTGCAAGGGTTTCTGGATTACAAGGAGTATAGCGGAGACAATGTCAGATGATGCTCTTTTTTAAACTGATCATCCTGCTTGCCATTGGCACAATGGGCGGCGCCATTTACATTTCCCATTCATACAATAAGTACATCAACACTGCTCCTGACAGCATGCGGACAGTAAAAGTCATCGTGATACGGCATGGTGAAAGCATTCCGAAAATAATATCAAAGTTATCTGCCGGCGGCGTTATCGTGGATGGTAAAAGATTCTATTATTACGCGAAACTGCACAGGAAATTAACTCAGATAAAGTATGGGGAGTATGAGTTCACCACTTCCATGACGCCTGCCGAGGTGCTTGACAAACTCGTAAGGGGGGATATAAAGAAGTATAAGATAACTATTCCTGAAGGTTTTAACATGTATCAGGTAGCCGGTGTTATATATGATGAGCTGTTGATCGATAAGGACGAGTTCATTGTGCGGTGCCTGAGCGGTGATTTTGCCAAGGAGGTCGGGATCGACGCACCGTCGCTGGAGGGGTACTTGTTCCCGGATACATATTATTTTACAAAAAGTATGACAATAGATGATATACTTTTAAAGATGGTCTGGAATTACCGGTTGAACTATACCCAAGAGATGAAGGCGAGGACTGCCGAGCTTAATATGACCGAGCATGATATCGTGACATTAGCGTCTATCATAGAGAAGGAGACATCGCTTGGTACGGAGATGCCGGTGATATCCGCGGTATTCCACAACCGGCTGAAAAAGAATATGCGGCTACAGAGCGACCCGACAGTGATATACGGTATCCCTGATTTTGACGGTAACATCACGAAAGCAGACCTTCTGGCGGTGACACCTTATAACACGTATAAGATATACGGGCTGCCGCCGACACCAATAGCGAACCCCGGGCATAAAGCGTTGACGGCGGCGCTTTACCCTGACGACGTCCCGTATTTGTACTTTGTATCGAAAAATAACGGCTCACACTACTTCTCCAAGGATTTTGACGAGCACAAAAGGGCGGTCTATAAGTACCAGGTGAAGCTGGAGAAGGCTGTCGAATAAAAAAAGGAGCTTAAAGCTTTAAACAATATTTGGCGTAGATTTTTTGTCATAAGGAGATAACTCATGGAAAAGAATAAAGTAATGGAGAAATACAAAGGCTTTGTGAATGATTACAACGATGGTATGGATAAGGCTCAGCTTTGCGCGAAATACAGCGTGCCTGCGGACAACTATGACCATTTCCTGACATTCCTTAAGCGCAAGGGGTTCTCGCTGGCAAAGGCGGGCTCTTCGTTTTCAAAAGTCCCGCCGAATGAGTTTATGTCAGCGCACGATATCGATTTCGAGATATTCGGTGATGATATGCAGTTCATCGAGATTGAGCTTGATACCGGTGAGACTGCTATCGCGGAAGCGGGTGCGATGATGTTCATGGAGTCTGGCATCAGCATGAGCACGATCTTTGGTGACGGGAGCAACGAGTCACAGGGGATGATGAGCAAGATATTCGGCGCCGGCAAGAGGATACTGACAGGTGAGAGCCTGTTCATGACGGCTTTCACCAACATCGGCGCCGGTAAGCAGAAAGTGGCGTTCGCAGGGCCTCACCCGGGCAAAGTCATACCGATGCACCTTGCCGAACTTGGCGGCGAGCTCATCTGCCAGAAGAACGCGTTCCTTTGCGCGGCGAAAGGCGTCTCTGTCGGTATCGCGTTCCAGAAAAAGCTGGGCGCCGGCCTGTTTGGCGGCGAGGGCTTCATCATGCAAAGGCTACAAGGTGACGGCTACGTTTTTGTTCACGCCGGCGGGACAATAATCGAGAAGGAGCGTGGTGAGCGAGACTCCCTTAAAATAGATACCGGTTGTATCGTCGCCCTCCAATCGAGCGTAAAATATGACGTACAATTTGTCGGCGGCATAAAAACAGCACTCTTTGGCGGTGAGGGTCTCTTCTTCGCGTCAGTCAGCGGGCCGGGTAAAGTATGGATGCAGTCCCTGCCATTCAGCAGGTTAGCGGACAATATCATCAGCTCGGCGCCGGCAGCCGGCGGGAAGCGCAAAGGAGAAGGTTCTTTGTTAGGTATGGTAGGCGATCTGATAGATGGAAGTTAAGCAGTCATTGCGAGCAGAGAGCGGCTTTTTGCGAACGACGCGGCAATCTCATAAGTAATTGACATTACTAAGGTCGATGGATTTTGTATCCTGATAATGAGACATTAAATTTTAAGAATATCATAAGGAAACCATGAGAAGATTATACTTACATATAAAAAACCGGTTGATTTCCGGCCTTCTAATATTAGTGCCGCTCATCATCACATACTTTATAATCAGCTTCTTGTTCAGGTCTGTCAACTCACTCATCGCGACGCACGTCAACACGATCTTAAGGAAATACTTCACGGATTTCAAAGAGGTTCCGGGCATCGGTATCATCGTTTCCATCATTATCATCTATATCATAGGGATGCTTGGTTCAAGCGTGATCATCAAGAAATTCATATCGTTCGGAGAGAAACTGCTGACAAAGATACCGCTTATCAAGCCCGTTTACTCTTCGGTAAAACAGCTTGTAGACGCGCTTTCTATCTCTTCCTCGTCGTCGTTCAGGCAGGCGGTGTATGTCCAGTACCCGAAGGAGAATGTGTTCGCGCTGGGGTTTCTGACCAATGATTTCAAGGACGGGGCGGGCAAGGAGTACTACTCTGTGTTCCTCCCGACGACCCCAAACCCGACCTCGGGATACCTTCTGTTCTACCCCAAGTCCGACGTCATTCCCGCTGGGATGTCTGTAGAAGAAGCTTTTACGGCGATCATGTCCGGTGCGATCGTCTTTAAAGGTGAACTGCCGTT
>JAJRZU010000167.1 GCA_024275075.1 Deltaproteobacteria bacterium | reverse complement strand
GCTTCTTTCGCTTCCTCTTTGGTGAGCTTGCCGTCGGCGTTCTTTTGTTTGAGCGCGTCTACATAAGTCTGCATTGTTGATCGCGCTACCAGAGTCACGACATCGACGATCCTTTGTTTGAGCAGCTCCTTCTTTTGCTGCTGGCTCGCCTCGTCGAGGACGCTTGTCTTGTGGTCGAGGTGCTGTCGCACTCCTCCATTTAGCTTTCTCTACTCGCAAAGCCAATTGGAAAACCGCGACAGCGGTCGACAGGAAGTATGACAGCTCAAACAGTTCTCCTGAAATGAACTACCCCGCATCAAGCTGATGAGGTATCAATCTTAATAATCACGGAATCCATCATGGGGCTATAAACGCATTGCCTCCACGATGATGGGCATGATGCCCAAGCCAGTTAAGGGGGAATTCCCCCTTCGCCTCCGTTGTCGGCACCCCCTTTTTACAGGTACTTATAAGCGGTAGCTGTATCATAAGTAGAAGTAAAAACACCCATATCGTCGCCCCCAGTGCGGGGGCGTGGATTGAAACCGCCCTTGTATAGCTATCCCGTTTAAGTTGTGTATGGAAGAAGACAGGAACTATTAACATATTTATGGCACATAAAGTTGAATTGCATCCTTGCGTTTCAAACCAACTTGAGTTGCGTATATTGCGATTTGTGCGAATCAAATGGATTTGAGTTGCACGTATGCAAATCAAGACCTTCTGTCTGTTATATCTATCAGTTTCTGGAAAACATAGATAGTAGCGCGCCTGCCGCCTCCGGGGCGTAACTCATTAATAATATTTGCGTTCATCAAAGCTTGTATGATCCGTCTGGCACTATCCTTAGGGACATGCGACCTTTTGATAAAATCAGTCGGGTAGGTCGGGTTGCGTATTTCTAACCCGACGTTAGGTGTACGTTTTCCACCCATGCCATGATTACATCATAACATATCCGTCATTTGTTTCCTTTGTTACTAACCAATGTTTTGTCTCTTTATCGTCGGATTCGTCGCAAGCTCCTTAATCCGACCTACCACTCCCCCCTAAAGAATCACATATATCTTTACTTTAGTCAATTGCTTTAGTACAATTAGCCATGCTGATAATGAACAAGAAAAGAATTTCCGCGGGTATTATCGCGCTCCTCATCTTCTCTACAATAGCCATCGCGAAGGAGAGCGGCGATGAGTTTCTTTGCACTTATGTCATCGATGGTGATACAATAGTCGTCAACTATAAGATAAAGGTGCGCCTCATCGGTATCGACACGCCCGAGTCAGGTGAGTTTTTCTACGAGGAGGCGAAGCGCTACCTCACCGGCGCCGTGCACAAGAAGAGGGTCTTGCTGAAATACGGTGATCGCGCGAGGGACAGGTTCGGGCGGGTACTCGCCTACGTGTACCTCGATGACGGCACCTTTTTGAACGAGGAGCTGATCAGGCGCGGGTTCGGTGAGGTGTTCCACCGAGATGATTATGAGTTCAAGGAACGGTTCCTCAAGTTGCAGGAGTATGCGAAGAGGGAGCGAAAAGGGATATGGCGAAAGGGTCGGCGGTAATCTTGTATGAAAAATAATATGTCGCACAATGAAGCGCCTTACAGTAAAGAGTATGACGTGATCATCGTCGGCGCCGGTCATGCCGGTTGCGAGTCGGCGTTGGCGGCTGCGCGTATCGGGCTTCGCACCCTTTTGTTCACCATCAACATCGACACGATCGCCTTGATGCCGTGCAACCCCGCTATCGGTGGGCTTGCCAAAGGTCACCTTGTGAAGGAGATCGACGCGCTTGGTGGTGAGATGGCGCGCAATATCGACGCCACCGGTATTCAGTTCCGCACGCTGAACACGCGCAAGGGGCCGGCGGTGAGGGCATCGCGCGCGCAGGCGGACAAGCAGCTGTACCGGCAAAAGATGTTGAGTGTGCTCGAATCGCAGGAGAACCTTGACATCAAGCAGGCGATGGTCGATGAGATACTCGCCCCGGGCGGCCGGGTCACAGGCGTCATCACCGGTATCGGTGAGAGGTTCCCAGCAAAGTGCGTGATCATCACTACCGGTACGTTCCTGAAGGGGCTTATCCACATCGGGCTGGTGAACTACGCTGCCGGTCGCGCCGGTGAGTTCCCCGCGAACGCGCTCTCTACTTCGCTCGGGCGGCTCGGTTTCAGCATGGGGCGGCTGAAGACCGGCACTACGCCGCGCCTTGACGGGAAGACGATAGATTTTGGCGTGCTCGAGCCTCAGCCCAGCGACGTGCCGCCGAAACCGTTCTCGTTCTCTACTAAGGCTATAACGCAAAAGCAGCTCCCGTGCTACATCACCTTTACCAACAAAGAGACGCATAAGATAATCATGGATAATCTTGGCCGGTCACCGCTCTATTCGGGCGTGATTAAGGGCACAGGCCCCCGATACTGCCCGTCGATAGAGGATAAGGTCGTGCGGTTCGCCGACAAGGAGCGGCACCAGATTTTTTTAGAACCAGAGGGGTATGAGACGAAGGAGTATTACCCGAACGGCGTCTCCACGAGCCTTCCGGTGGATGTACAGCTGAAGCTTTTGCGCACGATAAAGGGGCTTGAGTCGGTAGAGATAATGCGCCCTGGCTACGCGATCGAATATGACTATGTGTACCCGACCCAGCTGAGACCGACCCTTGAGACGAAGCTTGTCGAAAACCTGTACCTCGCCGGTCAGATAAACGGTACGTCAGGCTATGAGGAGGCGGCGGCGCAGGGGCTCATCGCCGGTATAAACGCGGCTATGAAGATAAAGGGCGAAAAGGAGCTGATCCTGCACCGGTCTGAGGCATACATCGGTGTGCTGATCGATGATCTCGTCACGAAGGGGACGAAGGAGCCGTACCGGATGTTCACGTCGCGCGCGGAGTACCGGCTCCTTTTGCGCGAGGATAACGCGGATATCCGGCTCACGGAAATAGGTCATCGGGTCGGGCTCGTACCGGACGTGGCATACGAGAGGTTTATGAGGAAGATGAGAAGCGTCGATTCGCTGATGGAGTATTTGCGCAGGAAGAAGGTGTCACCAGATAAGGTGACTAAGGCCGCGCTCGCGGGTATTGTCGACCCGGAGACGATAAAGCCCGGCACAGCCGCGGATCTCATAAAGCGCCCGGAAATCAGCATTCATGACCTGACGCTGCTTGACGATAAGATCGGTGATTATCCCGCTGACGTCTCTGAGCAGGTCGAGATCCAGATAAAGTACGACGGCTACATCTCGCGGCAAAAAGAGCAGGTGGAGCAGTTCGACAAGTTAGAGAAGATGCTTGTGCCAGATGAGATCGATTACGCTAAGATACCATCATTGTCGCGCGAGGTCGTCGAAAAACTGTCACAGATCAAACCGGTGAATCTCGGGCAGGCGTCGCGGATATCCGGCGTCACCCCCGCCGCGGTATCGATCCTTATGATCTATATCACAAGCCGGAAAAATAATACATCCCCCGAATGATGAATTTATGGTAAATCCCCTATAGAGGTGCCACGATGCACGGGGACGAGGGGACGTTTACTGAACCACTACCGCTTGGAAGGCGGTAGTGGTTCAGTTTTTTGTATCCCTTTAACAAATTATTTCTAAGCGCGCTCAAACTCATGCGCCATCTCTTTTACCTTACCGAGCGCGACTTTCCCGCTTGCCAGGACGGGTATCTCGCCTATCTCCCTGAATGCGTTCCTCTTCGGTATCCACAGTTTCGGCAGGTCCATCGCGTTAAGCCGTTCCCACAGCTCCCCGATCTCCATCCCCATGGGTGTATGCAGGACGACGAGCCGCTCGCCTCTCTTCGCGTCGGGTACGGACGTCACGATACATACCGGTGCGTCCTTGCGTATCACCTCGTGGATAGCGTCCTCGATCCTCAGGTGCGGCACCATCTCACCGGCGATCTTGCTGAACCGGGAGAGCCTGTCTGTGATAGTGATGAAGCCATCCCCGTCGATCGAGGCTATGTCACCGGTATTGTACCAGCCGTTCGCTATGACATCCGCCGTCATAGCCGGTTCGTTCAGGTAACCTTTCATGACGTTCGCGCCCTTTACCCACAGCGCGCCCGCCCGCCCGATGGCCAGCTCGCCGCCGGTATCGACGTCCATTATTTTCACGGTGACGCCCGGCAGCGGCTTACCGATGCTTCCGCTCTTCGCGCCGCGCTGCCAGAGCCCGCCGCCAAGCCTGACATCTGGTACGTTAAGCGAGACGACCGGCGACAGTTCCGTACAGCCGTACCCCTCGTAGGGCGCGATACCGAATTTCTTCTCAAACGCGGCGGCAACGCTACTTTTCAGCTTCTCGGCGCCGGTGATGACGTACCTGAGCGACGCGAAATTCCTCTTCGCGCACTTCTTTGTGTACGTCGCAAGGAACGTCGGTGTCGCGGTGAGTATAGTGCATCCGTTATCCTCGCAGACTTTCCCGACATTCGCGGGGTCCATGGGGTTCGGGTGATACGCCGCCCTCAGCCCGAGCACGGCCGGCAGCATCAGCGTTACGGTGAACCCGAACGAGTGGAACATCGGCAGGATACCGCAGATCGCGTCATCTTTGTTCAGCCTGATCACCTGCGCAACCGCCTCGATGTTCGATATGATATTGTTGTGCGTCAACATTATGCCCTTGGGCTCACCGGTGGAGCCGCTCGAAAAGATCACGGTCGCCAGATCGCCGGGCTTCGCGCCGCGTTCATACTTCTTTCGCAACGTGGATTCGGGTGTGATGAGCGCTTTGAGAAAGCCCTTGAGCTTATCCTTCGTACCGATCTCTTTGAACAGCTCCTCGACAAAGACCATCTCGCGCCGCTTCTTGATATTCAGCTTCTCAAGCAGCTTCGCGGAGGTATAGATCGTCTTTATTCCGCATTTAGTGACACAGGCGCCGATCGAATCCATAGAGACGGTATAGTTCAGGTTGACAGGCGTACGCCCGGACATCAGCACCGACAGGTTCAATATCGAGGCGATACACGATGTCGGCATCATGATACCGACAAGCTTTTCGTCGGGTTTCAGGTTGGCTGACAACTTTTCCCCGAACGTCATCGCCGCCGCAAGAACCTTACCATAAGTCAGTGAAAACCCTAATGAATCTGAAATGAATGGCTTGAAAAAGCGCCTTTTCGCCGTATGAATAAACGCGAGGTGCAAAAGCGGGTGACGGCGTATGCGCGCTTTGAACGCCTTCGAACCAAGAAGCGATACCGCCTGCCGCACTTCCCGGGCGCCGCTCATCGCGCTCATGGCTTTACCAAAGATGACGCTTGCTCTGCGCCGGCTCAGGAGGTTTTTTATACAAAAAAATAGACTCGCGGCAGGTATGTCAATATATACCGGTACGATCTGTGCGCCACTGTCCGCGGCTATCTTGAGGTACGCGTCATCGAACCTGTGCAGCGTACCGGTTCTTGTGATGTCGCCTTCGGGGAAAACGCATACTGCGCTACCGGCTGACAAGGCCTCTTTTGCCGCGGCGAGCGCGCTGGCAAGGCTCCTCTTCCCGCCTTTTTCACGTACTATCACCGCGCCGGAGAGCTTATGCAGTAATCGCATGAAGAGCGATCCGCACGCTCTCTCACGCACAATGGGGATCACGCGCCTTTTACACGCTAAAGCAATCAACAAGGCGTCGAATCGTGATACATGATTGCTGACGATCAAAACCGGCGCCCTTTTCCGGGGGGCTACGCTACCGGTGACGGTCAGCCTGCTGGTTGTGGTAATAAACGTCCACAGTACGAACCGTTCGATTAATTCGGGGAATATTTTGAAGATAATCAGGTTAATAAATATCGTCAGAGCGCTCATCGTAAGGAATATGCCCGCCGGAGACACGTCAAAGGCGTTTGACATGACATATAAGTATGCGGAGGCGAACATGATACCGGTGAAGGACAACAGGTTGCTGAATGCGATGTTCTCACCCTTGTCGGCCGCCGCGCTCTTTTGCTGTAGGTACGCCGTGACCGGTACTATGTAGAACCCGGAGAATATGCCGAGCCAGAAGAGATCGAAGGCGGTGCGCGGGAATGACGCGTATGAGAACGCGAGATCGAACGAGAAGATCACCAGCCCGATTGAGCCGATCGGTACGAGCCCGAACTCGACCCTCTCTTTTGAGAGCCTGCCGGCGAGCAGGGAGCCCAGCCCGATACCGAATGCGATGGTCGTCAGCAGAGCCGCTATGCGCCCCTCGGGGAGCCCCATTATCGAGCTGCCGTATACGATTATATTAAGCTGGAAGAGTGCGCCGATGAACCAGAAGAACGCGATTGCGACGATCGACAGCAGAAGCGGCCTGTCGCCCTTCACCTTATTATACGTCTTATGCGCGCTCCTTAAGATGTTGAGCTCAAGCTTCTTGCCCGCTTTTGCCGGCGCTACCTCACTGATACCGCGGCTTGTCACCACACCGATGACGGCGATCAGCACGAACACGATGGAGGTAATGTATATCCTGCCGCCGAACGCCGCGAAGAGCAGGCCACCGACAGCGGTACCGAAGATTATCGCGAGGAACGTCGACATCTGCATCAGTCCGTTCGCGTTCGAGAGCTCTTCATCGCGGACGATCTCGGGTATTATCCCGTACTTTGACGGGCTGAAGAGTGTGCTTTGCATCCCCATCAGGAACAGGGCTATGAACATAAACGTCAGGTTCTTTGTGTAGAAAGCCGCCGCGCCGGTGAGCATCACCGCCACTTCCAACGCTTTTGAGAATACGATCACGCTTCGCTTGCTGTATCTGTCTGATATGCAACCGGCATAAGTCGAGAATAGAATGAACGGCAGAATGAACACAGCGCCGGCGATGGATACCTTCCTGCTCTCCGCCCGCACCCCCGCGGCCATGCTGACGATATAAAGCGAGATTACCAGCTTGAACGCGTTATCGTTGAACGCCCCTAAAAACTGCGTCACTATCAGCGAGATAAAGCTCTTTGATGATGTTGCACGGCTCTTTTTCATCATGATTACATTTTATACCATACATGCTTACTGTTATCAAGGAACGGGTATCACTTTTCAGGTGATACCATAACAAGCATATCACTCAACAATTGCCCCCTAACCCCTGTAATCATACTTCACTACCCCGTCTATCATAGTGAAGTGCACATCAGTAGCCTTTGCCTCTGAGATGAGGTGGTACACAGGGGAGAAGGCCTCCTTCGCGCGGAGGTTATCGACCCTGACCGCGATCATGTCCGCGCAGCCGCCCGGCGCCAGAGTGCCGGCGCCATTCCGCATACCCATGGCTCTTGCGCCACCAATAGTCGCCATCTCGATAAGGCGGGCATCGATATTGGCTGGTAGTTTACCGCCGCCGCTCATCGACCGTGCGGACTTCTTCAGGAAACGCAGCTCCTGGAACATATCGAACGAGTAGTTACTCGCGAGGCTGTCCGTCCCGATACCGGTATTGATATCATATTTCAATAGCGCCGAAATGGGGAGCCCGTCATTTTTCAGGAGGTGATTACTGCGCGGGCACAGGATAATATTGGCGCCGATGCCCTCTATAAGCGCGAATGATCGCTCATCGAGATGCACGCAATGCACCAGCTGCGTCATGGGGGTGAGCAGTTTCATGTCCCTGAGGTATTCTATCGTGTTTGGCCAGCTCCCTTTGGGTGGGGCAGTCTCCAGTGCGAGTCTTTTCAGGAAATCCGCCAAAGCGCCGCGGCTGGCAGAGACGAACTCGTTTTCGCTGACAACCTCGGCGGCGTGCAGTCCGCAGGGGATGTTTCGCTCCCTCGCAAAAGCGGAGATATACTCCAGGGCATCTTGACAAAGCGTGTATACCGAGTGCGGGAAGACGCCGCAGCGAAGGCTGGAATCGCGCAGTATCTTATCCGCATCGTTGAATCGCGCCTTAAAATCGGGGATCGCCCCCTTCAACCGTCCATCGTCAACGCCTGCCAGCTCGGTGTAGAACACCCCTTTGAGCCCGCTCTGTTTCAGCGCGCGCAGGCTCGCTCCGCCGCGGCTCACCTCACCGACACAGGTGATACCAGAAGCGATGAGCTCCTCGATCGCCGAATCGACCGCCGAATCGATCGTATCGTCTGACAGTTCCCTGTACCTTTTTATCAGCTCCATTATCCATTTCAGGAAGTCGGCTCTTTGAGTCATCGGTCCCAGAGCCGAATATTCCAGGTGGATGTGAGCGTTCACCAGCCCTGGCAGCAGGATAGAGTCAGGGAACTCGCGCAGCGGCGCGTCCGGGTGGCTTCGGGTGATGTCACGCCGGCTCCCGACCTCTTTTATCCTACCAGAATCGACCAAGACAGCGCCGCGGCTGACCGGTGCGGCTGAGACCGGCAGGAGACAGGCCGCCGCGAGTATGAACTTGTCATCGTTTTCAATCATACACGCATATTAGCACCATAAATAATATTTGACAATAATTACTATTAAGCATATATTGCATCAGGATTTTTGACGGCGGCGTCTAATCTCGCCGCCACGAATTAAAAGCGCGATATAGCTCCGCGGGAAGCAGAAGATGATCGAAAAAGAGATATTAGCGAAACTTACCGATAACGCTCCTTTAAACTCCAAGGAGTCCCTTTATCTATTGAATGAATGCTCTATCCACGTTTTAGGTGAGATGGCGGATCATATGAATCGCAGGAAAAACGCGGGGAAGGTTTATTTCAACGTTAACCGGCATATTAACCTCACCAATATCTGCACGTCGCAGTGCGCTTTTTGCGCGTTCAGCCGCGAAAAGGAGGATGAGGACGCTTATGTCATGTCCGCGGATGAAGCTGTAAAGAACGTGCAATCGTCAATCCCCCTGGGTATAAGCGAGGTGCATGTTGTGAGCGGCCTGCACCCTGACCTCCCGTTCGAATATTATGTAGAGGTGCTTGAGAAGATAAGGCAGGCGGCGCCGGGGATCCATATACAGGGGTTCACTGCCGTTGAGATCCTTTATTTTTCCAAGATATCTGGTCATTCTGTCCTGAAGGTGCTCGGAATATTGAAGGATGCCGGGTTGGGTTCGCTGCCGGGCGGCGGCGCGGAGATATTCAGCGCGCGTGTGAGGGAGGAGCTGTGCCCGAAAAAGGCTGACGCGGCTGCTTGGATGGATGTAATGAGAAAGGCGCACAGCATCGGACTTAAGTCCAACGCGACGATGCTTTTTGGTCATATAGAGACACCCGTTGAGATCGTCGATCATCTCATCAGCCTGCGCGAGCTTCAGGAAGAGACCGGTGGCTTCCAGTCATTCATACCGCTGCCGTTCCACCCGAAAAACACGCGGATGGAGCATATCCACCGCATATCAGGATACGGGACTTTGCGTATCCTCGCGGTTTCCAGGATTATCCTGAATAATTTTCAGCACATCAAGGCGTTTTGGATCATGATGGGGCTGAGGCTGGCGCAGTTGTCTTTGCACTACGGTGTGGATGACTTAGACGGTACTGTTGTGGAGGAGAAGATAACGCACAGTGCCGGGGCGGTTACACCGCAGGGTATTTCAACCGGCGAGCTGGTGCGATTGATCAAGGATATGGGTAAGCTACCTGTGGAGCGTGACACGCTTTACAATGAGATAACGGTTTATAATTAAACTGTAAATATAAGCATACAAGGATAAATATCATGCGGCCAAGAGTCGGACATATAAAATTTCTAAATTGTTTCCCGCTTTACTACGGGTTGGTCAGGAACATGTCCGTGCTTGATATGGACCTTGTTCCGGGTACCCCCACGGAGTTGAACAGACTGATGATAGAAGAGAAACTGGATATCAGTCCTATATCTTCGATCGAATATTTCCGCCACAAAGATGCCCTGCTGCTCTTCCCTGACCTCACTGTCAGTTCGAGCGGCCATGTAAGGAGCATCATCCTTTTCAGCAATGTCCCGATATCAGAACTCGACGGCGAGAAGATCGCCCTTACCAATACCTCTTCAACGAGCCAGGTGCTTTTGCGGATCATCCTGAAGTACCGCTATGGGATACAGTCTGAGTATTTCTCCTGCCAGCCTGACCTTGACCTTATGCTGACAAAGGCGAAAGCGGCTCTGATGATCGGTGATAAAGCTCTGGAAGAGAGCCTTAAAAATAACGGTAATGGCCTGTACTATTACGATCTTGGTAAGGAGTGGCAAAACCTGAGCGGGCAGAAGATGGTATACGCTTTATGGTGCGTGAGAAAGTCCTTTGCTGAAAAGAACGAGAAGCTCACCCGTCAGGTGCTCGATGCTCTTGTCGAATCCTCACGCTACAGCCGTGACAACCTGAAAGAGATAGTGACGCGTGCGTCCAAATGGGAGCGGTTCAGCTCTGACTATATTGAGAAATACTTGACTTCACTCAGGTTCTCCTTTGATTCAGACGAGCGGGAGGGGTTGTTGACATTTTCTAAAATGGCGAAGGAATCCGGGTGGCTCGACCAAAACGGCAAGCTGGAGTTCTTCAGGTAAGAATGGTCAATGAAATCTCGCAGCAATCTACAGGAAATTAAACCCATGGGAAAAACAGGCGCACCTGTTAAAGGAAAAATCGACACTATTTTGCAGGATGTTTTATCCGGCGGCAGGCTTAGCGCTAAAGACGCACTCCTCGTTTTCAAAAACGCTGGCCTCCATCAGCTTGGGCGCGCGGCGGATACCATCAGAAAAAAACATCACCAGAGCAACCATGTCGGTTTTATCATTGACAGGAATATAAATTATACGAACGTCTGCACAAGCGGGTGCGGGTTCTGCGCCTTTTATAAAGATAAAGATGATCCTGACGCGTACCTTCTGACCACACCTGAAGTCCTGCAAAAAGTAGGCGAGGCTGCCAGGGTGGGGGGCACCCAGATAATGCTGCAAGGCGGGCTGCACCCTGACCTGAAAATAGAATATTATACGAATCTGTTCAAGGCGATAAAGGAGAGGTACGATGTTGTCATACATTCGCTCTCTCCACCGGAGATCATGCATATCGCGAAGAACTCATCGCTTGGGGTTAAGGAGACTTTGATCGGATTAAGGGATGCCGGGCTCGACTCGCTGCCTGGCGGCGGCGCCGAGATATTATCTGACGCGACGAGGCAGCGGATCAGCCCGAAGAAGATATCCGCCGGAAGCTGGCTGGCTGTGATGCGGGCGGCTCACGCTGTCGGGCTATTCTCCACCGCTACCATGATGTTTGGTATTGGTGAGGGGATACAAGAGCGTATCCACCACCTGAGCATGATAAGGGAGGTTCAGGACGCTACCGGTAAGTTCCGGGCGTTTATTCCATGGACGTTCCAGCCCGGCCATACTGATATCGGTGGTGAGGAATCCTCGGTGGAGGATTATCTGCGCACCCTTTCAATCTCGCGGATATTTCTTGATAACATCGCGAATATTCAGGGTTCCTGGCTCACCCAGGGTGACGCTGTCGGGCAGATATCGCTTTTTTTCGGCGCCAACGATCTCGGCAGCACAATGCTCGAAGAGAACGTCGTGCGCTCGACAGGCGTTTCAAATACGATGAGTGTCGATAAGATCGTCCACCTGATAAAGAGCGGCGGATTTACTCCCGTACAGCGGGATACGGAATATAAACCGATACGGATATATTAACTCTGAGGAGCGTAAATTGATAAAAGTACCTTTCGCGATCATCGGTGGCTCAAGTACATTGTCGATACCCTTCCCTGAATGTATGGATGATGTCAACATAATATCCATGGATGTGGTATACCCGACCCCTTTTGGTGACAGCCCGCCGCTGACGGTTTTTGAGGTATTGCCCGCAGCCCGTGTAAAGGTCGTTACATGCAGGATGCACGGTTGGATGCATGACCGCTCGAGAGCAGAGTCCTCAAAGCAGTTATTCTGGGTCTTTGGCAGGATGGGCGTCAGGAATATTCTGGCTGAAGGCGGGGTCGGGAGCATCCATAGCGCGATGAAACCCGGTGATATATTCATCCCTGACGACTATATCGATTTCTCGTTGAGAAAGGATGTAAGTATTTCAAACGATTACCTTTTGATAATGAGGGATCCGGTATGCCCGCACCTGAAGGATAAAGTCACCGACGTAACAAAAGATACGGGGGAATACACCGTTTTCTCAAAGGGCGTCTATGCCGTTACCGAAGGGCGGCACTTCGAGAGCCGCGCGGAGGTCAGAGCGCTTGCCGCGTTAGGGGCGGACGCCGTCGGGCAGAGCTTTTCACCCGAGGTCTACTTAGCCCGTGAGATTCGGGCGTGTTATTGCGGGCTCTACCTGGTAGTCAATTTTGCCGAGGGTGTTGTGGATGAATGGGACTATGACGCGTTCAAAGATCTCTTTTATTCCGAATCCAACAAGATAGGCCGTATTTTATTAGATACGATCAAGGCGCTAAGCGGAGAAACGAAGAAAGAATGCTCCTGCGCGAAGTTAAGGGTTGAAACATTGTTGAAAAAGCGGTAAGTTTATTCAGGCTTGCCTGTTTTTAGGGTTTAATACCTCGCAGCTTGCTGCGTAATTATTTAAAATTGATACCTCGTAGCTCTGCTGCGGGGCAGTTCATTCTACTTACATAAAAATAGGAGATAAATCGTGGCATATAAGGATTTAAGAGATTTTATCAGGGTATTAGAGGAGCAGGGCGAATTAAAACGGATCACCGTGGAGGTAGACCCTGACCTCGAGATAGCGGAGATTGCTGACAGGATGATGAAGAGTGGCGGCCCCGCCCTATTGTTTGAAAACGTAAAGGGTTCGAAGATACCTCTTGTCATCAATCTTTTCGGGTCGCAAAAGCGGATGAACCTTGCGCTCGAGGTCGATAACATCGATATAATCGGGCAGAGGATCCTTGATATAATAGAGCCTGAGATGCCGTCGAATCTCATCCAGAAGATCAAGATGCTGCCAAAACTGAAAAGGCTTGCGGACTTCATACCGAAAACTGTTACAAGGGCGCCATGCCAGGAAGTGGTCAACACCGAGTCGCCGTCTCTGGATGCACTGCCGATCCTGAAGAGCTGGCCGGATGACGGGGGCAAGTTCATAACGTTCCCGCTCGTATTCACGAAGAACCCAAATAGCGGGATCAGAAATTGCGGTATGTACCGGATGCACGTCTATGATGAGACAACTACCGGTATGCACTGGCATATCCATAAGCACGGGGCGAAGCACTATCGGGTATCCGAGGGGAATGACGCGCCGCTGCCGGTAGCCGTCGCGCTCGGGGGCGATCCGGCGGTGATATATTCCGCCACCGCGCCGCTACCCGATGATGTAGACGAGATGATGTTCGCCGGATTCCTGCGGGGCGCTTGTGTGGAGATGGTGAAGTGCAAGACGATCGATCTCGAGGTGCCGGCGAACGCGGATATCGTGCTCGAAGGCTACGTCAACCCGTCAGAGCGTCGCACAGAAGGCCCGTTCGGGGATCATACCGGTTATTATTCGCTCAAGGCAAAGTACCCGGTATTCCACATTACGGCGATAACGATGCGGAAAGAACCGGTATACCCATGCACCATCGTCGGTAAGCCAGCGATGGAGGATTGCTTCATGGGTAAAGCTACCGAGCGGATTTTCCTGCCGCTTCTAAGGAAAACGCTGCCCGAGATAGTCGATATCAACCTGCCGCTCGAAGGTATCTTCCACAACTTCATCTTCATCTCTATCGACAAGTGTTACCCGGGGCAGGCGCAAAAGGTGATGCACGCCGTCTGGGGCACCGGTCAGATGATGTTCATAAAATTTGTTGTGATCCTTGACAAGCATGTCAACATCCAGGATCTTAGCGAAGTCATCTGGCGTATCGGTAACAATGTAGACCCGAAACGGGATATTACCGTTGTGAAGGGGCCTGTCGACGCGCTCGACCATGTATCCGAGCTACCGCATCTCGGCGCGAAGATGGGGATAGACGCTACGAAAAAGGGGCCTTCTGACGGACATTTCAGGGAATGGCCGGACGATATCGTCATGCCCGACTGGATAAAAAATCTTGTCGATTCCAAATGGAAAGAGTACGGATTTTAGCGGGCAATGACTTGCAGTGCAACGGGAATGACAAACTTTTGCATTGCTTCTTATGGGACTGAATCAAGGGCGCCCCTTACCGGGAGTAGGCTTTGTAGTACGCGAGCACTTTCCTGACGTAGTTCTGTGTCTCGGCGTATGGCGGTATGCTCTGGTACTTCTTCACGGCGTTTTCACCGGCGTTGTATGCGGCGATAGTGAAGGTAAGGTTGTTGTTGAACATATTAAGCAGGTATTTAAGGTACTTGACTCCCCCCTCCATGTTCTCCTCGGCGTTGAACAGGTTATATACCTTCAGCCGCGCCGCTGTTCGCGGCATAAGCTGCATGATGCCCGCGGCGCCTTTCCTGGAGATGGCGTTCGGGTTGAAATCGGTCTCCGCCTTGATCACCGCTTTGATGAGAGCCGCGTCCACCGCGTACTTCGCGGATAGCTCGTTTATCATCGGTTCGTAGTATTTCAGGCGCTTAGAGGAGTAAGAGCTTGTTCTATTCTTCTTCTTTGATATTGATTTGTACATGACTTCCGTCGGTGCGTTTGAGAAATGTACGACGCCTCTGTCATCAACGTACTTATATATTTCAGCGGTCGCGCTGCTACCGAAGCAAAAAACCGCTATAAACAACATAAAAAATGTTTTCATCACAATACCTTACACAAAGTCTAACAGTATTTATCCATAATATCAAGTAAAAAATGGGGCTGGCGTTTCCCCCGATTTTTTCAATAACATGATTCCCCAATTACTTATACGTCGATTTCAGATCATTGAGAAAGCTATCGTACGCCCGTTGCATACTGGTGAAAAACGTCTCCTTGAATGCCGCTTCCCGCCCTTTTTCCGCTAATTTATCCAGGTACTTGTTGATATAGTTCATCCCGTACTTATTTGTCAGGTGCTTCGTGAAGAGGTAGCTTATGCTGTATGCGACGAACGAGTTTTCGGCGGACATGTCCAGAAAGCTCCTGTGCAGATCCGGCAGCTTTGGCAGCCTGCCGGTGCGTACAATCATCGCGATGACCTTTTGCCCCGGCAGTTTCGCGCCGGACAGCTGCTGGGCGAGTCCCTCGTTCAACCATATCGGGCAGTTGTTACCGGCCTTCAGGAATATGATGGCGTGGGTGTATTCATGCGCGAGCACCTCTTTGAGTTTTTGCGACCGGTTCTTCAGCCCGCCGGCAGGAAGGCGTATCTTACCGTCGAATACTGCGCCCGCCCAGTCCGGCAGCGCGGCGTCCTCGTTGAAGCGTTCGTTTGTATACAGTATCGTTGTGAGCTTTTTGGCAGGGCTATAGGCGAGCTCCCTGCCGATGCTGAAATAGACCTCCTCTAATATGATGGCGACGAGCCTCCCCGCGACGGGGTTTTCGTAGCCGTCGTAGTATACGTCAAAGTGTGAGGAGCCGGTCTTCGCTTTACCCTTTGTGTCGTTGATATTCTTGTCTGACAGCTTTGTTATCATTGCTATATCCATCGCGTAACGGGCTTGATCCTTTATCATGTTCACGAACTTCTTTGAGCTCTCATAGTCCTCTAACTTATAGTATATCTTAGCGATTATTAAGTTTATGTCATCATTGCCCCGCTCATACCGGTGCACAGTCAGCATGTTCGGCAGGGCATTGTCATAATCCTCGCGCTCGAGATACGCCAGACCGATACCCTTGTACGCGTTCGGTTCGTCATCTATATATTTCAGGCCCTTGCCGAATGTGGCGATGGCGTCATCAAACCGCTTCTCCTTCAGCTCCATAGAGCCCTTTGCCACCAGCGAATTGTACAGGTTCATCCTTATCGTGCGGTTCTCGCCGTCCACAGCGTATACCTGCAAAAAATATATTATCGCCCTGTCGTAATCGCCCTCATTGTGAGCTTGCACGCCCTTAGCGTTCAGTTTGACATATTCGTTGTCGATGAGGGCGGTCACACCGATATCCTGCGCGGAGGTCTCCGCCGCCTTGTTGGTGGGGGAGTCCACTATCCTGACGATCGAGTATTTTCGGTAGCTATTACCATCCTGCGCGGCGCCATCCTGCTTAGCGGTATATTTCAGGACGATTACCGCCATGAAGATTACCACCAGAAAGAGCGCGATCGAGGCCATGTACAATGAGCGGTAGTTTTGTATTGTGGGCTTGCTCCGCCCCTTGTTCAGGGAAAACGCATCGAGCCCGCAGCCCGGGCAGTGTGACTTCGAATAGTACCTCATTTTGCATCTTGGGCAGATCATGAATTGCTTCACTCCTCCTTCTATTTATAAAAGTTTTTCGTTGCGTTTAACAGCAACCTGCGCGCTCAATTATATATCCTTTATTGATGGGTTTTGCTACGCAGAAACCCATCCTCCCACTCACCAATGTTTTGTCTCTTTATCGTCGGATTCGTCGCAAGCTCCTTAATCCGCCCTACAACTAAGCTGTGTTATCCTGTGAAAATGTTCTTAAGCCGTAAAAGCGAACCTTCCTTGATCTTCAGCGCCTTATACGTGCATATCTCCTGGCAGCAATAGTCCGTAGGATGGGTTACCTCCAGCGGAGTACCCCATCGTTTTCATTCATTTATTGATGGGGTATGCTTTCAGCAGTACCCCATCCTCTGACTGATTCGCTTCGCTTAATCCGACCTACCCGCTATTTTTCTTATAGCTTCTTCAGCAGCTTTTTTAACACGCCAATGTTCAAGCTCTTTTCCTAATAAATTTTCAAGTGGCGCTATAGCGTTGTTATTCCCTATTTTCCCGAGTGCATAAACCGCGCTTTCACGCACCATCCAACTGTGATCTTTCAGCGTTTCAATCAATGGTTCCACGCTGCGAGCATCCCCTATCCAATTCAGCGCTTTTACGGCTTCATTCCGAACAAGTACATCCTCATCCTTTAAAAGAACAATGAGAAATGGTACCGCAGGAGTTGCCTGCTTCTTCTTGACTCGTAATTTATAAGCAGCATCTAATCGTTCATCTTGGTCTATTGAATATAATCTTTCTATTTCTTCTTTTACGCTTTTTTCTGAAATATCTTTTAGAATGGTTTCCTTTGCCGGTAAATCAGCTTTCATAAATAAGTGATTATTTTTAAAATATTTTTTATTATTGTCGTACCATTTCCCCCATGAATTTTGAAATAATTCCCTATTCCCTTGTTTATTGATAAATTCTAAATATGAGAAAATTCCATTTTTTTCACGATACCCTAATTTTACGTCATCAGGAAACAAATAGTCAAAATCCAAACCTGTGATATCTAGTAAAACATAAAAAGCGATATCTCCTATTTTTAAATTGTGATCACCGGGAGATTGTGAAATAATATCAGCTTGCTTAGTATCAACTATTTTGTCTATTAAACAAGGGATTGCTTGCTCCTCTGCTCTAATCAGGCTTCTGTATGCCTTGTCCCCCTCTATGAATTCTTTAAAGGGCATCTTTTTTATTTCATATAAGAAAGCACAATAATCACTTGCAAACAAAAAGCTGCTTGTTACAATAATAAACATTTAAATCAGAAAAAATAAAATAGAACTTCTTATCATTCCATCCCCTCCTTTAAGGTTAAAAGGAAACTAACTGTCCGGTATTACTCCCTCTGTTGATAGGTCTCATATATAATGGCGCTGGCTCATCAAGTGGAGTAGGAATAACTCCATTAATAAGATTAATAGAAGCATCAGGACTATTAGAAAATTCAAGTCCTGATGTCCAACCATAAGTAACTCTTCCTAATTGAGTCGCGATACCTTGAGCAATTGAGCTAGAACCACCTGAACCTGAGTAACAAGAGTTTAATGTAATAGTTGCATTAGGAGCTAAATTACTGCTAGACAAATACTGAACAGTATTAGGGATAGCGCCATCTTCAACAGTAAGATTAGTACTGTTTATAGTACCAAAAGTCGCTTCTGTATCCTGATTTTGACCTATATATAACACACCATTTCCCCCGTGCCCAAAATAAATAACTATATCAATTAAAGAAGTTCCTAAGTTAAGGGCATTATTAAAGTCGGCTACACTTGAAATTCTTACGTAATTTAGCAATTCCCCATTAGTCCCTGTAGAAGTAACAAATGTAGTTCCTTGTTTTTGTTGAAGCTCTGCTATTCTTGTCAAAGCAACTCTTGTAAAATTTCTTCCTGCACTATGAGTTCCTAAGCCAGGATCACCAACTAAGATAGCATATCTCAGCAGCCCCCACGGATCCACATAATTCACCGGATTGCTGCCGACATACGCATACGAGTTAAGCCCGCCCGCGATACCGATCGGGTCCTTCTGGAGAAACCGCCCGAGCGTCGAGTCGTAGTGGCGTGCGCGGTAGTAGTACAGCCCGGTTTCGCTGTCGTATTCCCTGCCGGTGTACGTGTAAGGATTCGGTGGAGCGTATCAGCCTCTATTCAATAATCACCCTCTTTAAGCGCACGCCATCCTTCCCGCTCTGTTTTATTATATTAGCGCTATTTTTATCTTTGGTAAGCATAAAATGGACACCTGCAACAATTCGTATTTCATCGCTCAAGTCTTTATTAATTGCTCTAAATCCAATTTGTATAAAATATGGGACATCTCGTTTTAAAGGTTCCGCTTTTATCTTTTCTTTTGATTTTGAGATAGATTGTCCATAAGTTATGAATTCTGGCAAAACAATGGTTGTTTTCAATGGATTCTCGCTATAAGCATAAGGACTGGCTACGTGCCAAACAATTCTGTCGCATTCTCCCTGCACACAACTATCTTCAGTTACATGAAGCATAAAAAAAGCATTAACCTCTCGCCGTAAGTTAGATTCTTTTCTTATTCGTTCGTAATAACCTGAAAAAACAACGTTTCCCTTTTCATCAAGATTAACATCTATTAATATTTCAGGTCGTCTACATGCACTCAGTAGTAATAAAATTAAGATTGAGACTAAAGATATAGGCACTATGAATCTACAAAAGCATCTTTTCTTCATTCAAAGATCCCCCCTATAACTGTTTCATAATCTTGTAAAGTATGCACAGGGTTATACGAAGAATAAATATCAACATCCGTTGGTATATTGCAATTTTTGAGATAGAAATAATCTGTCATAATCTCAGCCTGTTGCTCCATTTCGTAGTCATTAAGGCTTTTTGTAGTATCAAGAGTATAAGCATAATCTCGGTTAATTGCACTCCAATAATATCCAGTAACCCAACGATTCTGCCACTGCCAGACATGAGTCATTTCGTTAATAAATAAACCTTGAGACCTTATACTAGCTGTAGAAAAATCAGTACTATATAATATATTCTTTGTATCAAAGAATATATTCCCATCAGGTACAAAAGCTCCACCTTCTGGAACGGGAATAACCCCCCACCATCCTTCATGATAAATATTCACATCAGAATAATCTATCTTTGTTCCAAAAATTGTTTTAGCTAAATCAATTTCTCCTGATGTAAGCTTACGTAGCCCCCACGGATCCACAGCATTCGTAGCATTATTCCCGACATACCCATACGCGTTCAGTCCGCCGGCGATACCGATCGGATCTTTCTGGAGGAACCGGCCAAGTGTTGAATCATAGTGCCTCGCGCGGTAGTAGTACAGCCCGGTCTCGCTGTCGTACTCGCGACCTGTATACGTGTACGGGTTGTCGAGAGTACCGGTTGAGTCGCTGATCGTACCGAATGTCTTGTACGTGTAAGTTTTGACCACGAGTCCAGCACTGTCGGTGATCTCGGTTACGCTACCCGAGCCATCCTTATGGTAGTAGTAAGTGCTACCGT
>JAJRZU010000166.1 GCA_024275075.1 Deltaproteobacteria bacterium | reverse complement strand
CCCCTAACCCCTAACCCCTAACCCAAAGGATTAAATTCATGCCATATCTTGTTTTTGTAGGTCTCTAACAGGACATAATCGCCCTTTCTTGTCACGAATCTGTTGTATGAGAGGGGTACTTTGCCATAGGGCGTGTCAAGGACATACTGCGGTATCGCGAACCCGGTAGTGATCCCCCGTAGCCGTCTCATTATATCGATCCCATCCTCGATCTTTACCCTGAAGTGTGTCGTTCCGGCAACGAGCTGGCATTGGAAGACGTAATATGGGATGATCCTCACCGAGAGCAGTTTCTCCACTAAGTGTTTCATCACCTTGACGGAATCGTTTATCCCTTTTAACAAAACGGACTGGTTTTGTAGTGGTATCCCCGCCTTGAGCAGAGTGGACGCGGCGATGCGCACCTCGTTTGTAATCTCCTTAGGGTGATTGAACTGCACGTTGATATATATAGGGTGGTATTTTTCGAGCATCCCGGCGATCTTTGCGTTGAACCGCTGCGGCAGCGTGCACAAGAGCCTCGTACCGATCCTGATTATCTGGACGTGCTTTATCTCCCGAAGCCGCCGAAGCACCGTCTCCAGCGTTTCATCATCGAGCAGGAACGGGTCGCCGCCGGTAAGGAGGACGTCCCTTATCTCCTTGTTACTCCTGATATATTCAAGCCCCTTGTCAAAGGTCTCTCTCGCGCTCTTCTTCTTGTTGAAATAGTATTTCCTGAAGCAGAACCTGCAAAACGATGCGCACGCGTCAGATATGCAAAACGCTACCCTGTCGTTGTATACCTGCACGATGTTCTCCACCGGTGAGTTTTCGGTCTCCATTAGCGGGTCAGAAGACGCGCATGGTGTGCAGTCCTGTGCTTCCCAGACAGAGGGCAACGTTTGCAACCGCACCGGGCAGGCGGTATCCTCCTTGTCCATCAAAGAGGCGTAATATGGGGTGGTGCCCCACTTAAAGAGTTTCCGAAGCTTTGTAAACGCGGCCTTTGTGTCATCGGTTATATCAATGAACTGCTTCAGCTGCTCTAATGTGACGACCCTCTCGTCTATCTGCTTCTGATAATCTTTTTGCGTGAAGTGCATCGTTACTTATCTCCGAGGTCACATTTTGATCAGGGCGGAACCCCAGGTCATACCGGCGCCGAACCCTACCAGGAGGACGATATCCCCTTTTTTTATCACTTTTTCATTGACCGCTTCGCAAAGTGCGATCGGTATAGACGCCGCGGAAGTATTACCGTATCTATGTAAATTTATGTACGATTTTGCGGGGTCTATCTTCAGCTTCGCGCAGACGGCATCGATGATCCGAACGTTTGCCTGGTGAAATATCACTTTGTCGATATCATCCGCTTTAAGCTTACACTTCTTCAGGATCTGCACGACGGCGTCAGGTACGACCCTCACCGCGAATTTGTAGACCTCTTTCCCGTCCATTGTTATATAGTGCTGATTTCTCCTGACAGTCTCCTTCGATGGCGGCTGCGCAGAACCGCCCGCGGGTATCGTGATGAAATTATTGCCATTGCTTTTGATATAGGTGCCGAGTATCCCGCCGCCCGCTTTGCAGCTCTTCAGGAATACGGCGCCGGCGCCGTCACCGAACAGGATGCATGTGTTCCGGTCGGTGAAGTCCACGAATTTCGTCATCGTCTCCGCCCCGATGACGAGCGCATTCTTGTAGAGCCCCGTCGCCAGCATCTGGTGCGCCACCGTGATCGCGTAGACGAACCCGGTACACGCGGCGGCGATGTCAAACGCGACGGCATTCTTCGCTTTCAGCTTGTGCTGGACTATCGTCGCGGTAGAGGGCATCAGGTGATTCGGGGTGAGTGTCGCGACGATGATAAGCTCGATTTTGTCAACCTCGACTTTCGCGTCTTTCAATGCGATTTTTGCGGCTTTTGCTGCCAGCTCCGCGGTGCTCTCGTCGCTGCCTGCCATCCTGCGCTCTTTTATACCGGTACGTGAGGTTATCCACTCATCGCTTGTGTTCACCATCTTCTCTAAATCTTCATTAGTCAATTTTTTCTTTGGTACGAAGTAACCAAGACCGGCGATTCTTGCGGATTTTAAAACCATCAATTTCCTTTGGGCATCTTTTAATATACTGAATATAAATAGGTTTAACATTATATATATCTGATTGAATAAATCAAGGGAAATAAGCCTCGCGAAGAAAAAAAAATAAAAAATTTGGTTTTACCTATAAGCTGATAATAATTGTTGACTTTAATAAGAAATTATGCTCTAATCTTTCGTTATTTTTAAGGAGTAAACTAAACAAGAGTGGTGTCTGTAATGAGGGGTAAAAGGAATTTAATTATGGAGAAATTAAGGAAGGCTTCAGAGAATTACCTTTTAAAAAAGTTGCACCAGAAGGCTTTTGACGAATCATTGAAAGATGACAAGAGCAGGATAGAGGTGTTAGAAGAGCTGATAATTCAGTTGTACACACTGTACCAGATAAGTAAGTAATTAAGCATCGTTACTCAGTTAGAGGAGATATTCAGCGAGTCGATGGAGCTGATAGACAACTATCTGCACGTGGAGGAGTATTGCCTGCTTCTGTTAGATAAGAGTAAGAAGACCATTTCGGTGAAAGCCTGTCACGGTTTTGCCGAGTCAGAAATAAAGAACGTGACGTTTAAGCTTGGCGAGGGTATCTCAGGCATAGTGGCAAAGAGTGGTAAAAGCATTCTTATCGAGGATGTGAGCAAGGACAAGAGGTATTTACACTATAAGGACAAGAAAAAGGATGTCGGTTCGTTTTTAAGTATACCGTTGATAATTAAAGGCAATGAGATAATCGGTGTATTAAATGTTCACAAAAAGATGCTAAGCGGTTTTACCCCCGGTGACGTGGATCTCTTCTCTGAGATTGCGTATGACCTTGCTAACGCGATTGATAAGGCGAAGGTCTATGAGGAGACTAAAGAGCTGTCGATGAAGGATGATCTGACTTCATTGTATAACCGTAGATTCTTTAACGGTAACCTTGAACAGGAATTTGTCAGGGCGAAAAGGTATAACAGGACATTCTCGCTTATAATGCTGGATATTGACAATTTCAAGGTATACAATGACACGAACGGTCATCTTAAAGGTGACGATGCGATCAAGAAGACTTCTAAATTATTGTTGAAGAATATCAGGAAATCAGACATAATAGCAAGGTATGGCGGTGAGGAATTCATCGTGCTTATGCCTGAGATTGACCACAAAGGCGCGCTAAGAGTCGCCGAGAACCTGCGTGAAGTAATTGAGAGGACGGAATTTGTCAACGAAAAGGCGCAGCCCGGTGGTAACTTTACCATAACCGCTGGCGTCTCGACCTACCCGGGCAAGGCGAGGAGCATAATAGACATGATCGATTATGCCGATAAAGCGCTTTATGCCGGTAAGGCATTAGGCCGGAATGTCGTTTGCGGTTAAACGTGCAAAACATAAGTTGTTGTAATTATGTTGTAATTAGTGAAGAGCTTGGTGTCGTGGGGGGGCTTTTTGCTATAATGGTAAAAAGCCTTTGTAAGATCGTTATTCCCACAGATAAAAACAGGCGCGCCTGTTAATATGGAGCGTGTGATTTGCTTTTGAGGCTCGATGATTTTGACTACCCGCTGCCAAATGAGCTCATCGCTCATCTCCCCTGTACCAAGCGGGACGAATCGCAGCTTATGATCGTTGACAAGGGCTTGGGTAGCTCTTGTATAAAGGGATTTAAAGATATTGCCAGTTATATGAAAAGCGGGGACCTGCTGGTCTTAAATGACACTAAGGTGTTTCCCGCGAGGCTCTTTGGAAAGAAGAATACAGGCGGAAAAGTCGAGCTTTTACTGACCGACCGGATCGATGGTAAGTTATTCAGGTCATTGGCGAAATCATCCAAGCCGCTAAAAAACGGTCAGAATATTAACTTCGACGACGATTTTTGCGGTGAGGTAACGAAGGTGTTGACCGGTGGGCGGATCGAGGTGAAGCTGATGCAAAGCGGCTCAAAAGCCGGCAGGGACATATTCAGCATACTTGATGAAATCGGGGAGGTGCCTTTGCCGCCTTACATCAAAAGGGTGGATGATGCCCCTGACGCGCTTGACAAGGAGCGCTACCAGACGGTATACGCGAAGAATGTCGGCGCCGTCGCAGCGCCTACCGCGGGACTCCACTTCACCGGCGGGCTACTCGATGAGCTGGTCGGGCGTGGTGTAAAGGTAGCGAAGTTGACTCTTCATGTCGGGCCGGGTACATTTTTACCGGTTCTGGTGGATAAGATCGCCGACCATAAGATGCACGAAGAATCTTTTTCTATCGATGATGACTGTATCGAAAAGATCAGCGAGACGAAAAGGAGCGGCGGGAAGGTCACTGCGGTTGGTACGACATCGGTAAGGACGCTTGAGACCGTGTTTGACGAGAACCTTAAGCCGCGGATGAAGACGGGGCGATCTGATCTGTTCATATACCCGGGATACAAGTTCAAGGTCGTCGATGCGATGCTGACAAACTTTCACCTTCCAAAATCGACGCTTTTTATGTTAGTCTGCGCTTTTGGCGGGATCGATCTGATGAAGCGGGCATATCGCGTGGCGGTGGATAAGAAGATGAGGTTCTTCAGCTACGGCGACGCGATGTACATTAAATGAACTACCCCGTAGCAGAGCTACGAGGTATCAATTTTAAATAATTACGCAATAAGCTGCGAGGTATTAAACCCTATAAACAGGCAAGCCTGAATAAATGGTTTGATTAGTAAGATGCATACATTTAAGGTAAATAAGAGCGACGACTCGACAAACGCGCGGCTGGGGGAATTTACCACACCGCATGGCGTAATAAACACGCCGATATTTATGCCGGTAGGGACAAACGCCACCGTAAAGGCGATGACCGTAGAGAATCTGCACGCGACTGGCGCCGAGGTGATCTTAAGCAACACGTACCATTTGTACCTGCGGCC
Source organism: Deltaproteobacteria bacterium (assembly GCA_024275075.1). Lineage (GTDB taxonomy): Bacteria > Desulfobacterota > JAJRXV01 > JAJRXV01 > JAJRXV01 > JAJRZU01. The sequence continues at coordinate 26,298 of JAJRZU010000166.1, read as the reverse complement.
GGGTAGCGCTGTGGTAAAGCAGGCGGGCGGACTACATAAGTTCATGGGGTGGAATAAACCGATCCTGACCGACAGCGGTGGTTTTCAGGTGTTCAGTCTGGGGCAGCTTCGCAAGATCAGCGAAGAGGGCGTAAAGTTCCAGTCGCATCTCGACGGCTCGTACATCTTTCTGACGCCCGAGTCGGTGACCGGTATACAAGAGGATCTTGGCGCTGATATTATCGTCTGCTTTGATGAGTGTACGCCATATCCGGCAACGCGTGCTTATACCGAATCGTCCATGGAGATGACGCACAGGTGGGCTAAGCGTTGTAAGGACGCCAAAACGAGAGGTGACCAGGCGCTGTTCGGTATCGTGCAGGGCGGCATGTTTGGCGAGCTTCGGGAACAAAGCGCGAAAGAGATCGTCTCTATCGGGTTCGACGGATACGCTATCGGTGGTTTGAGTGTCGGTGAGACAAAGGATATGATGCGCGAGATGACCGAGGCGGTGGTGGAACACCTGCCGAAAGATAAGCCCAGGTACCTGATGGGGGTCGGTACCCCACTGGACGTAGTGGAAGGTGTGATGAGAGGCATTGATATGTTTGACTGCGTGATGCCAACGAGGAACGCGCGCAACGGGAGCCTGTTTACTTCTAATGGCAAGGTGGTCATAAAGAACGCGAGATACGCGAATGATTATACTCCGCTTGATGAGAATTGCGGATGCGGGACATGTAAGAACTATACAAAAGCCTATTTAAGGCATCTTTATATGGCGAAGGAGATATTGAGCCCGATACTGAATACGATTCATAACTTGACATATTACTTAAATCTTATTAAAAGGATAAGAGAAGCTATTTCAGGCGGTGACCTGAATAAGCTCAGAGATGAAATAAAAGAGAACGAACAGGCGAGCCTGTTATTATCCGGGGATAAGCCCGGGTAGCAAGTTAGCGGGAAGTTCATTAACATTAATTATAATTTTAAGGAGGCAACACAATGTTTACAGATATAGCTTATGCGATGGGTTCACAAGGCGCTGAAGGCGGGCAAAGTGGTACCGGTGCGCTTTTCACCATGGTGATAGTCTTTTTCATTTTTTACTTTATTTTGATTAGGCCGCAGCAGAAGAGGCTTAAGGAGCACCGATCCTTTGTGGATAATATTCAGAAAGGTGATGAAGTCGTGACAAACGGCGGGATGTTAGGTAAGGTAGTCGGTGTAACCGATAAAATAGTGACTTTGGACGTGGGTGAGAAACTCAGAATCAAGATGTTAAAGTCGTCCATCTCCGCTTCGCAAAAGAACCTTGACAGCATTGGGCAGCAATAGATGTCAGACGAAAGTACAAGCAATAAGTATGATTATCTTAGTGCCGATATAAGGGAAGTCCCCTTTATTAAGGCATACCTTATTAAAGCGGATAAATACCTTGAGGCGATCGGTTATACTGAGCACGGCCTGAGGCATGCGAACATCGTCTCAAAATCGGTTCAGTATATTCTGACAACTCTGGATTATCCGAAGGACACTGTACTGCTTGCCGGTATTGCCGCCTATCTGCACGATATCGGGAACCTGGTGAGCAGAAAGAATCATGGTATTACAAGCGCCCTGATGGCTCAGGAGATACTGAAGAAGATGGGGCTTCCGCTGGATTAGGCGGTGATCGTCATGAGCGCTATCGCAAATCATGATGAGCAGGTGGGGGAGCCGACCGAACCGATGTCGGCCGCTCTGATAATCGCGGATAAAGCTGATGTACACAGATCAAGAGTACGAAATGAGAACTATATCTCATTTGACATACATGACAGGGTCAACTTTGCCGTTACTGAATCTTCTTTAAAAGTTGATAAAAAGAAGATGATGATAGACCTTGAGTTGACTATTGACACGAATATATCACAGGTGATGGAGTATTTTGAGATATTCTTAGACAGAATGATCATGTGCAGAACGTCCGCGAAAATACTAAACTGTCACTTTGGATTAGTGATAAATAAAACAAAATTATTATAGAGTTAGAAAGGAGTTTTCAGCTAAATGACTAAAAGCTTGAAGTGGAGAATATTAGTAATCCTTGCAACAATGCTGGTCTCGTTCGCATATTTAATGCCAACGCTTTTTAAGGATCAGCTCCCTGAGTGGTGGACGAAATACTTCACAAGCGAAACTTTGCATGTCGGTCTTGACCTGCAGGGTGGAGCGCACTTTCGGTTGGGAGTAGAAGCGGGGGAGGCGATTAAGAACAGTGCTGACAGGGTGGTAGAGGAGCTTGAGAACGCTCTGAAAGAGAAAAAGATCCGGTTTCTTGAGATCGCGAGAGCAGACATTGAAACAAGTGAAGTTGTTGTCGAGTTGCTGAGCGGGAACGATGACAAAGAGTTTCAGACTATGTTGTCTGAGGAGTATATGTTTGCAGACTTGAGATTATTTAACGAGAAGACTGTAAGGGACTCTGGTAAGATAAAATACTTCCTTGATTTTACTCCGGAAAAGAAGAAGTCTATCAGAAAGAATGCGATCAACCAGGCTATCGAGACGATAAGGAACAGGATCGACAAGTTCGGCGTATCTGAGCCTCTTGTGCAGAAGTATGGTGAAGAGGAGATATTGATACAGCTGCCCGGCCTTAAGGATATCAAGCGCGCGAAGGATCTGATCGGTAAGACTGCCCAATTGCAGTTTAAGCTGTTAGATGAGGTGAACTCGCTTAACGATGCCCTGAAAAACGGCCCCCCAAGAGGGAGCGAGATCCTGACAAAGAAGATGGTTGACTCAAGAACCGGTGTCACGACTTCCGAGAAGATGCTGGTGAAGAGTCGGGCGCTGTTGACCGGCGAGTACCTGAAAGATGCCAATGTGCGGCTTGATTCGCAGACAGGCGCACCGGGCGTACTCATGGATCTCGATTCCAAGGGCGCGAAGATATTCGCGAAACTTACCGGCGAAAATGTCGGCAAGCGCCTTGCCATAGTGCTTGATAACAATGTTTACTCCGCACCGGTGATAAGGGAGCAGATCCCGAACGGCAGCGCGAGCATCTCTGGTAACTTTACGTTAGAAGAAGCGAAAGACCTTGTTATCGTGCTGAAAGCCGGCTCACTGCCCGCACCGATTACGTTCTTGGAGGAGAGGTCGGTTGGCGCTTCATTGGGTGACGACCTCATCAGGCAGGGTAAAAACTCGCTTGTGATCGGGGGCTTTCTGGTAATCGTGTTCATGATAATATACTACAAGTTCTCCGGTATTATAGCTAATATGGCGCTTATACTGAACATTTTCCTGATCTTCGGGGGGCTTGCCGCGTTCGGGGCGACCTTGACGCTACCCGGTCTCGCCGGTATCGTTCTGACAATCGGTATGGCTGTCGATGCTAACGTCCTTGTTTTTGAGAGGATCAGGGAAGAGAAGCTACTTGGTAAGACGCCACGCGCCTCTGTAGATGCCGGGTTCAAGAAAGCGCTGTCATGTATCCTTGATGCTAACATAACGACGCTTGTCTCCGGGGTGATCCTGTTCCAGTTCGGAACTGGCCCTGTAAAAGGGTTCGCAGTCACATTGTGCCTGGGTATCATCGCGAGTGTGTTCACTTCGGTGTTCGTTTCAAGGGTGATATTTGATTATTTGTTAGATAGAAAAATATTTAAAGAAATCAGTATATAGAAAGATACGGAGGATATCGATGCAATTTATCAAACCTGATATTGATATTGATTTTGTTGGTAAAATAAACATAGGCTTAGCAATATCAACAATTTTTATTGTAATCAGTCTGGCGTCAGTCTTTATGCATGGCGGTGTTAACATGGGTATAGATTTTACAGGGGGCTCCCTTATTCAGGTGAAGTTTCACTCAGACGCCACCGATGCCAAAAAGATCAAAAAAGCGTTAGCCCCGATGGATTTTAAGACGATTGATGTACAGCAGTATGGAGATGCTGTGGATAATGAGTTCCTGATAAGGGTCAGCAGAATATCTGACCAGAAAGAAGGGCTCGCCGGGGAGATGAAAGCTACGCTTGAAAAAAGCTATGGCGCTGAGACCGTTGACATAAGAAGTAGCGAAATGGTAGGCCCAAAAGTCGGCGCCGAGCTCAGGAGCAAAGGGGTGAGCGCCATTATCGCCGCTATTATAAGCATATTCTTTTATGTCGCGTTCAGGTTCGAGTTTAAGTTAGCAAGCGGCGCTATCGTGGCTCTTATTCATGATGTAATAATCACTGTCGGTGTGATGAGTATCGCGAACAAAGAGTTTAACCTCACTATTATCGCCGCACTTCTGACGGTTGTCGGTTACTCCATAAATGATACTGTCGTTGTATATGACAGGATACGGGAGAACCTGAGAAAAACGCGAAAAAAGAAATTTGAACAGGTGGTTAACAAGAGCATCAACGAGACATTAAGCAGAACGGTACTGACTTCCCTGACCACTTTTTTAGTGCTGCTTTGCATATTCCTGTTCGGTGGCGGGGTTATCCATAATTTCGCGTTTGCTATGATTATCGGCCTGTTAGTCGGTACATATTCCTCGATCTTTGTCGCGAGTCCGATTGTGGTCGTGTGGCAAAGAAAAGTTCTGGGCGCTAAATCAAAATAATTTGTGTTTACTTTTATTTTGTTTTAGTATAAAATTTTAGCATCGTAAAGATGCCTTGCGACTCATATAGCCAAGGCAAAAGAGTAATGCGTTTTTATAAACAACTTATTATGGGAGTGCAATATGCAGGAAGTTCAAGCCATAAACCAGCATCTTTTATCAGCCGCGATGTTTATTTATCTGGCGGCTTCATTTTTCTATGTCGTTCATGTCTCATTTCGCTACCAGGGCTTTGGTGAAAAAGTCGGGAAGCTTGCTACGCTCACCGTGCTCATCGGGGTGGTGGTGCATACCGCCGCTATCGCCTTACGGTGGATTGAGTCATATAAGATGGGCGCTGATGTAGGTCATGCGCCGCTCTCTAACATGTATGAGTCGATGGTATTCTTCTCATGGTGCATAATGGTTATTTATATCCTGTTCGAATTTAAGACCAAGCAGAAGATCATAGGCGCTTTTGTCGCGCCGCTCGGGTTCCTTGGTATCGCCATTGTCGCGCTCTTCTTTGATTTTTCTCCTGAGATCACACCATTAGTGCCCGCGCTTAAAAGTATATGGTTAGAGATACACGTTATCACTTGCTTCATCGGTTACGGCGCTTTTGCCGTCGCTTTCGCGTGCAGTATCATGTTCCTGGTAAAGAAGCGGCAGGAGGATAACAACATACAGGGCGACAGGCTTCCTCCGTCAAAGACATCAGAGGAGATAAGCTACAAGTCTATCGCGGTCGGCTTCCCATTCCTGACGGCGGGTATCGTTACCGGTGCTATATGGGCTAACTCGGCATGGGGTACATACTGGAGCTGGGACCCGAAAGAGACATGGTCGCTTATCACGTGGTTCATGTATGCGGCGTTCCTGCACGCAAGGTATACTAAAGGCTGGCGCGGCCGCAAGATGGCGATAATCTCGATCGTCGGGTTCTTGTTCGTTGTCTTTACTTATTGGGGGGTAAACTTCTTACTCGCAGGACTTCATAGTTACGGCTAAAAATCGTAAGGACAGGTTCTCGTATAACTAAGCGGAAAAAAGAAAAAACATGAAAAAAGAAACTGGTGTAATACTATTTATTTTCGGGCTCATCATCGGGTTTGTCGGCGGTATGATAACCACGACCGCCATGAAGCCAGGAGTACAGCAACGCCAGGCTGTATCACAGCAAGCGCCAGGGATGCCGCCTGAAACCGCGCCGCCGGGCGCTTATCAGGCAGACAAGGCGGCATCTGAAAAGACGCGCCTTAATTAACGTATAAGGCAAATAAAAGCGGCGTTGGTGGAGGAGCCTGATAACCTGGAGCTGCTTATCGGGCTGGGTAACGGCTACTTTGATATCGGGCAGTACTATGCCGCTATCGAGGCGTATAACAAGGCGCTTGCCATCAAGCCGGACATACCAGACGTACTCGTTGACCTTGGTATCATGTATCGCAGGGTGGAAAAATATGATGATGCGTTAGAACAGTTCAAAAAAGCGCTCGAGTATGACCCTAAACACGTCAACTCCTACCTGAACATGGCCGTTGTCTATAAATTCGACCTGAAGGATTACCAGAAAGCGCTTGATACATACTATAAATTCGTCGAGTATGCGCCGCCGCTAAACCCGATGATAGAGAAAGTCAAGTCGGCGGAAATACCTGAACTGAAAAAACTGCTCAACAAGTAACCGCCACCGCGCAGCTTTTTTGGCGGGGGTTGCCCGCCCTGCGCCCGTGGTTAGGTCAAGCCTTTGTTTTGTAATAGCATCCCTGCTTCGTACCTCTTTTCTCAAATTCATTGTTTATCATGTTTAGTACCTGCAACTTCTTGTATGACCATTTTGGCGCCACCAAGAGATCGCCGGACCGCCCGCCTATCAGCCTGTCGACGACAATGCCGCCTGACAGGCGCTCTAAGAAGGTGACCAGGAGCGTGACATATTCGTCGGCGGACATCGGCGTATACTCACCGGTCATGTAAAGCTCGTGTAGCCTCGTACCTTTGAGCACGTGCATCTGGTGTATCTTGATGACATCGATCCCGATATCAGACAGGGTTCGCGCCGTGTCAAGCATATCGCTTTCGCTCTCGCCGGCGATGCCCAGTATCACGTGCGCACCTACCTTTATCCCCGGGCGTTGCCTCGTCATCTCATACGCCCTTGCAAAATCCTCGTAGCTGTGGCGCCGGTTAAGGTACGCGAGCGAGTCATCGTGCACTGATTGCAGGCCATATTCGAGCTGCACGTACTTTCCCCCCGCGATATCAGCGAGTATGTCAAGGATAGCCGGGGATACGCAGTCCGGCCTCGTACCAATGATGAGCCCGACCATATCCTCATCCACCACGGCTGATCTGTAGAGCCTGCCCAGCTCTTCTGGGTCGCCATAAGTGTTTGTTAAGGCCTGAAAATATGCGAGGAATTTGGTGGCTTTCCCCTTCTTACCCATCACAAGTTTCCCGCTTTTTATCTGGGTCGCTATTGGTATCTCCGGCTTGCACGGCTCTGCGGCGGAACCTGTCGCGTCGCAAAAGATACAGCCATCGTGCGAGAGCGTCCCGTCGCGGTTCGGGCATGTCATGCCGGCATTTACCGGTACTTTACGCACCTTGGAGCCGAACAGCGCCCTTAAATATTCATTGAATGAGTTGTAATATTTTTGCATCATTTACCGGCTTTAAGGGGGATGTTGCCCAATACAAATTAAGGGGGATTCCTCCCTTCGCTCCCGCTGGTCGCCCCCCCCGCCGCCAGAGCGGCTCGCTCTTTTTTCAGGTACTTACAGCGACGACTTTTGCGAAAATATGAAAAAATCGCTATTTGCAACAGTCCATTAAGGGGGCAATGGCGTGAGACTGTATTTCGTGATCAATTTATCGAATTTAAGCGCCAGGGTGTTTCCGTCCTGCGATATCCTGACCGCCGGCGGGAAGTTGCTTATCTTCCTCATCCCCTCGATGACGCTCTCAGAGAGCACCGCACCGGATTCGTTGAATATTACAAGATACGTAACGCTCAGATACAGACCCAGCCGCCTTGGTACGACAGCGACGACTATCCTTTGCGAATCATAGGAGATGTCGATAGAGAACGCTATCAGCTCCACCTCGTCACCTGTCTTATACGCTGACAGGTCATATTCCCACTCATGCTTTCCTGTGGCGGTCTGGTACAGATTTATCTTACCAGAAGTAAAAATAATGCAATGTTTATTATCCGGTGAGAATTTTATAATTGCGTCATAAGTTTCTTTTATCACGTGTTTTTTCACGACGGCGCCATCCGCCTGAATGAACAGGATATCGCTTGTTTTTGGGGTGTCAGACTGGTAAACCCCGACGATGGCGCTGCCGTCAGGCGATATATTGCAAACGCCCTTCTTCTTCTTGTACTTATTTTGTATCTGCCAGATGACGTTACCTTCGAGGTCATAGGCGGTTTCCCCAAGCGCCAGAATCATCTTGTTCTTCGGTGAGAACGCAAAAGAATCGCGCACATACTTAAAGCCCGACGTCTTTCTCAGCGCTTCACCGCCGGCGCCGATAAAGTTAAGCGCGGCATAACCTCTCGTTCTGCTGACACCGTAATGTATGACATTCTTACCGTCATCAGAGATGTAAATCCTCTTTGTACTAAGGAACTTGAACGAATTGCTCCATACCTTCTCAAACTCCTTGTTCATCAGCGTTATTTCAGTGAGTTTTGTCACCTTATCAAAATTGATAACAGCGAAATATTCTTTGTTATCCGAGAAGTAGATGTTGCCATAGCGCCCGTTGATCGGTTCTTTGTGCTTTACGCGTTCATTTTCATCGTAAAAATCGGCGCTTGTCTTCGTTACGGTATGGGTGAGTTTGAGTTGTTCATCAAACAGGAATTTCTTTATATAGCTCTCAAATTTATACTCTTTTAGCAGTGTAAAGTGAATATTACCGGACTTCTTTACAATACCGACCTCATCACAAAAAGCGGAATTGATCAAGAAGATGACAAACAAAAATGTAATAAACAGTTTTTTCATGTTCTCTAACTGACTTTTATTTTGTAGCTCTTTATCTTTATATAGACATTAGTGCGCTCTACACCGATATCATCAGCCGTCTTGCTGACGTTATAATTGTTCTCGATGAGTTTCCTTGTGATGAACTCCTTCTCAAACTGCATTTTGGCGTCCTTAAGGTTATTGACATCAAAAACGCCCCTGCCCTGGTCGCCGCCACCGGCGTCCTTTATCTCCTTTGGCAGATCCCCCTTCGAGATCACACGCTTGGGGGTCATGATGACAAGCCGCTCAATGATGTTGCGCAGCTCGCGCACATTACCCGGCCAGTCATAATTTATCATGCTCTTCATAGCTTCTTCGGATATCTCTTTCTTTATCTTGATATTCTCCTTGGAATATTCATTGAGGAAGTGGCTGGCAAGTAGCGCGATATCCTGCCTGCGTTCGCGCAGAGCCGGTACGTTAAGCGGTATCACGTTAAGCCGGTAGAAAAGGTCTTCCCTGAAGGCGCCGGTCTTCATCTCAGCCTCTAAATCCTTGTTCGTCGCGGCGATTATCCTTACATCCACCTCGATCGTCCTGGTGCCGCCCACGCGCTCAAACTTCTGTTCCTCAAGTATCCGAAGCACTTTCGCCTGCGTCTTCAGGCTCATGTCAGCGATCTCGTCTAAGAAGATCGTACCCTCGTTCGCCAAGTCAAACTTGCCCTTCTTCTTCGCCACCGCACCGGTGAAAGCGCCCTTCTCGTAGCCGAACAACTCGCTCTAGATAAGCTCCTCGGGCAAGGCGGCGCAGTTGATATCGATAAACGGGCGATCCTTCCGCTTGCTTAACAGGTGGATAGTCCTCGCGACAAACTCCTTACCGGTACCGTTTTCACCGGTGATGAGCACCCAGCCGTTTGTCGGCGCCGCCAGGTTTATCTGCTTCTTCAAATCGAGTATCTCATCACAATCACCGATAATCTCGTAAGATTTCAGCACCTTCGATTTGAGGCGCGCGTTCTCCTCCTCAAGCTTGTTGAAGTTGAGCGCCTGCTCCATAGCGATAAGCAGTTTATCGATGCTCAGCGGCTTCTCGATGAAATTGAACGCACCAAGCTTTATCGCCTTGACCGCTGTCTCGATATTACCGTGCCCGGACATGATGATGACCTGCATGTGAGGCAGGCGCTGCTTGATCGCCATAAGCGTGTCGATACCGTCCATCCATGGCTCCATCCATATATCAAGGAGTACAAGATCGGGCATCTCCTTATCGATAAGCTCGAGCGCCTCCTCCCCGCTGTGCGCCAGGACGGTGGAGAACCCCTCATCCTTCAGCGAACCGCTGAGGCTCTTTAGTATGCTCTTTTCATCATCGACTAATAATATATTGTAACGCATGTTATACCTCTGATAACGGCAGCTCGATCACAACGCGGGTGCCCTTCGGATAGTTTTTCTTTATTCTGACGTAGCCGTGATGGTCGGTGATGATTATCTTTACAATAGCCAGCCCCAGCCCGGTACCGGCCTTCTTTGTCGAGAAATATGGCTCGAACAGCCGTGACTCGATGCTCGAAGGGATACCGCAGCCGTTATCGACTACCTCTATGTGCGCCATCTGCATGGTTTTATCAAAATACGTCTCTATCGTTATCTCGCGCTGCTTCTCATCAGTAAAAGAAGCGAGCGAGTTCTTGATCAGGTTGATAAGCACTCGTTTTATCTGCTCCTTATCGACATTTATGACGGGCAGATCGGTGTCGGGCAAAAAATCCATCCTGATATTTTTGATAGAGTTTTTATATAGCGTTATCACTTCTTGTATCAGATCATTTATGTTGTTCGGTGACGGTTTCGCCGACGGCATCCTCGCGAAGTTCGAGAACTCGTTCACAAGGTTCTTCATCTCGCCGACCTGCTTTATTATCGTCTTCGTACACTCGTCAAATACCTCGGCGTCCTCTTTGATAACGTCCTTGTACTTACGCCTAATCCGCTGGGCGGACAGCTGTATCGGTGTCAAGGGGTTCTTGATCTCGTGCGCTATCCGGCGCGCCACCTCCCGCCACGCTGTTACCCTTTGCGCCTTCACGAGCTCCGTCAGATCATCGAGCACCATCACCAGACCGATATAGTCGTCATTTTCATCATTCAACATCGTGATGTTGGTAAGCAGAGTCACCTTTTTCTGGTCTATCTCAATGTTAAGCTCTCGCTCTATCGAGTCTACGCCTTTGCGCTCCATCTCTACTATTATCTCTTTGAACTTTGAAAACTGCTCTGGTATGTTATCGTCTTTTATACTGATATTAAGCACATCCTCGCCGCTTAAGCAAAGGATATTCTCCGCTGATTTGTTTATTGTACTGATTCTATCGAAATTATCAAGCGAAATCACACCGGTCGCAATGTTTTTCAGCACTATCTCCATATATCTTCTGCGCTGCTCGAGCTCGATATTCTTACTTTGCAGGTCTGCGTTCGCCCTGTCTATCAAAACCCTTGAGTCCAAAAGGTCTGAAGTCATCTTATTGAACGACTTTACAAGGGTCGAGACCTCATCATCCGTAGTCACCTCTATCTGGAAGTCCAGCTCGCCCTTCGCTACCTTCGAGGTGCCCTCCGCGAGCTGCTGGATCGGTACGGTGATGTTCTTGGCGAGGTTTATACCGAACCATGTAGCCAGAAACGCTATCAGCAGGGTTATTATCAGGAGTATCAGTATGTTACCGGTCTTGATCGGGTCTTTCAGGCTCTTAACGTTCTTATAATCCTCATACGCTTTTTGCAGGCTCTTCACCTTCTCTATCAGGCTCTCTGGTATGACATAAGTGACGACGAGCACGCCGTTTACATCAGAGCCGGCCTCAGAGAAGTATACCGGTGAGAAGCCCTTGACAAGGTCGCCCGCCGCCGCCTCCTCGATCAGCGAATCCTCGTTCCCTAAAAAACCGTTCTTCACTATCTCAGAGTCCGCGCGGGTATAGCCCTCCACCGGAAATTCATCTTTTTGCATCTTGATGACAATATTATCTTGTAAGATGAGCTCGATCGCGTCGAAATCCAGCTCTGTTTGCTTCAGCTTCAAAACGGCAGCAGTTCGCTCGTGAAATCGTCAGATGTGTTCTTTATCTTTGAGACATAACCGCTGAGCAGGTTCGCATCGCGTTTCGAGCGCGTCTTGACATTCTCATAATACGTCTGGGCGATTTCATACGACTCCTCCAGCGACTCCTCGACCTGGGAAGAGAACCAGCTCTCGATACTCGCTTTAAGGATGCTGACAGACGCGATAAAGAGCAAAAGAGTCGGTATCAGCGACAAAAGTATGAACGCCAGGCTGAGTTTTGTCCGCAGGCGCGAACCGGCGCGCTTCTTCTTATGCTCGAAGAACAGCTTTACAAGGTTCCTGATGACCAGAAACGCCAGGACAAGTATCAGTATTATGATGATGTGGATGATACCGAAATATGAAAGGTTGTTTATATACGGATAGTCACCGGTGATCCTGAAGAACCGGCTTTGCAGGAAAGAGAGGAAGATAATGATGCTGATGATGAAGATGATAAGGGAAAGCTCCCTCTTTCTCTTGCGTTTCTCTTTCCTTGCGGCTATCTCTTTTTCGTTTTCTTCTTTCATCGTCAATAGGTAAATCTTTCAATGTGCCAGGGAGTCTGAAAGTCCCAGATAGATACGAACACCAATACATACTCAAGGTAAAACGGGAGCTTGACCTTGTCGAGTTTCGCCTTGACCCTCAGGTCATACATGCTCCCCTTTTTCAGCAGCGCAGTTTTGACAACGGGTATACTCTTGAACTCCTTCATCGCCCGCTTCGCCTCGGAAAAATCACTCGTCCGCTTCAGCTCGACAAGGCCGCCCTTACCGATGCGCTGCGTCACAAGATACTGCTTCTTGAGACTGTCATACTTTATCGTCCTGAATATCTTAAGCTCGGCGATTGAGCTGTCAAACCATACCCTTTTCACTCTGCTAAGCTTGATGATAAAGGTGAATGTCGTCGGTATACCGTTCTCGATCGCACGCCTGATACTTGGTGCGAAGGCTCCGTCCAGATCGAAAAACACTACGATATCATCCTTGACATTCGTTACGACAAATTTCCTGATGAGCGCGTCCTTCGCCAAGGCGCTGAAACTAAAGACAAGCTGGAACGCTAATATGATGACTAATAATAATTTTACTCTTTTATTCAAGATTCCGTCCTTTTCGCCTCCTGCCAGAACGACTCTAACGTCTTGATATCCTTCGTCAACAGGTCATAGCCGGCTCTTTTCTGGACATGCCCAAAGCGCCGGATAAACTTGTTTATAGTCCGGTTAAGCGCGTTCTCCGGGTTCACTTTAAGGAACCTGCTCAGGTTGACTATACTGAACAGTATGTCACCGAGCTCATCCTCTATGCCGCCTGTGTCACCCGCAGTGACCGCCGCCTTCAGCTCATCCACCTCTTCTGACAGCTTATCGATGACGCCGCCGCTGTCTTCCCAGTCAAAGCCCGCCTTCGACGCGCGCTTGGATATCTCATGCGCACGGATAAGAGCTGGCAGCGACAGGGAGACTCCATTTAATATATCCTTCTCCCGCCCCTTTTTTTCGGCTCTTTTGATGCCGTCCCACAACTTGATGACGTCATCGCTACTTAGCCCCTTTTTATCCGCCAAATCGGCGTCATCCTTGAAAACGTGCGGGTGCCGGCTGACAAACTTGTTGCAGGCGTGGCTGATTGCGTCGAATATATCAAAGTGCCCCTTCTCATCGGCAAGCTCCGCGAGGAAGATTATCTGGAAGAGAACGTCCCCGAGCTCCTCCTTCAGGTTCTCGTAATCACCCTCTTGTATCGCCTGGATGATCTCATAGGTCTCCTCTAAGAGGTAGTTCTTTATCGTAGAAAAATCCTGCTCCTTGTCCCACGGGCAGCCGTCATCGCCACGCAGGCGGCTGACGATATCCTTTAGATCCCGAAACTCTCTTTTTTCAGCCATGACACACCACTACCCGTTTATATCTCACCAATGCGATTGTAGCATAAACAACACACTTTTCCAATTAAATTCACACTCGGCCGCTTTTTTACCACCGCGGTTTATATTTCACCACTAAGGGGGGGCAAAGGGCTTTTTGTCACTAAGGACTCAGGGGGCGGGAGATATCAGTAGCGCAGGTTGAATACAAGGAATTTTGAATCTGTTCCCTTATCATACTTCAGGCTTATGTTGTACTTCGAGTCCAGCCCTTTGATGAAATCGCTCTTGATGTTCCGGTTATATTTATGCGCGCCGGACACGGCACCAAAAACGTTACCGGTGTACCACATCATGGCGAAGAAGCCGACCGCGCCGCCAGCCGCGTAATTCTCATCTTCGATAAGCTCGACAGTCCCCCAGATGAAGACTCCGTTTATCAGGAATGATACGATCGCGTCCTGATAGTATCCGCAGTACAGCTGACCGGCGCCGGGAATGATCGCGGAGAGGGCGCCGGCCAATACCGGTGACTTTTGCGGTAGCGCCTCGAACCGGTCCAGCTCGATCGAGAGGTTCGATGCCGGCGTGTAGAACGGGTTATCCTCACCTATCTCGCGAAAGCTGCTTTTCGCGTCATCGTACTGCCCGGCGTGCAGGTACGCCCAACCGGTCTTGTACTTGGCGTTGTGCGCCTCAAGAGCGTCAGGGTACTCCTTTATAAACTGCCGGTACTTTTGCGCCGCCGCCTGGTACATCTTGTCCTTATAATAAGAATCTGCGAACTTGAAGAGCGCTTTTTTGGTTATCTCGTTTTTTTCGGGCATAATGGATATATTATTAAAATATTCCGCGGCCTCCTCATACTTCTTCCCTTTGAAGTAGCTAAGACCGATCTTGTATTCCACGTTCAAGGTCAACGGGCTCTCAGGGAAAAGGTACCCAAAGCGCTTATATTCCGTGATCGCGCGGTAATAATCCTTGTTCTCAAAGAGGGAGTCGGCAAACCCGAGCACAGCCTGCTCGGACAGGGCGCCGCTCTTTTCAGGGATTAGCGCTCCTGATCCGTCAGCCGCCCACGCTCCAGACAGGCATGACAGGAGCATCATCACGGCTAAAGATGCTGCAAATATGCTACTTCTCATCGGTGAACCAGAAGTCGTTGTTTTCAACCGGGTCATAATACCTCACTACTCCATATTTTTCTATCAAAGGCGCCCTGTGTTGCTCCGTACCCTCGTGGAACATCCTGTCTACCGTCAGCATAACACCGAGCACGGCGCCATGCTTCCTTATCGCGCGGGCGCTGTATCCTGAGCAGGTAGGGTACATACCGCACTTATCGCCGTCGATCGGTGACACGAATTTCTGGTAGAACCTAAGTCCCCACAAAAACGGCAGTTTTATTGTACTTGTCGTAGACTGCTTCCCAGCCGGCTTTCCCCCCGTCTCCTTGAGCTTCACAAAAAACGTCTCCCTCGGGGGCTCCCACGGGGAACCAAGCTCATCGGCGGAGCATAACGCGCTGAACGTCAGGAGAAGCGCGGCGGTTAGTGACATGCTAATCATCATCTTTTTCATTTAGTCTCTTTATCATCTTTTTTAAAACCTCATTGTCAGGGTCTTCGGCTAACGCCTTTGAAAGCTCTCGCTCCCGCTTTTCAGGGTCCTCGCGCTCCTTTACGTACTCTTTGTCGATATCCTTGGCTTTAAGGTAATATCTCACGGCTTTTATGTACTTTTTCTGCCTGAAATACGTGACGCCAAGATTATAGGCCGCTTTCGCGTATTGCGGGTTGTGCCCGATCGCGCTGGAGAAGTATTTTTCCGCCTGCTCGTAATCCTTCTTCAATAAGGATAATATACCTAAATTATTATACGGTAAGGGGAACTCTCGGTTATACATGATCGCGTTATTATACTCGGACTCCGCACTGCCATACTCACCGATCTTGTAGAAGTAATAGCCGAGCGTGTTGTGAAGCGCCGGGTTTTCCGGGTCACCCGCGAGAGCCTCTTTTGTCGCTTCGATCCCGCGGATATAGTCCTGTCTTGTCATCTCCTTCTCCTCCTTGGAAAACGAGACGAAAGGCGACGAAAACAAAAAAAGCGCTGTCAAGATTGATGTTATTACTATCCTGGAATTAAGCATCTAAAGCACCATCGTCGAAATCATAAATATTTATACCATATCCGCCGCGAAAGTCAAGCGCTAACCATCTCGATGGTTTTCAAGGAGCGCCTTAATTTTGATGTCGCTGATTATTGTGTTGAGATTGCCACAAAACACTTGACGTTACCCCTGCTGCCATCCCGGTGGCGAGAAAACTTGCTTGACAAACCGCGCTTAAGAAATTAATATTGTGGGACTGTTGAAAGGTTCTTAGATGCCCTTTGGAAAAAAATACGCAGAGACGTTTTTCACTCTGCTTAACCTTTTTGTGCCCGGCAGCGCAAATATCAGGAATATGGATATCAGGCTTGGCGCCGTTTTTGTGTTCGCGTCGCAGATCCTCTTTTTCCTGACCCCTTTTATGCGTTTAAATATCGTCAGGATACTGTATCTGGGCGTTTTAACTGCATCATATTACTGCCTATTCATGGGGCGGGGGAACAGGCCGCACCGATCATTGACAAAGCATATCGGTTTTGTTGTGGCCTCGTTCATTCTTTTGTCTGTCATCGCATTAAACTTCATGCACTTATCGAAGCTCGGCGCGGGCTCGTCTGAAAAGGATAAAATAATCTATGTATTAGGTACGAGGCCGTTTAAACCCGCCTCGACGCAGAAGATGTTAAATATGAGTGATGATGAGCTTGTCAACATGTTTAATAACGATATTCACCAGTTTTTCAGGAGGTTAAAGACCGGTATCTTAAAGGTGCGCGAGGTCGGCGGGCGGCGGCTGGTGATATCCGCCGGTAAGAACCAGAAGAAGATCGCGAAAAGGATACTTGCCGCTCAGGATATAAAGGGTATCTTTTTCGCGTGCAGGAGCACCAAGGAGGAGATCACTACCATAAAGCGGTATATTAACGAAAACGGGCTGGCAGATAAGGGGATAGTTTTTGTAAGCGATGATTATCACGCGTTCAGGGTCTTACTCTATTCGAAGCTTAATAACCTGAACGATGTAAGCTTTTTCGCGACAAGCTACATATATTCCGTCGGCAGCTTTGTCAGGAGATACCTGATCGAGCAGGCGCTTTTCTTCTTGTCATATATAAGCTCTCCGGTAAACTTATCAGGCGTGGTTGTCTGACATAAATTTAATAACTTCCTTGACTTTTAGGATAAATTCCTTATAAATATTAATAAAGGCGCTATTTTTAATGGGACTTAAGCCAAATAGCACATTATTCATCTTTTCTAAACAGCTGTCGCTGTAAGTACCTGATATTACGGGGTAGCGACCAACGGAAGCGTAGGGGCTTAAGCCCCTAAATTGGATTGGGCAACATGCCCATCTTTATCAGTAAGGGAGAGCGTGTGTCAGGAAGAAAGACCTTCTTAATACGTAATAAAATACTCTTGATAGTGGCGGTGGCTTTTGTGCTGACCGCCGCGGGGAATATCTTCCTTATCGAATATCATAAATCAGAGCTGGTACAAAAAGCGATAGATGAGCAGACCATGAAAGCGCGTACCCTTTGCGCGATAATCTCTAAGTACAGCGTACAGGGTATCATTGCCGAGGATACCGCTCTGGACGGGTCATTGAATAAACTGGTGCAACTGATCGCCACTTCGGGCAGTAAGGGCGAGAACGGTTCAAAGAGTGACATAGAGTATGTAATCATATTGAATAACGATGACATAGCTTTGATGCACTCTAACTACTCCAAGGTCGGCAAGAGGATCGCCGACAGCCTGACAAGCGTGGCGGGCAGGGCGACGGAGTTTGGGTACAGGCAGTGGAAGGGCGGCAGGGTGTTCGATTACTATATGCCGATCTACGCCGTCGTGAATAATGGTGATGATGCACAGACCGGCAACGAACCGACAACGAAGCTTGGCTATATCAGGATCGGTCTCTCGCTGGATCTTCGCGCCCAGATAAACGGCGTTATTACAAATTACATTGTAATATCACTGCTGTTAATGCTGACAGTGCTTGTCGGGGCAGCATATTTGGCGAAGAAGGCGACCGCCCCAATAATGGTCTTTACGGATTCTATTTCAGAATCGTCAGAATATGATCTGACAAAACGGATAGCTACCGGTGCGGCGGATGAAACTTTAGCGCTATCAAAGTCGTTCGATAAATATATGAATAATTTTAATGGCTTCGTTCTACGGATAATAGAAGCGTCAAATGAGATAGAAGAGGCGAACGAAGATTTCACTAAAGATTTCAAATGGTTTTCTGATAGCGCGCAAAGTCAGGCCGAGCTGGTGGAAAGGTCATTGGAGCTGATGGATACCATTAACCATTCGGCTAAAACTGTATTTAATAATATTGAGCATTTATCAGGCTTCAGCAGTGATAACCTTGTTTACATCAATGATATGAGTAAGAATAACATTACAGCGTCGAATATAATCGATAATGTCAATATGTATGCCGGTGGCGTTTTGTCCGCGATCGAGAAGATGTCTTCATCGATAAGCAATGCCGCTGATGATATAAGGCGGCTCTCAAGTGTGTCTAACCGTGCGTATTCTTTCATAAACAAGATAAATAACACTTTTCTGTCAATAAAGGATACTGCAAAAGAAGCGGCCTCATTGTCTGAAATTGTAACGGTAAACACGAATGATTTAGGTTTAGAGTCCGTCAGAAATTCCATAGATGGTATGCAAAGGATCAAGCATACCGTTAACAAGGCAACGGAAGTCATCAGCCGGCTTTGCGCCCGCTCGATAGAGATCGGTAAGATATTGACAGTTATCAACGAGATAGCGGAGCAGACGAACCTGCTTGCTCTGAATGCCGCGATCCTTGCTTCGGCGGCGGGAGAGCACGGCAAAGGGTTTAACGTCGTAGCAAGCGAGATAAGGGAGCTTTCTGAGAGGACAGCTTCCTCGACATCAGAGATATAGAAGCTGATCAAGACAGTTTTATCTGAGGTGAATGAAGCTACAGAGGCGATGGAATTAAGTTCAAAATATGTGATCCAGGGTGAGCAGACATCTAACAAGGCTTTTGAGGAGTTGAATAAAATCCTTGATTCTTCCAAAGCTTCTTCGACAAAAGCGAAGATCATTGTGAAAGAGACCACCAGGCAGGTGGAGAACATAAGCGAGCTTGGGGAGGTCGTTAAGACCATAAATAATACTATGAAGACGGTTCAGGTGTTGACTCAGGAGCAAAAGGAGAGCGCCCCGGAGGTATTGAAATCTACGGCCGATATGAGAAATAAGGTGGAGCAGTTAAAAAGTTCATCTATGTTACAAAGTAACAATACGAAGAAGCTCGCCTCCGCTCTTTCGGACTATTCCCAGCTCATAAGTAAGACGCTGAACGCTACTATCCAGTATGCGGAGGATAATAAAAGCTCAAATAAAGTGATGAGAGAGATAAAGGATACTTTGAGTAATAATATGCAGTCTGCCAAGAGGATGTCAAGAGCGTCCGCCGCAATAACCGAGATAGTCGATAATATCAATAAAGAAACGTCGAAATATAAAGTTGACGAAAAGGACGACGCCTCTTAGCCGCCGGCTCTGTCAAGCTGCCAGACACTGTCATTATACTGCGTCACCATCCTGCTTGTATTAAAGAAACCGCTTTGGGCGATACAATTGATCATCATAGTCATCCAGCCATTACTCAGCCGTTTCTCTTCGCTGTTTTCACTGTCATAATAAAGGTGCATAAGCTCTTCTAACGTATCATATAGTGACTGGGCGTCCTCTTGCATCTTAAGGTCTGTCTCCGTACCGAGTTCTCCCTTTTTCGGGGAGTGACCGAATATCCGCCCGATGTTGGCGTCTTTCGCCTCGACTACCCAGCCGTCCAGCGTTGAGAGCTGTACGACACCGTTTAATATCGCTTTCATCCCGCTGGTGCCTGACGCCTCAAACGGCGGGAGCGGGTTGTTCAGCCAGATATCCACGCTCGATGTCAACAGTTTCCCTAATAATATATCGTAATTCTCCAGGCAGATGAGCTTGATATAATCACTGCAATTGGCCATACTGTCGATACTCGTCAGGAGCTTCTGGATATCTTTTATACCACGGGCGTCATTTGGGTGCGCCTTACCGGCGAAGATGATCTGTAGCGGCCCAATCTCTTTTGACATCTTCATCAGCCTGTCAGGGTATTGCAATATCAGGTTGACCCGCTTATAAGCCGCCGCACGTCGTGCCCATGCGATCGTCAGCACATCGTCTCTGAAGAACCAGTGGCGCAGGACATTCGCGAGCTCGCATTTATTTTTCTTGTGCGCCGCCCACAGATCCTTCTTAAACTCAACGTTATCTTTAAGGTTCCCAACGTTTTGCAATCGCGTGGAATCCTGCCGCCAGTCACCTATCACACCCTCATATTTTTCAAACAAGGACTTGAAGCTGTCTGACGCCCAGGTCGGTATGTGGATACCGTTAGTGATACTCTTTATCTTCGCCTCATAAGTCGGGAACTGAACCTTTGTGACCTCCCCGTGCTTTTGTGCCACCGCATTCACTTGACTGCAAACGTTCATAGATAAGAGCGTAAGATTAATAATCTTTTTGTTCTCCTTCTGGGTCCCGAACCGCTTTAAGACCTCTAACTCTTTGCTGTTAAACACCTTCTCAAGCTCTGATATCAGGAACTTGTCGTGACCCGCCTCGACTGGTGTGTGACACGTATAAGCGAACGAGCTCTTAAGGTTCGCAATACCCTCCTCGTCCAGACCGACAGCTTTCTCTAAAAACGCGAAAGCGGCGTGTCCCTCATTCAGGTGGTACTTGTCAATCGAGTAACCAAGCGCGTCTAACGCCCGCACCCCGCCATACCCCAATATCTTGCGCTGCACTATCTTCCACCAGGCGCTGTCGCTCTTGTATAGCTGACCGGTAAGCTCCCTCGCCCAGGGCGGATTCTCCAGTAAATTTGAGTCCAGCAGAATAAGCGGGATGACATGATTATGATCATTACTGTAAATATAGTACTTCCACAGCCGGATCTTTACGTCAGCATCGCCAATCATTACCGTGACATAGACATCTAATGGCAACAGAGCAGGATAGTCTTTCGGTTCCCACAAAAACTCCTCGACATTCTGGCCGTCTACCGCGCAAAACTCCTGGGTAAAGTACCCCTTGCTCCATAAGATACCTACCCCGACTAACGGCAACCCGAGATCTGCGGCGGATTTCATCGAATCACCGGCAAGCACACCAAGCCCACCGCTATATATCGGCATATCGACAATGCTGTCGATCTTGACCATGTGGAAATAGTCCATCGCCCTGATATTTGAAAAGACCTCGGTATCACTGCGCTTATTACCCTTGTTCAGCTCTTTGTCACTCTTGAATTTATTATAAACGCTTGTAGCGAGTCCGTACTCCATGGAAAAATACGCCGTAGACCTTACTCCTGTGTCCAAAAGCCTTCTCTCAGCCTTGACGATACTCTCCTTAGGGAACCCGTAGAAAGTCGTATCGGTTATGTCCAGGTTTGCGCGCTCACCGTCGTAAATCATGAAGCTGCTTAAATTATTCCCCTTTTTGTCTGTTTGCATAAAATACCATTCCTTACATTAAGTAAAGCAAGGATAATAATATTTTCAAGTAATATTTTCAAGTAATATTTTCTATTAAGTATTTCCATGAAATAAATTGAAGGGTTATTTTTCTTTTTAGAGTTACCAAAAAACATCTTTGAGGACCCAAACCATAAAATATTTATGGTACCAAAGACTCCTGCACAGCCTCCAAAGTTTCCTCCCCCTTGATGGGGGGCATCGCGATGCACGGGTTAGAGCGGGGGATGTCTTTGATATTGTTAACGTTTTCACCAACCCCTTTGTCCCCTCCCATCAAGGGAGGGGAGTCTTTTAAGCCGTGCAGGAGTCTTACCATGGAATATTTTCATCGTCCCCTTGACAAATCGCAATAAATGTTATAAAAAACAGACCGTGCCCCCATAGCTCAGTGGATAGAGCATTGGATTCCTAATCCATGTGCGCAAGTTCGATTCTTGCTGGGGGTACCATATAATGGTGTTTACCCTGCATGGTAGTAAACGACTACCGTCTTAGGCGGCTTTGGGCAGGACTCAAAAGGGGCATCTTGCCCAACGCAATAAAGGGGGAATAAGGATGGCTGAGAATGTTGACGAAATTACAATGAATTATGAGGAGGGCGGAGAGCTTAAAGTCAAGGAGCTGTCCAAGGAGGTGCTGACGAAAGGTGCGTGGAGCACTATCATGTTCCTTTACCAGGAGTTAGACCGCAAGACCAGCGAATACGGCCCGCAGAAAATATCGATAAGGCGCTACAAGAAGTCTGGAGGCGTCTATAAGCAGCAGAGCAAATTCAATATCGGGAGTGAGAAGCAGGCGAAGCAGATAGTTGATATTATTAATAAATGGTACTGATAGTTGAGCAGGATAGCGAAGGTCAGAATCCAGAAAGTCGTGACCGGAGGAAAGGGTATCGGTGGGGAGATCGCCCTGGGTTTCTACAAAAAAGGGGCTTGCCATGTTGTTGACATAGCTAACTGCATGATCGCCGACGAGAAGAGCAATGACCAGATCGCCACCGCGGTCAAGGATGCGCAGCATTCGACGCTTTGAATAATATTAAGAAAACAGTAAAAAAACGATAGTATATGTTTCGTGCGACATCGCGACATTCGCGCGGGACGCGGCGTACCTGAAAAACGCCGGTTTTGCACCTGACGATATCTGTCTTGTGGATATGTTCCCAGGGACGCACCACATAGAGGTAGTGGCAAAATTTCGCGCTTCATGACTATTGAACGTCCGCGCCATAGTCAGCCGCAACCTATCCCACAAAACCACGCACTCAGACAATGCTCAGCTCCCTTCTACAATGGCTGGTTATTTACTTTCCCCGGCGCGTGTCGGCGCTGTTGACATTATGCCAGGTTTTGCTATAGTGTTATTTATGGAAGAACAAAACAGGTGCGATGTTATAATAGAGAATATCCAGAGCAAGGAAGCGGCGTTAAACGAGCTGGAGCATTCTTACAAGAATATCACGGATATTATTAACGTAACGCAAAGGAGTATTCGCGGGTTCGACCCGATAACTTTCGATTACAGCGCTTCGAATGACAATCTTCTTCTCAATTTATTAAAGGATACAAATGAGCCGCCGGGCAGGAAGCCCGAATATATACTGTTAACGCACAGGGAGAACCAGAACCTGACCGGTAATATTTTTTACAAGAAAGATGGCCGGCTGATCAGGATACCGGCGAAGATACAGATCGATTCAAATGCGGATTTCGCGATAACATTCAGTTTTAAGGACGATTACAAGAAGCGGTTCTCCTCGATCGATAACGAGATAGTCATCTCGAACTGGGATGACGGGGCTGATGATATAAATGGTTACCAGAAGCTGTTTGACCCGAAAGTGAGGGAGCATGTCGGTACTATCTCGAACTTCGTCACATACTATTCAGACGATATTGCGGTGATAGCTTTTAATTACGGTAAGCATGTCAATGAGTACGATGCCCAGCTAATTAAGGGTCTCGTCGCGCACTCGAACTTTTTGAAGACGATCTCTGAGCAGGCGAAGATAACCGAAAACGCTTTTATGTACACCATAGAGGCGTTATCAAGGGCGGCTGAGGCGAATGACGAGGCTACGTACTCGCACACGATCAGGGTGAATGAATACGCCAGGGCGATTGCGGTGCAGTTGAAAATGCCCGCACCCTTTATCAATGATATCAGTAATTTCGCACAGATGCACGATATCGGGAAGATACATGTCAACAGGAGCATATTACGGAAACCCGGCAGGCTCACCGGTGATGAGGTCAGCGAGATGCAGCTCCACACAATCTATGGCGCGAAGATCATCGGTAATGTAAAGCGGCTGGAGATGGCCGAGGAGATCGTAATCGCGCATCACGATAAGTTTAACGGCGGCGGATATCCGTACAATAAGAAGGGTGGCGATATCCCGCTTGCCGCACAGATAACGGCGTTAGCGGATGTCTATGACGCCCTGCGGTCAAAGCGGCATTACAAACCGGCGTTCTCACATGATAAGACGTACGGGATAATCACCGTTGGCGACGGCAGGACCTCGCCCGAGGACTTCGCACCGGTAGTGCTTGACGCGTTCAAGCAGGTACACAAGCAGTGCGCGGACATCCACTTTGAGATACAAGACGACAAGATCGAGCATGAAGACTTCACAAAAGAACACTGTCAGGAGGAACTGCTTTGCACACCATAAACTTATTCTCTGATGAAGCGCCATCTTGATTGACACATATATCTCCGACAGAAGTACTCCCGGATGACAGGGCGCGGGGCCTTGTAGTAACGTCAGGTGGGCTGTGCCCATAAAACCATAACACTAACAAAGATAAAGGGGATGCCATGAGAGAATTTACTGATGAAGAGTTCAAGCGCAAGATGAAGATAACATTTGATTATAATTACGCGATGAAGGATTACCTCGGGACAGACGGCGCAGTCACCAAGGATGAGATAAACTCATACAAGGATAAGTGCCGTGATATCATTATAGAAATAAAGAAGCAGCGCCAGGATGGAGCGCTACCTTACATGGACCTGCCATACGCGGCGGAGGAGGCGCTCGAAGTGAAGCAGCTCGCCCAGAAGGTTCGGTACATGTGCGACGATTTCGTTGTGCTTGGTATCGGTGGTTCCTCTCTTGGCGCAATAGCCCTCATGCAGGCCTTGAAGAACCCGTTCCATAACATGCAGACGGCGGACGAGCGCGAGGCGCCCCGCATGATCGTCGCGGACAACATCGACCCGGACTGGTTCAAGGCGATATTTGACGTCGTGGATGACGACCGGACGATCTTCAACGTGATAAGCAAATCAGGCTCCACCGCCGAGACGATGAGCCAGTTCCTCATCGCCCTTGCGCACATAAAGGATAAGATCGGCGCCAATTACAACAATAATATGATTGTCACGACTGACGCGAAAAGCGGCGCGCTCAGGACGATCGTCAACAAGGAGGAGTTCGCGAGCCTTGTCGTACCTGACGGGGTCGGTGGCAGGTTCTCCGTTCTCTCCGCCGTCGGGCTCTTCCCCGCGGCCGTTATCGGTATCGATATCGACGAGTTACTCGCCGGCGCGCGGTTCATGGACGAACAGTGCCAAAACGAGGACGTCACGCAAAATCCAGCCGCCATCTCCGCGCTCATATATTATTTGTATTACAAAAAGGGCAGGAATATCAACGTGATGATGCCGTACTCGTCCGCGCTGAGGGATATCGCCGACTGGTACCGGCAGCTATGGGCGGAGAGTCTTGGTAAGAAGCACGACCTGAAGGGCAACATAGTCCACACCGGTCAGACACCGGTCAAAGCGCTCGGCGTCACCGACCAGCACTCCCAGCTCCAGCTCTACGTGGAGGGGCCGGACGACAAGATAATCACCCTCATCAGGGTGCTCGAATTTGAGGGCGAGGTGGTGATACCAGACGACACCAACAATATCCAGGGGTTGGACTATCTCGGGGGGAAGACGCTAAGCGAACTGATAGGCGCCGAACTGACCGCCACCGAGATCACCCTTATGAAGAACCAGAAACCGAACTGTATGATAACTGTACCGAAAGTCAACGCGTTCACTCTCGGGCAGCTCATGTACATGCTCGAGGTGCAGACGTCAGTCATGGGTATGCTGATGAACATCGATACGTACGATCAGCCCGGCGTGGAGCAGGGGAAACTATACACATACGGTATGTTAGGCAGAACCGGATTCGAGGAGAAGAACGAGGAGATAAAGAGCCAGCGGCAAAAAGATAACCGGTTCGTCGTGTGAACCGGCGCTACGCGGCAATCTCATACTCCGCCGGCTTTGTCATCCCCTCTTTATGGTTGTTGTTGTTGTGTATCCCCTTTATAAAAGGGTAAAAAATATGGGAACCCGGGGGCGTAAAGAGGTTGACAAAACAAATTAAGTTATGTAGTTTAGTCTGCATATCGGTGATAAATATCAGAATCAAAGGGGATAATGCCATTTATGTCAGATACTGAAATTCCGTTACGGCTCGCGGTTGACATTTTAGTCTTTACTATTATAAAGGGTAAGTTGAACGTGCTCCTGATCGAGCGCCGGTACCCGCCATTCCAGGGTATGCACGCGATCCCCGGTGGCTTTGTGGAGATCGGTGAGTCGATCAGAGAAGCGGTCTTTCGGGAGCTTCGCGAGGAGGCGGGCATAAAGGATATCAAGCTGCACCAGCTCCACGCTTTCGGTAAGCCCGGGCGCGACCCCCGCGGCAGGGTTGTCACCGTATCATACATCGGCTTTGTCAACATAGATAAGGTGTCGCCAAAGGCATCTGATGACGCGTTGACGGCAAAGTTCCTGCCGACGGACGACCTGCCCGCACTCGCCTTCGACCACGAAAACATCATCGACTTCGGGCTCGGTGAACTACGAAGGATACCAAACAGCTTTGACATAGTCAGAGACTACTTTTCCGCACCATTCTCGTCGCAGGACCTGTACGACATGTACATGATAATAAAAGGCGACGTAGTGAACAAGATCGCCTTCCAGCGGCTCATCGAATGCTATCTTGAGATAAACTAACCAGTACCGGATTGAAAT
>JAJRZU010000165.1 GCA_024275075.1 Deltaproteobacteria bacterium | reverse complement strand
TGTCATCTGTCACCGTATCATCTACTGTTGTGTCATCACCCCCCGCGCCATCGCCGGTTGTATCACCGCCGCCGCTGGTATCGTCGCCACCGGTATCACCACCACCGCCGGTGTCGCCGCCGGTGTCGCCGCCAGTATCGCCGCCGGTGTCGCCACCGGTATCACCACCACCGCCGGTATCGCCGCCGGTGTCGCCACCGCCATCATCCACAGGGACGCTTGCTGCTACCAATAATGTATAAGTACCCGGATAACCTACAATCTTGACATAATAAGTTCCTGGTGACTGGCATGTCCATACGATTTTTGCCAGCAGGTCAGTGCCGCTGTCGTCATCCTGGGCAAGCATTGTAATGCCGTCAGTATCGTACAGGTACAAAGCCGTATCCGTAGATGGCGTACCCGCGGTGAACTGTATTGCGGCAGTAGAAGGAGCCGCCCCCGGTGGAGTCGTCTCAATCGTATAATCGGTGCCGGCATCGCCTGTGAAGCTGAACCAGTCCTCATCGCCGGTCTCCCCGATCTCGCCTTCCACCGGCTGCTCAACATTCAGTGGTGCGGCGTTGGTAGGGTCGTTACCATAATCATCGGTAACGATAAGGTCAGACCCGTCGCAGTCCTGATCTATACCGTCGTTGGCTTCCTCTGTCGCTCCGGGGTAGATTGTCGCGTCAGAATCGTCGCAGTCGGTATTGTCGGGCACAAACCCGCCCGGCTGTGACGATGATGTTATCGAGTTGCCCGCGTCACCGAACCCGTCGCCGTCGGCGTCCCGGTAGAAAGTAAGTGTATCGACGCCGTTACAGTCCTGATCGACGCCATCGTCAGGGGTATCGGTCGCGCTCGGGTTTATGTCCTTGTTAGTATCATCGCAGTCTCCGCCGCTTGAGATATAGCCAGGGTGCTCGAACACGTCAACAATCGTGTCATCAGGGTCGCCGAACCCGTCGCCGTCGGCGTCTTTGTAAAATGTGACGCCATCTAAATTCACAAGATACATATTATAACTTCCCGCGCCAAAGGAATTTGTCGCGCCTGTAAGGATATATCCGCCGTTAGATGTCAACTGTACACAATAGCAATGGTCATCATTTGTTCCGCCAATGGTATTGTTCCAAATCTCATTCCCGCTTGAGTCCGTCTTCACAAGATACATATCATAACTTCCCGCGCCAAAGGAATTTGTCTCGCCTGCAAGGATAAACCCGCCATCAGAGGTCTGCTGTACACTATAGCCATAGTCGTTGCTTGTTCCGCCGAAGGTCTGGCTCCAGAGCTCGTTCCCGCTTGAGTCCGTCTTTACAAGATATATATCAGAACTTCCCGCGCCAAAAGAATTTGTCTGACCTAAAAGGACAAAGCCGCCGTCAGAGGTCTGCTGTACACTATAGCCTCTGTCACTGTTTGTGCCGCCGAAAGTCTTGTACCAGAGCTCGTTCCCGCTTGAGTCCGTTTTCACAAGATACATATCATAACCTCCTGCGCCGAAGGTGGTGGTATAACCCAATAGAATAAACCCGCCGTCAGAGGTCTGCTGTACACTATAGCCATAGTCAGTGTTTGTGCCGCCGAAAGTCTTGTACCAGAGCTCATTCCCGCTTGAGTCCGTTTTCACAAGATACATATCATAACCTCCTGCGCCGAAGGTGGTGGTATGACCAAACAGGATAAAGCCGCCGTCAGAGGTCTGCTGTACACTACGCCCATAGTCATTGTTTGTACTGCCAAAAGTCTTGTACCAGAGCTCGTTCCCGCTTGAATCTGTCTTTACAAGATACATAACGGTTGAAGGCTCTACCGGGCGATAGCCTCCCCCAGGAATAGAAACGGGCGCTACAAATGATTCGCTCTCACCTAACAGGATAAAGCCGCCGTCAGAGGTCTGCTGTACACTATAGCCTCTGTCACTGTTTGTGCCGCCGAAAGTCTTGTACCAGAGCTCGTTCCCGCTCGCGTCCGTCTTTACAAGATACATATCAGAACCTCCGGCGCCGAAGGAATCGGCATAACCTAACTCGATAAAGCCGCCGTCAGAGGTCTGCTGTACACTACGCCCATAGTCATTGTTTGTACCGCCAAAAGTCATTTCAAAATCAGCTCTTGCGACAATCGGTGAGAAAATAAAACATACTATAGTAAGCAATAAAAGGTAGCCCCAAAAAATACGATTTGTTCTCATTTTTATCCCCCATATAATTTTTTACTGTACATTTTAATTTATCACAGGAACATTTATTGTCAACATTTATTTATACTTAGCGAAGAATATCAATGCTACAATTCATGAAGGGGTATTTAATGCTTTACTTTTTCGGTAATTGTTGCTAATTTTTCGCATTGAAGGGACATGTATATATGCGCGCTAATAGTGAAACAATA
The DNA here is from genome assembly GCA_024275075.1 of Deltaproteobacteria bacterium. Lineage (GTDB taxonomy): Bacteria > Desulfobacterota > JAJRXV01 > JAJRXV01 > JAJRXV01 > JAJRZU01. Next base: position 9,288 of record JAJRZU010000165.1, on the reverse strand, counting down.
GATATTTCAATAGTCATTCCCGCGTTCAATGAAGAGAAAAGGATCATCAATACCTTGAATCTTATCAGCGGTTTCTTTGACAATAAGAAGCTGAACTATGAGATAATTGTTGTGGACGACGGTAGCCGCGACAACACAGTTGGTGTAGTGAAAGAGAGCGGTATAAAGAGGCTGAAACTGATACAGAACGCTGAGAACAACGGTAAGGGTTACTGTGTCAGAGCCTGTGTGCTAAGTGCGTCGGGCTGTTATATCCTGTTCACAGACGCGGACAACTCGACACCGATATCTGAGTTCGACAAGATATACCCGTACTTTGGCAGGTTCAAGGTGATCATCGGGTCGCGCTACATCAAAAAGAGCGATATCAGGATAAAGCAGCCTTTATACAGGCGCTTTGTCAGCCGGCTGGGCAACATCTTGATAAGGAATATCCTTAACTGTAACCTGTACGATACCCAGTGCGGGTTCAAGGCGTTTGAAAAATCCGCCGCGAAAGAGATATTCAAAAGGGTCACCGTCAAGCGGTTCGGGTTCGATATGGAGGCGCTCGCCATCAGCAGGATGCTCGGCTATGAGGTGAAAGAGGTCGGTGTCAGCTGGATAAACGACCCGAAGAGCAAGGTGCACATCGTCAAGGATTCCATAAGAACGTTCATCGACCTTTTGCAGGTGAAGCTGAACATCTGGCTTGGGCGGTATAAGTAGCGCTCTTCCCCGTTCGCGCTACCTGTTATTGAAGTTCAGCTCGGCGTCTGAGCGGCGGATGTATATTGGCGCTAACAGCTCTGGTTTTGTGAGATCGCCCGCTTTGATCTTCGCTTCGGCGAGTCTGGCGATATTCAGCCCCTTTATATAGTTCAGCTCATCGCGTACGAACACAGCTTTTTCCGCTAATTTTTCTGATAGCGTATCTTTGTATAAAATCGCGCCGTTACCTACAAAAACCGTCTTTCGCTTTATCATCGCGATAAGCCTGTCTGGTGTGGGGTTCATCCCGTCACTTCTCTTTATGAGCTCTCCATCCGCACCTATCTTATAAAACGCGCAGAACAACTCACCCTTCCTGGCGTCTATCAATGGGCAGATATCGTATCTGGTATCATGGATATTCGTACTAAGCGCGTCTAATGAGGATATCGCCGCCACCATCTTCCCATTCGCGTATGCAAGCCCCTTGATGGCGCTGATACCTATCCTAAGACCGGTGAAAGAACCAGGCCCCACCGTACAGGCGTAACAGTCGATATCGGCTATATTCATCTTCGCCGCGCCAAGTATCGAGTCGATAAGCGGCATGAGCCGTTCGCTGTGGGTATCCTTCGTGAATAGGTCAAACCCGGCGACAAGCTCCCCAGACGAGGTGATCGCGGCGGATAGCGCCTGTGACGTAGTATCGATTGCGAGTATATTCATCGTTATGCTATTGCTACCAGAAATTGCCGGTTATGTCAATACCGTAAAGCCATCCGTTTTCACGGTTTCAAAGGAGGGGCTCTGGTTCACTAACAAGATTATGTGTTGACACTGACACAAAATTCTTGACGTTACCAAGCCAGGAGTATCCTTAGAAAAATTAATTGTAGTTAAAAAAATCACTTGACAACGGTACAATATGGTATAGACTTTTATCAAGCAAATAAACTACGTGGGGGTAGAAGAGATGGGACGAGAGCTGAAATCGATATTAGTCGTTAGTGTGTTTGTTTTTTTTATTATCTGTTGCCCGGTACAAAAGGCCGGCGCCGGGGACGACAATCCAGACTCGGTGTTTGCTGACGCGAAGATCACGGGCTCCATTACCGGTGATGACGGTAAGCCTGTAGCGGGCGCTTATGTTTATGCATACAAAACGACTATGAGGGGACAGATGGGCCCCGCGGATTTTATCAGTAACCCGACAGATGAAAAGGGCGGGTTCCTGATCAATGTAAAAGCGGGTGAGTATTTTATCATCGCGAGGAAGAGGGCGGACGGCAGCAACGTCGGTGTTCTTTCCACCGGTGACTATTCCAGCCAGACGGGTACGAAAGTAAGCGTCGCTACCGGCGCTGACTTCAAATTAGACCTGAATATGAAAAAGATAGTGGAACCGATGTTCTTTAAGATGGCGGGGACGGAAGTCACAAAAAGCGGTATAAAGGGTGTGATCCTTGACAAGCATGGTAAAGCGGTAACCGGTGCGTTTGCCGTCGCGTATACAGACCCGAAGATGAAAACGCTGCCAAAGTACGCTTCAGCTCCTGTGCAGGCTGACGGCGCATATACATTGTACCTGCCCAATGCCGGCGATTATTACATTGCCGCACGCGTAAAGACCAAGAAGCCGCCGGTAGAGGGTGAATATTTCGGTACGTATGATGGGAATGATACGCATCTTGTAACTGTCAGGGAAGGTTCGTTTGTCAAGAGCGTGGATATTACCCTGAAACCTTTTAGTGGTATAGCTCAAACCGATTTCAAGGGATTTGAGTAAAAGATACCCCCCAATGATAAATCGTTGGGAGAAAATACCGCAGACATCGAGACCCCCACCTCTATCGTCTGCGGTATTTTTTTATAACCGGTTCTTCTTGTTCATCTCTTCATCAAAATATTTCTTGTATAAGATATCCCATTCACGGCTCCCGACCGGTACAGGCCTTGACATCGAGCCTATCTTATTTCTGACAAAAGTATCGATTCTATCATCCTGGTTCAAATATTCGGTCATGATCCTCTTTATCTCAGCAACGACTACCTCTGCGCTGTCATAATCCACAAGGTCATCAAAGTATATCCCGTTGACGATCAGGTGGGAGAAGTGCCGTATCCTCTCTTCACTTAAATACATGTTATAAGACGATCCCCCTCTCCTTCGCCAGCTTGTGCTTCACGAGATTAAACATCTTCTGGTAATCTATCTGATCATCGCCTAACTGCGCGGTGTTCTTCTTTATCAATGCCGCGACCTCTTTGTCCAGGATATCTTCCTTGCGAAGTTCCTCTAACATCACGCTCTTTATCTTCTCTTTTAATTTACCCCGCTGGGCTTTCAGCCGTACGAGCCTCTTGTCAACAAGGTTCCTTGTGATATGCTCTGACAGCTTATCGATGTTCTCCCTGGTTATCTTCATTAACAGCGCCTTCTCTCTATGCTTTTTTTACAACTAATATCGTATAATCATCGCTTTGGTCCTCATCACCGATAAATGCCTTAAACTCGCGCATAAACCTTTGCAGGAAATCGTTTGCGCCTAAGGAACCATACTTATCGATGAGCTCTTCTAACCTGCTGAAACCGAAAAGCTCCTTCTCGCTATTTTCAGCTTCAATTATGCCATCGGTATAAAAGACGACCATATCTCCACTTTCTAAGTTTATTTCAGATGATTCGAATGCAAAATCCTCCATCATCCCCAGCGGGAAGCCTTTCGCCTGAATGTGGGCAGATTTCTGTTCGCTCGCTTTATATATATAAGGGAAGGCATGTCCCGCATTCGCAAAAATCAGCTCACTGTTATTTGTATCAAGGATAGCATAAAACATTGTGACAAACATCTTCTTGTCAGTATCTTCAAGTAAAAGCGCGTTCATCTTCTGCAACATATCGCTACAATCATAATTATCCCTGGCAATAAGCCTTAGGTAGCTCCTTGTACTCGCCATCACTAAAGCGGCGGATACCCCTTTGCCAGAGACGTCCGCGATACCTATCCCGTATGTTCCTTCAACAAGCCTGATAAAGTCGTAATAGTCGCCGCCAATATTTCTTGCAGGGCTCGTTTTTACGGCGAATTCAATGCCTTCGAGCTGGGGCATCTCGTCAGGCAGTAGCTTTTGCTGTACACTTTTTGCAAAGTGCAGGTCTTTTTTTATTATTAGAGTCTGCGCCTCTCTCTGCCTCAGGTTGAGGTTTTCGATCGCTATTACCGCCACTTGTGCAAGTGATTTAAGAAACTCTATGTCTTCAACTGCATATTCCTTGAGGTTGTTAAGCCTGCCAAGATTTACTATACCGACAACCTTGTCATGCCTGAACATCGGTATCGTCAGCGCTATACCGTACTGCTTCCAGCGCTGAACCTCTTTATTGTTATAGTAATTGAAGTGCTTGATAAAGTCTTCAGGGTCAAGAACAGTACGGTTCTCTAAGAACCACTGGATGAATGACTCATCATTACCGATACTTTTGTGGATGTCATTGAAATTCTTTGTCTCTTTTATGACGAAACGCTTACGGTCATCGTTCCAGTACATCAGGCCGCCCCGCTCTATATCCTTTAACCGGAGCATCTCAAGTAAAATGGTATTAAATAACGAAGATATGTTTGATGTGGCGATTAAGGATTGGGCGTAATCGTTTGTAAGGCTTAAGTCGTTGATAGACCGGAGGAAATTGTCATGCATGTGCGCGATAGACCTGGCGAGCACACCCAATTCATCCTTACGCTTAACACCATAATTCAGAAGGTCTTTGTTACGGGTCAAGTTCTTTGTCAGCGTGATCAAACGATGTAAAGGTTTTAAAAGATGTTCCTCGTACCTGTGCACAAATATCAGGATGATAGCGGCAATTACAATAAATATCGGTGTCTGCACCTTCTTCTTCGCCATAAGATCAATATCCACCTGCTTGAATGTCACTGCGTATTTACTGATATACATGAGCTGATCGACAAACTCAGGGAAAGCGAACTTCTTCGTCTTCTGCTCTGAGAAGACCAGCACCGGTTGCTTCGGGGCCAACTCCTTATAATACACCTTCGGTACGATTACCGGTAGGCTGATCTCATAGAGCGTCTCTCCGGACGCCAGCTCTATCTCCCGCTCGAGCTTGTAACCTTTAACCTCTTTGAAGGAATATATATTCTCGCGTATCTTACCTGTATCATAACCAGCATTATATACTGGTAAGTTGATTTTCCTGTCAATCGACAGGACAGCCGCATAAGCTGTATTAGGCCTGTCAAGATACTTATTCAATATATCCGTAAATATACCCACCGTTGCAGAGTAGTGTATATCAGAAGCCTCTTTCGCGAGCTCATTCGCGCTTTTTCGGGCAGACTCTTTTATCTGCTCAATAAGGATTCTCTTCTGATCTTTGAACATGACATAATTGAACAGAAAAGTGCTTAGCGCAAGGATGATCAGGTAAGGAATGATAGATTTGGTCGCTAATTTCATATATGCCCCTTTTATCGATTCATAATATATAGCAACGAGAAAATATTGTCAAGCAGCATGGCAAGCCATCAAGATGGTTTTCAATGAGCGGCACTAAGTTAGGTTGCGCAGAGGGCAGGGCGGATTAAGCGGAGCGAATCCGTAGAAATATGAATTGCAGGACTGGTTACATCGAACGGAGTAACTACTAAAAAAAAGTAAACCTCCAACACCGCGAATTGCCTACATATAATTTCTTAATATGCTCCTTAGCGTATTCATGTCGGTGCGGTTTTCGACCAGCGTGGAATCTTTGAGCGCCCTTAAAAGGCTTGAAAACGCGGGGCGCTTACCCTCATAGATCACCCCGATCGGTATCTTGTCGCCCCATTCGATCGCTTTCTCGAACGCGGCTGGTTTATCCGTCCGGTCATGCTCGCTGTCGATGTGATACACTCTCTCCTTGTACCACTTGAACGTATTGTGTTTATTAAACGAAATGCACGGTTGCAGGACGTCGAGCAGCGAGAACCCCTTTTTGCTTATCGCCGCCTTCATCATCTCCTTGAGGTGCGCCCTGTCACCGGTGAAGCTGCGCGCGACAAAATTCGCACCCAAGGTAACGGCGAGCCCGAGCTGGTTGACGCGATCGAGTATCACGCCGTCTACCTGCACCTTCGTCTTGAACCCCGGATCAGAGGTCGGCGCCGCCTGCCCCTTCGTCAGGCCGTAGACCTGGTTATCATGCGCGATAACCGTTATGTCGATATTTCTCCGTATATTATGGATAAAATGGTTGCCGCCCTCGCCGTACAGGTCACCGTCACCGCTTGTGACGATCACGTGTAGCCTGTGGTTCGCTATCTTCACACCAGCCGCCGCCGGCAGCGCCCTGCCATGCAGCCCGTTCAGTACGTTCGCGTTGACGTAATGCGGAAGTTTCGCCGCCTGCCCGATTCCCGATACCAGAACAATCTCATGCGGTTTAAGATCAAGCTCTAACAACGCCTCCTTGAGGGTTCGCAAAATACTGAAATTCCCGCAGCCCGGGCACCACGCATTCTCCACCTGAGTATCAAACATCTTCGCCGCCTCCTTTTTTAATGAAACAAGTCAAGTTATAACTTACTATATTTTCAATTTGTGTGAAATAATCTAAGTAGCAAATCTATTGATTGCGGCATCATGCCGCCTTCATTATAACACCCCTTTCTCTTTCAGCTTCTCTTCAAGGTAATTCAATGTGAACGGCCTGCCGTCATATTTCAGGATCGTATCGACCTTTATCCCGCTTATCTGCCTGATGAGCTTCGCCAGCTGACCACTCTGGTTACCCTCCACCGCGATGCACCGCTTATCCTTGAGAAAGTCCTCGAAGAACTCGCCGCTAAGCGGCCATATCTCCTGAATATTTACCAGGCTGATACTGTCTTTCTTCTTCTGCTCGAGAAGCTCGTGCGCGACCCCGAAAGTCGAGCCCCACGTTAGAAGGACGTTCTTCGCGGCAGCGTCACCGAAAATATCCGGTGGCTTCATGTCCTCATCGAGCCGCTTAAGTTTACTCGCGCGCTTATGTTTCATCTGCATAGCCGCGTCGATATCCTCTGTCAGGTGGCCGTCGCTGGTGTGTTCATCGCTGTCGCTTACGACAACGTGCCTGCTCTGACTGGGGAGCGCGCGCGGCGATATGCCCGAATCCGTGACGGCGTACCGATGGTATTCATCGAGCCCGCTCAGCTCGTCATCGCTCATCAAATGCCTGTCGATACTCACGCCACTTAGGTCAAACTCGTCGATAGTGACATAGGTGTCCGCGAGGTACTGGTCGTCAAGGATCGTCACCGGCAGCTGGTACTTGTCGGCGAGCTCGAACGCTTTTATTGTGAGATAAAACGCGTCTCGCGGTGATGACGGCGCCAGTACAACGCGCAGGAAATCGCCGTGCGAAGCGTTTATGGTAAATAGCAGGTCGCCCTGTTCCGTGCGGGTAGGGAGGCCAGTTGAGGGACCCGAGCGCTGGGAGTTCACAATAACCACCGGCAACTCGGCGATCGCGGCGAAACCTATCCCCTCGACCATCAGGCAGTAACCGCCGCCGGACGTCGTTGTCATCGACCTTACACCGGCGTAAGAAGCGCCGATTATCATGTTTATCGCGGCCATCTCATCCTCCGCCTGCTCGACAACGGCGTTGAATTCGTGTGAATATTTCGCGGCGTTTACAAAAATGCTCGTCGAGGGCGTCATCGGGTACGAGCAGAAGAACTTGCAGCCCGCCGCCAGGGCGCCAAGCGCGATAGCTTCATTACCGTTGATCAGCATCTTCTCGCTTCTTGTGCACTTCATCTCCTCTATAGCGGGTTTCCTGTCGCTTTTTTTGGCGAACTTGGCGCCTGCCCTTGCGGTGTCGATATTACTCTTCGCGACCCCCGCACCCTTTTTGTGGTAGAAAAATTTGTTTATGACGTCATATAGTATTTCCAGATCATAACCAATAAACCCTAACACTGCCCCTACTGCGGCGGTATTGGAGTAGATCTTGTCGCCCGCAGCCTCTACCGCAATCTTCGCGAAAGGTACGCTTACGCACATCTGACACTTCTCGTAGCTTATCTCGCCGTTTGCACCACCGTCATAAATGATGATACCGCCATCCTTTATGTCGCTCTTCTCAAGCTCGATCGACTCCTTATTCAGCGCCACAAGCATATCGAGCTCATCATTCTTCGCGGTGATCACCCTGTCAGAGACCCTTATCTGGTAGTAGTTATGCCCGCCGCGCACCCTGGACTGGTAGTCCATCACCGAAAAGACCTCATGCCCGCCGCGTGAGAATACCTTGCTTAAAATGTACCCGATCGTCTGCATACCCTGTCCCGCCGCGCCGGCGATCCTTATGTTCAGTTCCATTTACAGCTCCCATAATAGTTATTTGTAAATATAAAAGTAACATAAAATTTTAGATTATCAAGTTTATCTTTTGTTTGTCGCCCCCTTTTATCAGGTACTTACAGCGACAGCTTTTTAAAAAATATGAATAATTTGCTATTTGGCTTAAGTCCCATATAGTAGGTTGTCATTCCTGCGAAAGCAGGAATCCAGTTGTTATTATTATCTTTATGGATCCCCGCTTTCGCGGGGATGACGCGCCGCAAAAGCATACAGTTTGATTGCGGGTTAATAGTTTTATCCGCGGCTTGACATATTCAGAAAAATAAAATATATTAAAAAAAGCGTTAAAATACTTTTAGGGGGCATAATGCCCAATAATTGCGCGAATACTCTGCTGATACTGGGAACATTACGATTTCAAAAGAGTAACGAGTTATTATAACAACTATTTTAGGGGGTTTATTATGAATCAGGATATAGAATCTTTACTGGGGAAGGGTCCGTCAATACTATTGAATAATATAAACAAGATCCAGGATAAGGTCGTGCGGGCTATCGACGATTCGCTGAATATCGGTTTGAAATGCTGTAAAGTGCGGCCGGTGGCGAATTTCTATGAAAAGGCCGCCAATTATATCATCGATATCGACCTGCCGGGCATGGATATAAAAGATATCGATATCTCATGTCATGCCGACAGGTTGATCATCTCTGGTGAGCGAAAAGAACCAGAAGAAGCCGCGGCCGGCGAGGAGGGTGATGATGAAGGCGGGGGCATCAGCTACATCCGCCAGGAGATAGCTTATGGCGGCTTTGAGCGTGTATTCTGCCTGCCTGCCGAGGTGGATGAGAATAAAGTGAAGGCTATGTATAAGAACGGTATCCTTAGCGTCACCATACCAAAGGCGAAAACGAGCAAGGCTAAGAAGATAAAGATAGAGACTTAGCAGGGCAGGGCGACATCAATGAACTACCCCGCAGCAGAGCTACGAGGTATTAAACCCTAGAAACAGGCAAGCCTGAATAAACAAAACGGGATCTTATATGTGAAGACCCCGTTTTTTTTGCGGGTATCATGGATATATATATAGCCCCTGAAATAAATTCAGGGTGGCGTGTTGTTATTTCGTTTTATCCCACCACCGCATCCAGCGCTTCTGGTTATCCCCGAACCTCTTGCCGGTGATCTTGGTCAGCGCTCTGGCTGCGTACATACTGTCATCCTCATCGTTCAGCATCGCGATAAGC
>JAJRZU010000164.1 GCA_024275075.1 Deltaproteobacteria bacterium | reverse complement strand
CTCTTTTGAATCGATACCATCGACGAGGAGCTTAAAGCCCGCCGGGCTTGAGAATATTACGTAATAGTCAGAGACGATTCCGTGCCCTGGCGCAAGCCCTAAAGGCGTGAGCAGGTACTTATACGTATACCCCTTGTATTCCCCTGCTCTTAGCTGAACATTGTTTTTTGGGTCGGCAAGCGCGGCATTCACTTTGTCGTATGCCGCCGCAAATTTCTCTGGCTCATTCAGCTCGATCGCCATAAATATATTTGGTAACGGTATGAATGACGAGTCCATATCAACATCAGTGAACGCGTATACGAGCTCATCACCAAAAGACGGGATCACCTCGCCACCGAGATCCATACCGGTCAGGGCCGCAAATTCCTTGTCGATGATATTTATGAGCGCGTCGGGCGCGTCGGAGGTGGCGTTCTTGATATTATGGTAATATTTACTCAAAGATACACCATTATACGCGCCGAAGAACAAAGGTTCATCCTTTGTGAAACTCAAGAACCGGTTCTTAGCGGGCTCTTCATACAGCTCGCTTATATATGCGACATATTCGCTTAAAACATCATCTTTCAGGATTGCTGAGCCGGTGATATCAATACCTTTGTTGACAATCGCGTCGGCATAGATATAACCGAAATTCTCGACCATCTGGAAACTCTTCTCGAACTTCCCGCCCGTACCGGCGAACGCCTTCGGCAAAATCTTCTGAAGTGTTTTCAAAGATGTGAAATCATAGAAGAAGCTGAAGAACCTGTTCCCCCTGAAGCTTTGCATCGCACTTATGTAATGCTCTATCGCGGCTATGGAGTTATCCCTGTTTTGCTGAGCCAGGTCTATTACATTGGTCACGAGGTCAAAATCATTCGAGAAATGGCAAATATTATCAATTACAAAGTAGTAGAATTTTTCCTTGGACTTCTTGTCTAAGATGTAAGTCACCTTGATATCGCTGTACAGCTCCGCGCCAAGCTCGACCTCTTTCATATCTATCTCAAGGTTCGAAGCTATGAGTGTTGAGAATTTCGCAATATAAGTCACCGATTCATCTAAAACGGTGGAGATAAGCACCTTGACCGTTTTGCCGGCAGGATTATAGAACACCGATACAAACAGCTCATTACCAAATATTGTCAAGGCGTTATCGAAAGATATCTTAAACGTTGATTTCTTGTTAAATTCATCTATGTGAGTTCGCAGCTTGTCGAACGACTTAAGCTTGGTGAACTGCCGGAAAAAAGAGGTGCCCTTTATCTGCTCATAGATGCTCTTGAAATCTGTGAAATTTAGATATAATGAACCACCAGACGGGATTTGCCTGACGATATCTTTGACTTCGACGGCGATGGAAGGTTTTTCTTCTTTTCGTACCGCCTCTTTCTCTACCCGGGCAACCTTTGCTTTTTGTTGCAAATACCTGTAGGAAAAGAAAAAGACTATAGCAAGAAAAACAAAAGCTATAATGAAATATGATCTTTTTCTCACAATATACCGACAAGCTCCTTAAGCTTTTTTAAAAAGCCTTTCGTTTTTTGCTGCTGCTCCTTCACGCTACCAGAAGAGCCTCTTTTATACTGGTCTTCCCGTAACTGTTTGGTAGAGGTACTAAACCGCAGGGTCCGCTTGTAAAATGGTAGACTTAGCTCATAAGAATATTTCAGCTTCACCGATAAGTACTCGTTATCAAACGCTCTTTCAATTATTACATCTCGCTCATGCAGTATAAAACTATTATTTGCCGCGGCGTTCTTAAGTTTCTTAATATAAATAGCGTCATCCTTATTCAGGCAGTCCTTCGTGATTTTCTGGACATCTTTGTTAAAAAAGACTGAGTATAAAAACGGCTTACCAGCGACAATAACCAACAAAATCAATGCCAGCCCTACCGCGATGGAGAGCATCGTACTTGTCGGGGTGACCCCCCGCTCGGATTTGATGTATTTATTGAGCTGCATTTTCTACCTCTAATGAAATATAAGTATTCTTCTAAAAAAATCTATCACTTATTATCTGACTTGTCAAATTGTCTATGCGAAATTTTTACTGAACTCTAATAACCTGGTCATCAAAAAGCGCCGACGATTGTTATTACGGCAATAAGCCTTAATCTCATCTTGAACACCCTGAGCACACATTATGGCATTTAAAACAGTTATCGTCATCATCATGGTCGTTGATATCTTTCGGTGTGTGACAGCCCTGGCAGTCTTCGTTCGTTCTTGATTGAACATGCTCGTTAGAGTTTGTCATCCTTGGGGAGAATAAAGGAGGGTTTCTTGGATAACAGCTTATTAAAAGAAACAGTATGCCTGAAACAACGAGAATTCTTTTAATAATTGCAGCCCCCGTGAAAATGAGTATATTTTAATAATAAAAATATGTCAAGCAAAACAAAAAATAAGCCATCGAGATGGTTTCCCGTGAGTAGCTGTAAAGTTAGCGCCGCTGATTTTATGTTAATATTGACACAAAACTCCAGACGCCGCCAAAAAATAAGGGTAAAAAACTTGACACGGCTGAACCTGATAACGTATAATCGGCTTTCGTATTCTCAGTTAAAAAATCAGGCGAGCCTGTTAAACGGAGGAGGTTTTAGATGTTAAAATTTGGCATTGAAAAGCTAAGGAATATTGCGATAACCGCTCACGGCGGCGCCGGTAAGACCACACTGTCTGAAGCGATACTTTTTAATACGGGTATGAATACCAGATTAGGCAGGGTAGATGATAACACATCCATCATGGACTTTGAGCCCGAGGAGCAAAAACGGAAGATAACGATAAGTTCCTCGTTTAACCACTATGAGCATGAAGGCCACCAGGTGACAATAATCGATACGCCGGGTTTCGCAAACTTCGTCGAGGACACAAGAGCCTGCATGAGAGCGGCTGACGGCGCGGTCATTATCGTCAGCGCCATCTCTGGCGTAAAGGTGCAGACAGAGAAGGTGTGGAAATTTGCCGACCTGTTTGAAGTGCCCAGGGTCGTATTTGTCAGCAAGATGGACAGGGAGAGGGCAAACTTTTTGCGCGCCGTCGATGATATTGAGAAGACGCTTAATACAAGAGCGCTTGTGCTTCAGTTACCGATCGGCAGCGAAGAGAGCTTTAAAGGCGTTATTGACCTTTTGAAGATGAAAGCTCTCGTCTATGAGAACGATGGAAGCGGCAAGTTTAAAGTCGAAGAGATCCCTGCGGATATGAAAGACGAGGCGGAAAAGTTTTTAGAGAAGCTGGTGGAGACAGTAACTGAGGCGGATGATGAGCTGATAGAGAAGTTCCTTGATACCGGTGAGTTAAGCAAGGAGGATATCGACAGAGGTCTCAAAGAAGGCGTTCTGACGAAGAAGTTTGTACCGGTCGTCTGCGGCTCCGCGCTGAAGAATATCGGTATCCAGCCGCTGCTCTCACTTATCAACGCCGCACTGCCTTCTCCGGCGGATAGACACGCGGCAGAGGGCGCCGACCCAAAGACCGGTGATAAGATAATCAGAGATTGTGACGTTTCGCTGCCGTTTTCGGCATTTGTCTTTAAGACGATTGCCGACCCTTATGCCGGTAAGCTCTCAATATTTAAAGTGATGTCCGGGAAGCTGTCGTCGGACTCCAACGTATATAACTCAACGAAAGAATCAAAAGAGCGGATTGGTCAGATTTTCGCGCTCGAGGGCAAGAAGCAAAAGGCGCTCAGCTCGGTGGAGGCCGGAGAGATAGCCGCCGTTGCGAAGTTAAAGACTACGACAACGGGCAATACTCTTTGCGATGACTCTAACCAGATAATCTACCCTGAGACCAAGATGGCAAACCCTGTCATCACTTTCGCTATCATACCAAAATCAAAGGGCGACGAGGACAAGCTTGGCGCCGCGCTTCACAAGCTCATGGAAGAGGATCAGACCCTTTCGGTAACAAGGGATGAGCAGACGAAGGAGGCTCTTATCTCAGGGATGGGGCAGGTGCACATAGAGGTGGTCGTAGAGAAGCTCAAGAGGAAGTACGATGTCGCGGTGGAGTTGCACGAACCGAAAGTTCAGTATAAGGAGACTATCAAGGGCTCTACGAAGGTGCAGGGGAAATACAAGAAGCAGTCCGGCGGGCGCGGGCAGTATGGCGATACATGGATGGAGATAAGTCCGCAGAAAAGGGGCGCGGGCTTTGAGTTTATTAACAGCATCGTCGGCGGCGTCATACCAAGGCAGTATATACCGGCAGTGGAAAAAGGTATCATCGAGGCAATGAACTCCGGTGTTCTCGCGGGGTTCCCTGTCGTTGACATAAAAATAAAACTATATGACGGCTCGCACCACAGCGTTGACTCCTCTGAGATGGCTTTCAAGAT
>JAJRZU010000025.1 GCA_024275075.1 Deltaproteobacteria bacterium | reverse complement strand
TGGGAACATCGGTATGCAAAACCTTATAAAACCGTATGAGCCCATCTTCAGCAAAACGCCCGCGAGGATAACACTGCCGGCTGTCGGCGCCTGTACGTGCGCGTCTGGCAACCATGTGTGGAACGGGAACATCGGCACCTTAATCGCGAACCCAAGGGCGAACGCGATGAATAACCAGTATTGCCAGTCTCCAGAAAAGTTATACTGCATCAGCGTCTCTACGCTGAAAGTACCAGTCTTGAAGTAAATAGCCGCGATAGCGACAAGCATAAAGACACTACCCGCCAAGGTATATAAGAAGAATTTGATAGCCGCATAAAGCCTGTTCTTTCCGCCCCAGATACCGATTACCAGATACATGGGCACCAGCATGATTTCCCAGAACACATAGAATAAGAAGAGATCCAATGAGATAAAAACGCCAGTGATTCCCATCTGTAAGAAGAGTATCCAGAAGTTATACTCCTTGATCCTGAAATTGATGCTTCTCCATGACGATACAAGCGCTATCAATGTAAGCAGAGCCGTCAAGAAGACGAAGAGAACACTGATCCCATCGACACCAACGGAATAGTTGATGTTAAATGACGGTATCCACTCGACCACATGTTTAAACTGCATCCCCGGATTCGCGCTATCGAACGCGGCGACCATGTAAATACATAGGCCAGTAGATAACCCTGCGGTCAAGACCCCCACATTCTTTATCAGCCCCTCATTTTTTCCCGGTATTGCCAGTATTACAAACGCCCCGACAAGCGGGATGAAAGTAATTAGTGTCAATAAAATACTTGAATCTTGCATTCTTTTAAACCCCTTTACATTTATTATATTTTATAAATTATTATATCGTTCCCATACCTGTTAAGATAAAGTTCATCAGATATATGCTTACTAATATTATTAAGCCAAAGACAAATACCAAGACATAATTCTGAACCTGCCCGGTCTGGAGCTTTCTCGTTTGAGCGCCACAGAACTCAATAATCTTCCCGACTCCGTTGACAATTCCGTCGATAACCGGTAAGTCAAAGAAATCGTAAAGCAATTCTGATCCCACTACGGATATCTTCGCGACCATATTGACAATGAAATCCACGACCGCTACATCGACGTACCTGTGTAATACTTTAGCGAGCCACTTTGAAACAGTCGCGGCGCCGTTTACGATACCGTCAACTATTGTCATATCAAACTGCCACATTTTATTACCCAATTGCTTCGAGGCGTTGATAAACAAGACATCATATATCTCATCGACATAGTACTTGTTTAAAAGCGTCTTATACAATGTCGGGTATTTCCCCGCTATATTTCCGGGTATATTCTCATCGACACGCTTTATGTAGAAAAGGTAGGCCAGGTAGATGCCGAACAGGCCGACGAAGACCGATGAGCCGATCAGGAATACCTCTAACATGAAACTACCATGCTCCCCTCCTTCAACCTCCCCGCCCTCTTCGCCGCCGCCTTCGTGAGCACCAGCCTTAGCAACCTCCCCGCCACCATGCGCCCCGGATGCGGCCTGCTCAGACGCCCGCCCCTGACTGGCATAAGCGCTTGATATTATATTAATCTCACTACTGTCAGCATGTTCTTCCGCCTGCATCTCCACCACCTGCTCATGTGTCGGCAATACCTTGTTTATGTACTTATGAAAAAGGCCGTTCTCTAATGGGACACCGACGATCAGACCGATAAAAATCGCGAACACCGCCAAAACAACAAGCGGAATTGTCATAGTTTTTGGTGATTCATGCAGGTGCTTTGCCGCATGTTTCTCAACGCGCGACTTCCCCATGAAAGTCATGAAATATAACCTGAACATATAAAAAGCCGTTAAGAACGCAGTAAAGACCCCAACAAACCATAATATGTAATGGCCGCCTTTGAAAACTTCGCCGAGTATCTGATCTTTTGAGAAGAAACCGCTTAGAAGCGGGAAACCGGAGATCGCGAGGGTCGCGGCGAGGAAAGTATAACCGGTATACTTCGTGTGCGGCAAAAGCGCGCCCATCTTGCGCATATCCTGCTCACCGCTCATAGCGTGGATAACGCTACCGGCGCCCATGAAGAGCAACGCTTTAAAGAAAGCGTGTGTCATCAGGTGGAATATGCCCGCGGCAAACGCACCGACCCCGCACGCCATGACCATATAACCGAGCTGGCTGATAGTCGAGTATGCGAGCACCTTCTTTATGTCGTTCTGCACCAACGCGATCGTAGCCGCAAAGAGCGCGGTCACGCCACCGACAACAGCGATAGCCTGCATAGCGGTAGGGCTGAGTACATATAACGCGTTTGATCTCGCCATCATATAAACGCCAGCGGTCACCATCGTTGCTGCGTGTATCAGTGCGGAACATGAAGTAGGCCCCTCCATGGCGTCAGGGAGCCATACAAATAATGGCAGCTGTGCGGATTTACCTATGGCGCCGATAAATAAAAGGATCCCGACCAATGTCAACAGCGGGAACTGAAAGCCGAAGAAGTTGAATACATTCCCGACATATAAATGCGCGTTCTCAAAGATACCGTTTGGTCCGTAAAAATTGAACGTCCCGAATACTGTAAAGAGCGTCATTATTCCAAGCCCGAAACCAAAGTCCCCGACCCTGTTAGCGATAAACGCTTTTTTACCGGCATCAGTGGCGGATTTTTTTTCGAACCAGAACCCGATAAGCAGGTATGAGCAGAGCCCGACAGACTCCCAGAACACGTATAATAGTAAGTAGTTATCAGCGAGCACTAACATCAGCATCGAAAAAGAGAACAAAGACAAGTAAGCGAAGAATCTGTAATAACCCTTGTCGCCATGTAAATAACCGACGGAGTAGATATGCACCAGCGAGCTGACGATAGTTACAATCAGGAGCATTATTGAGGACAGCTGGTCAATATACAGGTTAATGTTAATAGTAAAGTTACCGTAAGCTACCCACGTATACAGCGGCACCCGGATTATCTCGCCGCCGGCTACCTTTGCAAAGGCAACCATGGAGATAAGCATCGAGGCGACTATCGCTACGATAGATACCCAGTGACTTGTATCCTTTAAGTACCTCCTGCCAAACAGCACGTTTATCAGGAAAGCTGAGAAGGGTAGAAGTGGTATTAAAGTATATATTGACATTGAATCCTCTCTTATGACCTAAAAAATTCTTAATTATCTTAATTAATATTTTAATATATTTGCATCATCAACATTAATAGACCTTCTGCTTCTAAAAAGGACAATAATGATAGCGAGCCCCACAGCGGCTTCGCAGGCGGCTATTGTAATAATGAACAATGACATCACCTGCCCGCTTAATTGCTGGAAGTGCCTTGCAAATGCGATAAAATTTATATTAACGGCGTTTAGCATCAGCTCCACGCTCATAAGTACCGTCACCATATTTCTCCTGGTGATGAACCCGATGATGCCAAGACCGAACATAACAGCCGCCAAGATTAAATAATGCGTCAAGGTGATTTCCATTATTTCCCCCTAAGTCCTTCTTTCATTAGTGTAATAGCGCCTATCATAGCTACTAATAATAAGATCGATATTATTTCAAAAGGCAACAGGAACCTTGAGTACAAGACCTGGCCTAAAGCTTTCGCATTACCGCCAAGCTCTATTATCTTCGCCTCATTATAAACACCGGTGAAGTTACCAAAGTTGCTCTGGATGATGATGATGACAATATACACCAACAAAAACGCCCCTACTACAATAGCGATCGGTCGTAATATGTTGAACTGCGGCATCATCTTAAGCTCTCTGATATTCAGGCACATCAAAACGAACAGGAACAGAACCATAATAGCGCCCGCGTATATTATCACTTCTAACACCGCGATAAATTCAGCGTTCAGGAGTATGTAGATACCCGCGGTCGAGAAGAGCGCCGCAACCAGCCCAAGAGCGCTGTGTATTGGGTTCTTGAACGAGACCACACATATTGATGATACGATTGCGACAAAACCTAATAAATAAAATACGAACGTCATCTTTCCCTCGTTTATCTAGTTTTAAGCAGTTACCTTACTGCTGTATAAATGCATCTTCTTCTTATCTAACATTAAATCATTCTTATCATACGCTGAGAACTCATAAGCCTCTACCATCGCGAGCGCATCCTTAGGGCACGAATCAACGCACATGCCGCAGAAGATACATCTTGTAAGATCCACATCATAATCTTTTGCGACTCTGACATTATCGATCTTCTCGCCGGCGATTTTCATACATTTTGACGGGCAGATCCTGGCGCACAGACCGCACGCGTTGCAACGCTCCGTACCGTCAGGGTTCAGCTTGAAAGTGTGGATACCCCGCGACTTCGGTACCGGTGCCCTCTTCTCGTCAGGGTACTGGATAGTAAATGGTTTACTAAACAGATACCTTAGGGTCAGCATATGCCCTTTGATTATCTCGACAAAGAACAATTTCTCAAATAATGTTAATCTTCTTTCACCTTCCACATTAACACCTTTTCAATTTAACAGGCTCGCCTGATTTTTTCTGCGGGTCAATTCCCCCGCAACTTGTTATGTTATACCCCGAAAGCTTGCTGCGGGGGTAGTTCATCCTTAATTAATATAACACGCTGTTAAAAATATATTCAATATCGACAATGGCAACAGCACCTTCCAGCAAAACGACATCATCTGGTCATATCTGATCCGCGGCAGTGTCGCCCTTAACCACATGTACGATATTACTATCAAGTACGTCTTTATCAGGAACCACAGTATTGGTGGCAGTACCGGCCCGTGCCAGCCGCCTAAGAAGAATACCGTAAACATCGACGCGATAACGAACATCGAGATATACTCAGCGAGGAAGAAGAACGAGAACCTCATCCCGGAAAACTCTGTGAAGTAACCGGCGACAAGTTCGGATTCCGCCTCTGCCAAATCTAACGGGCACCTGTTAGTCTCCGCTACGATCGAGATAAAGAATATCAGCGCCGCTAAGGGCTGTCTAAAAATGAAATAGTGGAAAATGTCCGGTTGCGCGTGAACTATGTCGATAAGGTTCATCGTTCCGACCATCATAAGCACGCCGATAATCGAGAAGCCGAACGGAATCTCATAACTGATGACCAGCGCGGCCGCCCTTAGAGAACCTAACAAAGAGTATTTATTGTTTGAAGACCAGCCGGCGAATATCAGGCCGTACGGACTTAGACTTGACCATGCGAATATGTAAAGGATACCGATATTCAGGTTTGCGACGAACGGCTCGAATGTCCTGCCGGCAATCGTTATCTTGTCAGCGAACGGAACGATCGCAAGCGACATGATAGCCGGTACTAAACTAAGGATCGGTGCTAACTCAAAAGTAGCTCTGTCGCACCCCTCAGGGACGATAGACTCTTTGAAGAATAGCTTTACACCGTCAGCGAGCGGCTGTAACAAACCGTGCGGACCTGTTCGCATAACGCCCAGCCGAAGCTGCATGTGCCCGATGATCTTCCTCTCAACCCATGTAGTCCAACCGGCAATGAACATTGTAGCGCCAAAAATAATCAGTATTTTTATTAAGATGAAAATAATTTTCAGAATCATACCATCCATCTACGCTCGTCCCACCTTTATTTATTTATCTATTTCACCCAATACTATGTCAAGACTCGCTAATATCGCAACGACATCAGCGATCAATACACCATCGATCATATCATATAATCCTGCAAGATTGATAAACGACGGAGAGTTGATCTTAATCCGATAAGGGTTCTTCGTACCATCACTAATAATATAATAACCTAATTCGCCTTGCGGGTTCTCCACGCTGACATACGCTTAGCCTTCTGGCACTTTAAACGGTTTCGGTAACTTGTATTTAGCGAAATCCTCACAATTTACCGGTCCCTCGGGCATATTGTTCAGGCACTGATCGATTATCTTAACTGACTCTTTCAGCTCCTTTATCCTCACTAAATACCT
>JAJRZU010000024.1 GCA_024275075.1 Deltaproteobacteria bacterium | reverse complement strand
CTGAAGACTCTTGGTTTTAAGAGCCCGACTTTGTGACCCTGCTTCCTGAGTGTGTTTATTACGGATTTTACTGTGCCCGCGGCTGAGCTCATCACCACGAAAGCGATCTCGGCGTCGTCTAACATATACTCCTCGAAGAATCCGTAGCTCCTGCCGAACGTGTCACCGAATTTCTTACCGACATCCAGGATGACATCTTTGGCGTTCTCCATCGCGTCAACTTGCTGACGCTTCAGCTCGATGTAGAAGTTTTGTAGAGCAATCGGTCCGTAAGTTACCGGGTTCTCGATATCAAGCATCGGGTGCACCGGCTTGTAGTCACCGATAAATTTCTTCACGTCCTCATCGGGGAGAAGCTCCATCCTCTCGATAGAGTGGCTGATGATGAAGCCGTCAGTGCAGCACATGATCGGTAGGCGCACGCCCAGATCCTCACTGATCAGCACCGCCTGGATCATGTTATCGTAAGCTTCCTGTGCGTTTTCCGCATATAATTGTATCCAGCTTGAATCTCTCGCGCCCATCGAGTCGCTGTGATCGCAATGGATATTGATCGGTGCGCTGAGCGCTCTGTTCACCACCTGCAGGACAATCGGTGTTCTGCACCCTGACGCGACATAAAGCATCTCCCACATCAGCGCCAGACCGGCGGAAGATGTGGCGGTTATTACACGACCGCCCGCGGCTGCGGCGCCGATGCACGCCGACATAGCGCTGTGCTCGCTCTCTACTGTAACAAGATTTGTATCGACCGCACCATCCGCGACGAAAGAAGCGAACACCTGCATAACCTCCGTAGACGGGGTTATCGGGTATGCGGCGCATACATCCGGGTTAATCTGCCTCATAGCGTTCGCAACGGCATGATTACCGGTCATTGCAACTGTTTTTCCAGCCATGATATGACCTCCAAAATTATTGAATTATTTTATCGTTTAACAGGCTCGCCTGCTCTTTTAAGTTCGCCTGTTATTTTGCGGGTTAATTCCCCGTAGCAAGCTGCGAGAGTTACACCCGACACCCCGTCAGCTTACCGCGGGGGTAGTTCATTTATAAAAATCAGCCTGTGTAACAATCGCGGCTACCTGAATTTATCTTCATCTTCCATAGTGATCGCTTTTTCCTTGGAAGGGCACTCATGCTCGCATATACCGCAGCCCTTGCAGTGGTCATAATCAAAATGCCCGAACTTCTCATCCTTGACTATGACTGATGAATCAGGACAGTATATCCAGCAGAACAGGCAGTTGATGCACTTATCCGGATGATGTACCGGCCTGAAGCTCCTCCACGTACCGGTGTTGTAATTGTCAGAATTACCCGCTTCGATTATCTTGCCACCGATCGGCAGGTCTTTATACCCTTTTAGTTGTTCACTCATTACTTGTGGTCACCCCCTTGACGATTCCTTATATCTAAAATGCGTAATATTGTTTAACCTTTTACCTCTTCATAAGCGCGGTTTATCGCTTTAACGTTACCGTTTATCACTTCATCGGAGAACTTCTTCGCGAATACCTCTTTGATGTGCTCAACAAGAGTCTCTAATGTCACGATATCTGTGACTTTTACCAACGCTCCCATGATCGGTGTGTTCGGCATCACCCGACCGATGCAATCCAGCGAAATCTTGGTGGCGTCAACAGAATAGACCCTCTTGTTACCGGCGTCCATTTTCGTTTTCAGCGTTTCAGGATCCATCGAAGTGTTTACGATGACAACCGCGTCGTCTGTAGCGCCCTCCAACACATCCACAGCGCCGAGTAGAGACGGATCTAACACTATGACAATGCTGGGATTCCTGACCGGGCAGTGTATCGTTATCGGCTCTGAGCTTATCCGGTTATATACCCGTATCGGGGCGCCCATCCTCTCAGGGCCATATTCAGGGAACGCCTGGATGTGCTTGTCACCGACAATCGCGGCTTCCGCCAGCGCTTTTGCTGCCGTGACCGTACCCTGTCCACCTCTACCGTGCCATCTTATTTCAACAAAATCTTTCATATTGTACCTCCTAAATATTATCAAAAGCTAACAGTCGAGCAGGCGCACCTGCTTTTTATGTGGGTTTCATCCCCGTAGCTCCGCCAAGGGGTGGTTCATTTATTTACATTCACTGCTGTCCGGTTTACGCTTAAAATGCCACATTTTGAGTTCTAACTTATTGATTTAGCGTAACATTTTTTTCGATGGCATTTGAAATCGATAACGCTGCTAAAGCAACCTAACTATATGTTTTAAAAGCAGAATCAAT
>JAJRZU010000163.1 GCA_024275075.1 Deltaproteobacteria bacterium | reverse complement strand
CGCCCGTAAAAAATGACGCGGTTTGATGGCGAAAAGATGACTTTCAGATAAAAAAACTGTAAATTCTGTAAATCCCGTCAAAAAAATCGGGGCGAAAACCCCAACAAACCGTTGCGGATAAATCAATGTCTATTTTAGGGAAAAGCCAAGAAATGCTTGACAAACGCCGCAAATAGCATTATAAAAAAATTTGATTTTAAAATATTGTTTTATAAAGGGGGTTGCACTTGTTTAAGATCACTTCCAAAGAGACCCTGTCTGCCGGTGTGCATTTATTCAAAGTAAAAGCGGCGGAAATCGTCAAGAAACATAAAGCAGGCCAGTTTGTCATCCTAAGGCTCCATGAAAAGGGGGAAAGGATTCCTATCAGCGTAGCCGATGTGGATCATGACACCGGTGAGCTTCTCCTTCTGGTGCAGGAGGTCGGGAAGACTTCCGAGGAGATGGGTACCCTAAGGGAGGGTGACAGCCTGCTCGATGTCGTGGGTCCCCTGGGGCAGCCGACGCAGTTGCCTGATAACGCTACGACTGTATGTATCGGTGGCGGTATCGGTATGGCGCCCATCCACTGTATCGCGAAAGCGCTTCACAAAATGGGTAACAAAGTCATATCGATCGTCGGCTCCCGCACGAAGGAGCTGTTGACGTTTCAGGAAGAATTGAAGGCGATAAGCGATGAACTTATCATAACAACGGATGACGGCAGTTTCGGGAGGAAGGGCTTTGTCACCGACGCGCTTCTTGCGCTCATCGAAAAAGGCGAGAAGATAGATGAAGTATTCGCGATAGGGCCAGTACCGATGATGCGCGCCGTGTGCCGGTTGACCCAGGGGTATGGAATAAGGACAACCGTCAGCTTAAACCCGATAATGGTGGATGGGACGGGGATGTGCGGCGCATGCCGAGTGACGATCGGTGGCGAGACAAAGTTTGTGTGCGTTGACGGACCGGAATTTGACGGACACAAGGTTGACTTTGATGAACTGACGAAGAGGTTGAAAATGTATATAGATCAGGAGCGGATATCACGAGAGAAATTTGTCAGTGAACATCCGGTGACCTGCGGCTGCGAGGTGAAAAGTGGAACCTAAAGAGAGAATGAAAATACCGCGGCAGAAGATGCCCGAGCAGGACCCGCAAGTAAGAAGTCACAATTTTGATGAGGTGCCGCTTGGCTACGACAACGAACTTGCCGTGCTCGAAGCGACAAGGTGCCTGAACTGTAAAAAGCCCCCGTGCAAGAAGGGGTGCCCGGTATCCGTAGATATCCCGGGTTTCATAAAATGCCTCTCAGAGCACAACTTCGATGAGGCCGCAAGGGTACTAAAAGGCGACAACTCTCTACCCGCTATCTGCGGCAGGGTATGCCCGCAGGAGACGCAGTGCGAAGAACGATGCATAATCGGTAAGAAGGGCGAGCCGGTAGCTATCGGCAGATTAGAGCGGTTCTGCGCGGATTATGAGAGGAACAAAGGTGATGTGCCGATCCCGAAGATAGCGCAGAGCACCGGCAAGAAAGTCGCTGTCGTTGGCTCTGGCCCCGCCGGACTCACGTGCGCGGGCGATCTCGCGAAACTTGGGCACGACGTGACCATCTTTGAGGCGCTCCACGAGACCGGCGGCGTTTTGGTGTACGGTATCCCGGAGTTCCGGCTCCCAAAGGCTATCGTGAAGGCGGAGGTCGATTACATAAAGAGGCTTGGTGTGAAGATCGTCACCAATTACGTGGTTGGTATGTTAAAGACAGTGGACGAGCTGTTAGAGGAATTCGACGCCGTCTTTATCGGTACGGGCGCCGGTGCGCCTATATTCCTTGGCATACCCGGGGAGAACCTTAACGGCGTCTACTCCGCGAACGAGTTCCTGACACGATCAAACCTGATGAAAGCATACCTTTTCCCTGAATATGACACACCGATTATCAACTCGAAAAACGTTGCGGTGCTTGGCGGCGGGAACGTCGCAATGGACTCCGCGAGGACGGCCTTGCGGCTGGGGGCGGAGAATTCGTACATCGTTTACAGAAGATCAAAGGCAGAGATGCCCGCGCGGTCGGAAGAGGTGCATCACGCCGAAGAAGAAGGCGTCCAGCTCATACTCCTGACCGCACCGATAGAGGTTCTCGGCGATGAGAAGGGCTGGGCGAAACAGCTCCGGTGCCAGAAGATGAAGCTCGGGGAACCTGACGATTCCGGCCGGCGGCGCCCGATACCGATCGAAGGCGAGGAGGTCACGTTAGATATCGATACAGTTATTGTCGCCATCGGTAACAGGCCGAACCCTCTGATACCAAGAACGACAAGCGACCTTGAGACCGGTAGAAGGGGCACGATCGTCGCGCAGGAGCTAACCGGCCTGACATCCAAGAAGGCTGTCTTTGCCGGCGGCGATATAGTTACCGGCGCCGCTACGGTCATCCTTGCGATGGGCGCGGGTAAGGACGCGGCGAAAGCTATGGATGAATATTTACGAACGGGCAAGGTCACCCCGCCACCGAAAGATGAGGAGTAAATGAAGATTGCGGTAACAGGTAAGGGCGGCGTCGGTAAGACCACGTTCGCGGGGACGCTGGCGCGGCTCCTTGCGTCTAAGGGCGAGAAGGTGCTTGCCATAGACGCTGACCCTGACGCGAACCTCGCTTCCGCGCTCGGGTTCCCTGATGAGCTTTTGCAGAAATTAGAGCCGATAGCGGAGATGATTACGCTGATCGAGGAGCGCACCGGTACGAAAAAGGGCAACTATGGCGGGATGTTCACGCTGAACCCGAAAGTGGATGATATACCAGACAGGTTCTCAGTCTCTTATAAGGATGTGCGGCTGTTGACGCTGGGTACGATCCAGCAGGCGGGTTCTGGTTGTTTCTGCCCGGAGAGCGCGCTTCTAAAGACCCTTATCAGCCACCTGTTCGTCAGGCAGACCGATACGCTTATTGTCGATATGGAAGCGGGAATAGAGCACCTGACGCGCGGCTCCACCGCCTATGTGGATATGTTCATCATCACGGTGGAACCAGGGCTTAGAAGCATTCAGACCGCGTTCCACATCCAGAGCCTCGCTACCGGCCTTGGTATCAAGAATGTATATGTCATCGGCAATAAGATCAACTCAGCTTACGATAAGAGGCTGATAAAGAGCAAGATCGGCGATACGATGAAGGTATTGGGGTATATCTCATACAACCTGAAAGTCATCCAGGCGGATATGAACGGTCAGGCGCCTATCGACATAGATGACAGGATAAAAGATGAAGTCGAAGTAATCAGCCATGCGATCAAGGAAGAGAATCTCAAATAATAACATACGGTTATGACATGCCAGAAAACGCGGTAACAATAGGTGTATGCGCACCGGCATCAAACTTCGATAAAGAGCAGTTTGATGAATCAGTGCGTTTCATCAGGTCACTGGGTTTCAACGTACTCTTTCGCGAATCCGTATATGACAGGCATGGCTACCTTGCCGGCAGTGACGAGACGCGGGCGCAAGTACTGAACGAGCTTTTTGCCGACAAAGACGTTGACGTGATAATGTGCGCAAGGGGCGGTTACGGTTCGTCACGCATGATCGGCTTGTTAGACGCGGTGCTGATTTCCGCCAACCCGAAGAGGTTCATCGGTGCGAGTGACGCCTGCGCGCTGCTCTTCTATCTTGAGAACCGCTCTGAGTGCCGCGTATATTTCGGCCCGTTTGTCACACAGGTGAACGATAGAATGGATGAAGAGGCGAAAGCGCTTTTCGTCAACGCGGTCAAAGGCGATATCGCGCCGTACACAGTGACCGGTCTAAGTGGGCTTGTCGCGGGGAAAGTACGCGGCAGAATCACCGGCGGTTGCTTGTCGATCATCCAATCATCGCTGAAGACGATCTATGAGATAAATACCGACGGGCGGATACTCTTTGTCGAAGACGTCGCGGAACCGCTATACAAGATTGACCGGATGCTAACACACCTGAAGAATGCCGGTAAGTTCAAGAATATAAAGGGCGTGATCGTCGGTACGTTCACCAAAGCCGATATCAGCCATAAACTGCTAAGCACGCTGTTCATCGATATATTCGGTGAGTATAAGATACCGGTGGTCACCGGGTTCCCTGCCGGTCATGGCGAGAACAGGCTACTCATTCCATTTAATAATGAGATAATCTTGGACGCGGACACCGGCATCGTAAAATATTTACCACAACCATAATAAGCGCACCAGCTTATTATCAACTGTCTGTGCTGCTGGTGGCGTGTTTTTCTATTTCGATCCGTATCTTATCTATCTTTCGGCGGATACGGTTCTCCACTTTGAACCGGATATTTTCATACTCGATGATCTCTTGTTCCTTGGGTATGTGCCCTGCGACAGTGAGCAGGAACCCTGCGATCGTATTATCGATATCAGACGGCAGCTCCAGCCCGAGCTTTGTGTTAAGTTCCTTTATCTGAACGCCGCCATCTACCAGATAGACGTTATCACCAAGCTCCTTGATCAGGATATCAATCTCATCGTGCTAGTCAAAGATATCACCGACTATCTCTTCTAAGATATCCTCCAGAGTGACGATACCCTCGAACCCGCCGTACTCGTCGACAACGATAGCGAGGTGGAGCCTCTTTTTCTGGAAGGTCTGGATGAGCGTACCGATCTTTGCGGAGTCTGGAACAAAGAACGGCTTTTTCATAATGTTCCGTAGATCGAATTTATCCTTTTTCGTATAATAATTTATGATATCTTTCGTGTGCACGACACCGACAATATCATCGAGGTTCTCCTTGAATAGCGGTATCCTCGAGCACCTGGTATTAGAGATCAGCGCGACGGTCTCGTCGAAACCGGTGCTGACGTCAATAGCGTAGACCTCGCCCCTTGGCACCATCACCTCTCTGACAAAGGTCGATTTTATGCTGAATATATTCTGGAGCATCTCCTTTATCTTCTCGTCAACGACTCCTTCTTCCGCGCCGATGGAGATAAGCGCCCTTATCTCCTCCTCAGACAGTGATGTTTTGATACTGGCCTTACCGCCCCCTAACATCCTAAGGAATATCCTGCAAAAGAACATTATGAACATTATGAACGGGTTTAACAGCCGCATCATGATGGAGATCGGTTTTATTACCGCGAATGAGATTTTTACGGAGTTGCGCGCGGCATAGGTCTTTGGTATTATCTCACAAAAGATAAGGAGCACTATAGTCATCGCAATGGTCGAGTATATGATCCCTTTTTCATGGAAGTAGCTGATGGCGATCGCGGCGGCGATGGAGCTTGCGGCGATATTGACGAAGTTATTACCAAGCAGAATCGCGCCTAACAGCTTGTCAGGTTTTTTAACTACATCAAGCAGGAGGCTCGCCCTCTTTTTCCCCTTCTGGGCAAAGTATCTTAGCCGGTACTTGTTTAGCGACATGAGCGATGTCTCTGACGCCGAGAAGAATGCCGACAGGAGCAGGCAGATGATCAAAAGCGGTATGTAAAATATTAACAAGAGTTCCTCATTTGAATATAATGGGCATTACAGGTGCAAAGCAGTCTCTTATGATAACAACTTACTTCAATAACCGGTAATTGTCAATAAACCGTAAGCGTTTATTTGCTGTCATCTTCCTTTTTTTGCAGCTTTGTGAACTCTTCTTTTATATCAAGTACTTTTTTATTATATTCATTACTGATCCTTTTTGAATCTTCGGACGCCTTTATCACTCTTGGTGTGATGAGTATCATAAGCTCGGTCTTCTCGACAGAATCAGAGGTGTAGCTGAAGAAATAACCGATTATCGGGATCTTGCTCAGGAACGGGACACCTGAATTATTCCTGATCTTTTTCTGCTTCATCAAACCGCCGATGATGATCGTCTCACTGTCGTTGACGGCGAGCATAGTCGTCGCGCTCCTTTTATATATCACCGGTGACTGTATCCCTGCCACGCTCTTCTCGCTCACCTCGGATACCTCCTGGTTTATCTCAAGCTGAACGAGTCCCGCCTCATTTATTCTTGGTGTGACCTTAAGGATAATACCGGTGCTCCGGTACTGGATCGTCTGATCCACTGTCGTCGCGGTGGAGGATACATCGTTCGTCCTGTATACCGATGTGACGAGTGGCACGTCCTCGCCAATCTCTATCTTCGCCACCTGGTTGTCAGAGGCGATTATCCTTGGCGAAGAGAGTATGTTCACCTTGTTATCCTGCGCGGACGCCTTTAACGCCGTCGTCAGCTTGTTTGTGTTTCTGATGACATACGCGAGCCCGGAACTGATAGCGCCAGCGCCGTTTCGGGTGGTGGCGATACCGGTCATCGATGACCCGCTCTCATAATTGTGGGAGTATTCCCACTCGATACCGAACTGTGTCCTTGAGTCAAGCAGTATCTCAGCGATAGTGACCTCAATCAGCACCTGCTTCGGGAAGACGTCAAGTTTCTTGATAGTCTCTAATATTACCTTGTAATCCTTGCGTGTAGCCATGATAATAATAGAATTGGTTGTCTCGTCAGTTACGATCTTTATCTTGTTTTGCACCATACCAGAGCTTTCATCCGCGCCGCTTTGCGCGGTATCAGGTGCAGCAACTTCCCCCGCCGACGCTTTTTGTTCGCCTGCTCCCTCCTTAGTCTTGTCAGGGCGCTTCTCCTTCGGCTTCTTCTCTTTTAATATGTTCTTTTTATACTCTTTCTCATCCTCATCTTTCGTTACAAATATGCTGGTTAAAACGCCGGCGAGGTTCTCCGCCTTGACATTCTGAACGCTATATATATATACACCTACTTTGTTTTCACTCGCGGATTTGTCCAGTTCGTTTATCCATTTCTCCGCCTGCTCAAACAGGTTCCGGCGCGTAGTGATTACCAGTACCGCGTTTATCCGCTCTATATTGAAGAATGAGATACCGACACCCCGCGCGGTATTTGTCGGGTAGTCGTAGACCTTAAATATCTTTTCAAGCTCCCCTGCAACATCTTCCGCGGAAGCGTTTTTAAGCGGAAATACCTTTGTCGCCGCGTCCTTAAATATATCGACATCAAACAGTTTTATGATCTTCATCAGTTTCTTGACATTCGAATCGATGTCACTTATTATGAACAGGTTCCGCTCCTTGTAATTTACAACGTCAGAATCTTCAGACTGGTAACCCTTTATGACGCTTATCAACTCTTCTGTCCTGATATATTTCAGCTTCACTACCTGTATGAGGAAATTCTGTTTAAGGGCGATCGCGTCAGGGTCACTGCCCATGGTCGGATATACCGCCTTCTCCTTTGCCGTACCAAGCGGAATTAAGTTTATCAAACCATCATCCTGCACTTTGACGACATTGTTCACCTTAAGGATAGTGTTTAGTATCGCAGGGAGATCCCCCTTCGTCACCGTGCCCTCTGTGTGTATGTTTACAGTACCGGTTATCTCAGGGTCGATCACATAATTCCACTCTAAGATAGAACCGATCGTGTTGATGACCTCCACTAAGTCCGCGTTATCAAAGTTAAGGAACATAGCGCCATCGCCGGCGTCTTCCAGCGGCTCCTGCTGCTCGGATTCTTGCGCAGGCTCCTCCTCCAGAGCTTCTTGCGCTGGGTCGTCCCGCCCAATATCGCTCTGTTTTGCAGGCTCCTCCACAACAGCGCCCGGTTCGGCAGCTTCCTGGGCAAAAGTGACCTTATAGAAGACCGCGATCAGCATCACCACCAGGAATATTTTTATTATTGTCTTTATCATCATTTTCCCCTTTTGGCAGGCTCCCCTGCTTTTTTCTATGGGTTTAATTCCCCGTAACTTGCTACGGGGTAGTTCATTACTTCATCAGGATATCAATATCTTATTTTTTGCGCGGCCTTACACCAAAAAGCCTTTGCACCGCGTCAAGCCGCAGCTGCTTCTTCCGCTCTTCATCTAATATCTCTTTGGCTTTTTCATCCTTGCTCTTCTCAATAGTCACTTCTTTTACAACCCTTTTTCTCGGTCTCTTCACGGGCTTCCTGCCGCTTTTCGCCAGCTTCTTCCTGTCATAAAGCAAGACGTCGTAAGATGTATCGTCCTTTTTTATGACTACCCTGTCAGAGAGTATCTTTGTGATCTTAAAGCCATAAATAATGTCACCCGTTTTATACTTCTTGCTGCCCGCAAGCTCCGGTGACGCTTTCAGGTCTTCGATCAACGCGATACTTTTATCACCGAGATTTATCACGCCATGCAGGATCAGGCTCGGTTTCTCAACCACCTGTATCACCGGTTCCACGATGATCTCCTCAGCCTCTGGCATCTCCGGCGGGATATACTCCTCGCGCTCCATCCTGAACAGGTCTTTGTCATGGATAACGCTAAAGGCGATGACCTTCGATGGATTGTCCGCCAGCTGGTCGATCCTCGCCGCTTTCGGTGACGCTACCCCTTCACCGCCGCCACTGGGTACCTGATAAACCGCCGTGTCGGGCTGCGCTGTAAATGTATTGTACGCTTTATCGGCAAAGAGCAGCGATATGAGGATAAGCGCTATATTGATGATAGTCCTTGTCACCTACAACTCCCCCTTGTATGCGGTGTCCGCGATGCTGAATATCTTCAGCGTCACCTTCACACCGGTCGGGCCGCCAAGCGTATTAATATTCATCTCAGATACCGTCAGATAAGTATCGTCGGTTTGCAAAAGGAACAGAAAATCGTTCAGCTCGCGCATCTTGCATACGGTCATCACCTGCGCACCGACCTTCATGTAGTGGCTGAATTCATAAGTATCCATATCCTGGTACCTTGTAATATTTATGTTCGCTTTATTGCTGATCTCCTTGATGTTCTCCTGCAACTTGACCAGTGCGATCGATTTACTGCTCACTTTCATTATCCTGCTCTTTACATCAGAAAAGAGTTTCCTTAAGGACTCCTCTTTCTCCTTTACCGCGTCAGATCCGCTTATCACCTTCTTATACTTCTCTAACAAGGCAAATTTCTCGTCGAGCTCTTCTGACCGGTTCACATACTTCTGGTAGACCGTCTGGTGCAGGTACCCGCCGAGAAGAAACAGAGCGAGCAGGCACATCACCGTTATCAATATCAATTTATTTCTATCGTTAGAATGCATCTTAGTTACCGGACTTCCCCTTGTATATTAAACTCCTCGAGACCGTCACCCCTTTTGATTATCGAGGAAGCGATGCTGACATTTTCAAACATATCAGAGTCTTCGAGCCTGTAAATAAGCTCGGACGCTGACTTTGCAAGACCCTTTAAATAAAATTTCCTATCCTTATATTCAAAGCTCCTCAGCCACGCGCTATCCGGGATTTTAAGCGTCAGCTCTTTTAGTATCTCCTGGATATTCCTGTCATCCTTCACGATGGAGTGCACCATAGTAAGCTCCTTCTCTATGCCGCCCGCCTCCTCGCTTAACGCTTTGACATCAAACGCCTTCTGCTTATAATCGCTCAGGTAGCTGTTCACGGCATCTATGCTTCTTGTCTGAACGGCATGTTGCGCGAAGAGGAACGCACCGACGCAAAGAACCGCAAAGACCGCCAGCGTCGCACTAAGAAGATTCCCGAAGCGGCTCTTTGGTTCATCACCCTCCCTGTATAAGAAATTCAGGTTGTAATCACCGATACCAAACTCGCCCGCGGCGCAGCAAATCGACGTTGCAAGCTTGAACCGGTTCACGTTCAGCTGCCCGGTCAGTATCACCATGGACTCGTCAAACTCGATCGCGCTCACATCATCTCCGCCGCCCGCCGCCGCCCCCCTTTTTATCAGGTACACCCGCGGTTTTGTCGGCATAGTGGCGGTAATCGCGCTCAGCTCGTCAGCCAGCCGGCTTTGGTGGTCTTCACCCTGGTTCATGGTAATCAGCTTCGATGATGCTATCTCGCCCGAACGGAAATGTATGATGTCAAGATTATCTTCGCTGTAGTCCACTAAGAGAGCATCGCCACCGGTAAGGCCTTTGAATACCTTAGCGCCGTTACAAAGCGATACGGTACTGACCTCCACGCCCTCCACCTTGATACCGGTGCGCTCCATCGTATTCAGGGTCTCGCTCAGGATATCCTTCTTGACGGCGGAGATCATGACTTTCACCGATGTTTTCGTCTTGCTCATCACCCGATGCGCATAGACCACATCTTTTTTCAGAAACGGTATATACTTCTCTATCTCAAAATCTATTACATTGCTCAGGTTCTCAATAGCGGCTTTCGGGAACTCCACAAAAAACAAAAGAGCGCTCTTGCGTGGAAGAATCAGCGTACACTCTTTGATATACTTCATATTCTTGAAGTAGAAGTTCTTTATCTCATTGGAGATGAACATAGAGCGGTCAGCCTTACTCTTATAGCCTTTTACGCTAAAGGAGTAGCAGTCCTTTAAAGAGATCCTTTTCAATGACCGTTCAAATAAGCTGAGTACGATTTCGTCACTTGAGAGATCGACTGTAAACAGGTTGTTACGCGACATCTTATAGCCCTTCTTTATATTCGATGACTCTGTAGCGCTCTTTAGAACCTAAATCGAAAAACACCTTCGCGTAGACCCTTTCAGAGATACGGCCGTCATCGCTTGACGCTCTGATAGTAATGTTGAATACATTGTTGTTTATAATCTCCGCTTTATCCTCTATCGCCTTGACACTCTTGCCCTTGAGGTAACCCGAAACTTTTTTCAGGCTCCTTATCTTGCTTCTCCTGGCTATGAATTTCTTCAATTTATTTTCCTTGAAGCCAAGCGATTTAAGCTCTTTCGCATTTGCTCTGGTAAGATTCACCTTATCTGACACCCTTACGTAATCTATGAGGCCGCCGCCAGCCGGTGCGCCGCGTTCCTCTGGTGCGTCCACCAACCCGCCCGATACCGGTACGATCTGATAAATGGCGCCCACCGCGTCAAGCCCGTCCGCGTTATCAACCTTTGGGGTCATCTCATCCTCACCGTAGAACATCCGCGTTGTAATACCCTTCACGAGCAACAGCTCATAAACGGTGGTAAACAGATCGTCCTTCGCTTCATAAGGGACTGAAAGCGACTGGTAATAATCGTCCTCCGCGCCGTTTAACCTGTGCAGGTCGTCGGCATCTGTCCAATCATTGATGCAATCGATTATCTTAAGCCCCTCCTCTTCACTTACACCAAGCTTCTTGAATACCGCAAGAAACTTGCCGGTATTAGCTTTATTCGCGTTTATCTTACCGTTCTCGCTCGTCAATTTTATCACCGCGCTGCAATTTTTCAGCTTCTCACTAAATATCCTGACCTCATTATCACCAAAGCTTACTATTTCAGGCTCGTCAAAATTATCGATGATGTAACCTATCATACTGTTAAGGGCAGACCTGGCGCCAAAGCTTACTTCGGCGTGGTCGATGTAATTACCGGTTGTCCAGACCTCCCGCCGCGAGTTCAGCGAGAACTCGAACGCGACAACCGTAATCAGCACCATGACCCACAAAACGACTAATAACGCGAATCCATCATTCTTCTTCAGCTTGTTCATATACACGGCTCTCATACCTACAATGACGCATTGACAGGTATTACCATAAACGGCTCGTCTGGCGAACGCAAAGAACGCTTATCCAGATCGTATATCGCGACTGCCCCTGGCGCGGCTACCCTCTCCCAGGAGTCCCAGCTCTCTACCCACTCCTTTGCATCGTTATCATAGTAGAAGAACTTCATGCTGTTCTCACGCCTTAACACATTCGCCTCTAATTTAGCAAGAGCGCCTAACGCCTTGCTCACCGCTTCCTCGCTGTTCGGGGAGAAAGCGTCAAACACATCCTCATTAGTGATCAAATACTCGCTTATCCTGATACCGAAACTCTTGTCTTCATCATCTTT
>JAJRZU010000162.1 GCA_024275075.1 Deltaproteobacteria bacterium | reverse complement strand
CCACCTTACATTCTACCCCAGGCCGACAACGGAGGCCTATATTAGGTTAAGCGGCAGCTTATTGGTGTGGACAGCCCACCTTACATTCTACCCCAGGCCGACAACGGAGGCCTATATTAGGTTAAGCGGTAGCTTATTGGTGTGGACAGCCCACCTTACATTCTACCCCAGGCCGACAACGGAGGCCTATATTAGGTTAAGCGGTAGCTTATTAAAAGGAGTCGAAGTAGCATGGGTGCGTTTGCACGGCTTTCGCTACCCCGAAGATCTTTTTATAATTTATATCCCGCGCGAGCTGCGCCCTTTTTGATTTAACATTCATATTCTTATCGATCCGAAGCTCTAATATAGCCTCCCCGAGCCCCATCTTCACGATGAGCGCGTTGAACATTTTTGGGAAGTGTTCTCTTAGCCACTTCAGCTTCCCTGTCCTGATACCCTGCGGGCAGCACCAGCAACCGGTTCTCACCTGGTACTTCTTCATATTATCGTGCGAGAAATAGACATCGCCGTCATTCAGGTACGTCACCTTATCGTACAGCTCGTTGTAGTCAAAGCCGCACTGTTTCTGGAACGCCCAGACATCGTCGAGCGACCAGTACAGTATCGGGTGGCAGCGCTGATGTTTATACGTCTTCGATAAGAAGTAGTCACCGTAAACCTTCGCCATCGTCCTTCTGTTATAGCTCTCGTCCGCCCGCAGTCCTGTCATGTACAGCCGCCACGAATGCTCATTTATCAACTTCTTCGTCGGCGCTTTCTTCAGGTGATAGCAGCACATCGCGGTAGCTTTCGCGCGCTGGGAGTCCTTGCCGCCGCGCGGATATATCGGGAACCCGTACCGCTCCACGATCTGCCTGAACGTCACTTTCGGTTTCGCGATGATCACCGCCGCCCCGATGGTATCTTCCACATGCCTCACGAACTTCCTCGTCTGCGGGAACTCGACAAGAGTATCGTTGAAGAGCAGATCGACGATCCCCTCTTTCACACCGGCAAGGATGGGTGGTAAATGCAGCGCGCACGTTGAGTCGATCCCTCCTGAGAATGCGAGCACCGCCTTGTTCTCCTTACTGATACCACACTCCGTGAAAGCCCGTTCAACGAGCCTGACACTGTATTTCAGCTTCTCTTTCATATTGCCGCCTTTCATTATGGGCATCATGCCTCCACACTATGGGTTGTAGATGTACACTACCGTTATCTTCGACGTGGTCGGAACCGCGCCAAGGATCGTCACCTTTGACGAATCCTGAGAGTAGTCAGTATCTTTTGTAAGCAGTGTGTCATCTTTGAACACGTTTTGCGCGTAGCTGCCCTGGTAAAGAACAGGCGTGTAAGTAAAGGGTATCTCCTGGTTCGCACTGTTCGTACCGGTAGCGCCAAGCGCGTCAAAAGCGCCCATAGCGGTATTCAGGCCGCCCGCCGCGAACGCGAACTTCACCGGCTGCGTGATGTCGCTAAGATCTGTGTACGGTACGCTGCTGACGCGACAGAACGAGGCATAGTACCCGACAAAGTTGTTGGCGGACGCGGGGTCGTAGCAGTTCGCGACTATATGGAACTCGCAAAACTCCTCTGGCGCCGCCGCGGGGAATGCCGACGCGTCAGACCGGCAAATGCAGGCGAGTACGCTTTTCAACCCCTTTGGTATGATGGTGAAGTAACCGGTGATCTCCTCTACCGGTTCCCGCAGCATCACCGGCGAATCCTTCTCGAACACCTTCTTTAATTCACTGGCGAAACTTGTGACGAAGCTGAAATTCAGCACGTACGAACTATCGGTGTCGTAAGACAGATCCGCCATGTACTTTGACGAGAATATCTTTATGCTGTTCCTTAACGCTGTCTCGTTCGGCATTTTTACCCCCTTTGGGCATGTTGCCCACTCCTTTTATTTATGCGCCGTCGCAAACCGGTTATTCCTTGTAATTGACGTATACGACCAGTTCGATGAAGTACAGTGGGTGCGCTGCGACCTTCAGCTTTCGCGATTTGGTGATGACGCTGTACGTGACCCTGCCGTTTAGCAGCGGGTCTTTCCTGAACGCGAGCTTGATGAGCTCTTTGAAGGAGATCAGCTCCGCAGCCGCCTTCTCGATATCGTTTTGCAGTATCCCGCAGGTGATGAGAAGGTTCGACTCCTTCTCGCTGAACAGGAACCGGCGCCGCTCACGCTCATCGTAGTTGTCAGATATGACGATGACCGGTATCTGGTGTATCGGTACGTTTGCGATGTTCGGGTCACCGGTCTTGACGCAGGCGCTCTTACCATAATTGGTAGCGCAGAAATCCGCGATATCCGTATCCGCGCTTATTATCGTTTTTATCTCATCGATTATATCGTTTATCACACTCATGACTATCCCCTGTAGCTTTCGGTAAATATCCTGCCGCCGGCTTTGACTTCATCCTCATCGATACTCTTTCTGATAAGGTCACCGGTCAAATCCTTCAGCTCTTTCTCATACTGCAAATATTTCTGGTAAAATATGTCGTCCTTAACCTTTGATTCATAAAACGCCCTTTTGTACGTCGCGTACGTTATCGACATCTCCTTTAGAAGGTCGGTCTGAGTCACCTTCGCGGGGTCGACACCCAGCTTCGAGAGCACCTTGTTTATGTATTCCTCCGCCTGAGCATGGTCAGAGCGCTTTGAGAACTGCTTTATCAGTTCATCCTTTATATCTGACGGTAATGAGTACGTAGCCATTTTGTTCTCCTAAATAGTTGTTGTAAAAAACGTGTTACTCTTTTAAAAACGATGTTCATGTTACCCTTAGAGCATCCGCGCTATTATTGGGCATTATGCCCTTTGAAAACAGGTGAGTCTGGATATCCCCGAGCAGTTATAAACGGTCACGCCTTTTTCCGCTAACAACGAGCTCCCGTGCTCGAACGCGTTCATCATGTGTTCGAACCTCTTCTCACCGATATCGTCATCTTTTGGGTAGCCGTCGTGGAAGTGAGTAGCGCCATTCGAGTAGCACATATCGATACCAAGCAGGTATATCGGGTCGCCGCCCATCACGTACGCCAGGTTAAGCGCCAGGTACGCGCAGTTCCCGCCGTGGAAGAGCCCCTTGTCAAAGTCATCAGAGAGCCCGAGCGGCCCTAAGTTCTTCGCATAGGTGACGCCGTCTCTTTTTTTGTTCCAGGAATGTGTGAACTTCATACCGGTAAAACTCCTCACTTGCTCTTCGTACCAGTCATAGAACTGGTCATCCATATATACAAAATATGTCGGCCTGAAAAACAGAAGCGCTTTGTTACAGGCGATCGTGACTTTACCGGTCAGGCTCGTGAAATCGAAACCGGTAAGGGACGCGCCGCCCCCTACGATGTATATCGCTTCCTTTTCATGCGCCTTGTTGACTTTTTTTTTGACCCCAAAGAGCATGATGCCCTCTCCAATTTAAGGGGGGGGCCCCCTTCGCCTCCGTTGTCGGCACCCCCATTTTTCAATAACTTGCCAGCGTCATTTTTTAAAAGGTAAGGAGCTTTATCTATTTGGCGATAGTCCACTATAGGAGGGTTATTTTGCTCACATAGCGGCTGCCTGTCCATATCATCATAGATATTCTTAAAGCCTCTTTTAAAAAGCTTTCGGATCATCTCCGTATCGTCAGTCTGAATAGTGATATAATCGTTATTGCGCAGTATCATTTCATCCCCTGTTTTTATCAGGGCGGCTTGGGAACCGCCCTGACCATGCAAATAATCCCGTAGATCTACACTTCGGTAGTAGTCCTCACCTGTACGGTGAAGTCTGGCACCAATATCCCGATACCGTATAGAGCGTCACCGACTATGCTCGTGGCGAGGTAGTCCAGGTCGTATGCGGCCTGCACTCTTGGTTGCAGCTGCGTGCAAAGCGCGAACGCCTCCTTGTGGAATATCATGCACGTTTTGTGCGCCGGTACTCCCGCGCCGCCCGCGGATGACGCCACAGCTGCTACGTCTGGCAGGTTGTTTGAAACGTACACGAGCACGCCGTAGATGGAGCCAAAAAGCCCCCTTCTGATAACGTCCGCGTCACCGATCTTCGAAGCGTCTACGAACTTGTCGATGCCTAAGAGAGCGTTCTTTTGCGCCGGTGAGATGACCATGAACCTGTCAGTCTCTGGTGCGTTCGCTTCGTCGAGCAGTTGGATAGCGTTTCGGATGACCGCGTCAGTCATATCGATATACGCGCCGCCGGCATCGGTAGCGCCCACGTTTTGCGTGATAGCGGCATTCGTGACGAGGTTCGCCAGATCCTGATCGATCGTGTTGGCGAGCCCTCTTCCGCCCTGAGCGGCGTAACCCGCGATCAGGTCAGGCTGGGACTGTATGCTCGCGATATCCTCTACCCGAAACGCAAAGTACTTGTGCTTATTGATCGTGATATCCTTGGTGCTCTCAGAATAGTTTGTGTAATCGACCGGTGCGTTACCGGTCTTGTCACCGACAGTCACCGCGGAAAAGAGCGGGATGTGCACCTTGTCGCCCTGGTTCTCGATCTCACCATCGAAATCGCGCCTCACAATCGATGCGAAAATCGACGCATTCGTAGTCTGATATATGATCTCTTTACTCCATACTTCGGGTATAAATGCGTCTACCTGTGTAGTAGTGATGTTACCTGTTGCCATAAAAGCCTCCTATAACATTAATTTATTTCGTGATGGAAAGGCGTAAAACGCTGCCGGCGCTTAAACGCTCTTCGCAATCGATTTCAGGATCCGGTCCCGATTCTGCTCGTACTGCTTTGGTGTCATCGCCAATACCTGCCCGGCGCTGATCGAATTTGCAATGTGAGAGCTTGTGTTCGTGCCCTTCCTTCTGCTCTTGCTGCTTACAAGGTGCAGATTATCTTGCAAAAAACTTTTGACATATCCTTCAATATTCCTGTCAACTGGTCTTGAATCGGTATCACTGATAAGATACGCCCTGCCGTCGTCATCGATATCGACTTTATCTTTGAGCAGCAAAGCCACCTGCATCGGTGCGACAGCATCGAAAGATATCGCGATTTTCGTGATAAGCTCATCTACCTTTTGCGATCTAATCCTTGAGCCGGCCTCATCCGCGGCGCGCTTTTGCTGTGAGATGATCTCGTTAAGTTCGCCCACCTGCCGCTCATAGTCCTTGAACTCTTGTAACCTTTGCAGCGGAAAATCCTCGTAATCCTTTTTCAGCTCTTTCAGCGCGAGCCGGTACTTTGAGCATTCTTTCCTTAGCTTCTTCACATAATCCAAGGAGAACGTCTCTTTGTCATCACCGTCATTTGGGTGATTGGTTTCATCTGTCAGATTCTCTGTATCCGCAGATGGAAGATCTGAGTCATACACATTAATCTCTTGCATAGGCTGTTCACTTTTTTTCATGGCATCTCCATAAGTTCTATTATTGCTACGATTGTTCGTGTATTTTACATACAGACGCCAAAAGTTCAATTACACCCGTTTACATATATTACACAGATAGAAGTAATCAGAAGTCAGTATGGTTTATTAAGAATTGTTTTGGTCAAACCTGATAAAGCTTTTTTCCTTGAAAAAGGTTTGTTATCTGCTATAATGAAAAAAACGTTAAAAAAATGGGAGTTTACCGATGCCGCAAACAAAGAAGATGAGACTTGGTGAGATGTTGATCGAGAAGGGTCTTATTAACGCTACGCAATTGAGTAATGCGCTCAAGCAGTCTAACCAGACAGGCATTAAGCTTGGCGCGTCATTGATCGGGCTGGAGTATGTCACAGAAGACCAGATATTAAAGACTCTGAGTGAATCATTAAACGTACCATTCATTGACATTTCAAAAAATGTGATCTCTACAAAGACGCAGTTAGCGTTCCCGTATGAATTTGTGAAAAAGTACAGGGTGATACCGATTGGCTTCGCGAACCGGCAGCTTGTCGCGGCGATGGAGGATCCGACGGATTACGTTGTTATCAAGGATATCCAGTTTAAAGCGGGTTTCAGGATAAAGCCGGTATTGGCGTCAAGCTACCAGGTGAATGAACTGATCAAGTTCTTCGAGCAGAGCGGTTATGGTAAGAAGCCGTGTAATTTAGCACAACTGAAGCAGGTTGAAATTAAGATGAAGACGATGAAGGTAGATGATCTTCTATTAGAGCTGGTCAAGTTAGACGGGTCAGACCTTCACCTGACAGTCGGGGCGCCGCCGTCAGTCAGAGTCAATAACAAGATAACCCGCCTGAACCTGCCGATCGTCAATTCCCAGATAGTCATCAAGTTCGCGTCGGAACTGTTGACAGATGACCAGAAACGGGAATTGATAAAGAACAAAGAGATAGAGATAGCCTATATGAAGGGTGAGATAGGCAGGTTCCGAATAGTCATTTACAGACAAAGACGGTCATTGTCGATCTGCGCGAGGAGCCTGAAGGCGGTAATCCCCCCGCTTGACTCTTTAGGGTTGCCACCTGTTCTTGAGAAGTTAGCGGCAAAGCGTCAGGGCCTGATATTGATAACAAGCCCCGCGGGTCATGGCAAGACGACGACCGTAGCGGCGATAATCAACCTGATAAATGAGCGATACTCAAGGAATATCATCACGTTAGAAGACCCGATAGAGTATCTGCACCGGCACAAGCGCAGTAACGTAAACCAGCGCGAGATCGGTGAGGACACCGAATCGTTCACAACCGGTCTCAAGCATATATACAAGCAGAACCCTGATGTAATAATGATCGGTGAGTTAAGAGACCCGGCATCCATATCCATCGCGATGATGGCGGCGACGACCGGGCACCTTGTGCTGACTACATTAAACACGATGGATACTTCAACCGCGATAGACACCATTTTGAACTATTTCCCCGGCGAGAGCCAGAACATCATAAGGAACCAGTTCGCGGACGCGTTGACCTGCATAGTCGCGCAAAGGCTTATCCCGAAGAAGACCGGCAGCGGCAGAGCGTTAGCGTATGAGGTAATGTATAACTCTTCAAGGGTATCTAACCTGATTAGGGACGGCAAGGCGCATCAGATAAAGACGCAGACGACTACGGCGAAGGGCGGGGACGTCGAGGCGATGGAATATTCGCTCGTCTCGCTTTACCAGCGCGGCGTTATATCTTATGAAGACGCGCTTAGTTACGCGGAGAATGAACATACCTTTAACAACCTGATATCAGTACACAGAAGTAAAAAGTGAGATAATAATGAAAAGTGTCTTAATAGTAGATTTTTTTAAAGAGAACCTTCAACTGACCCGCGGCATCCTTAAACCCAAGTATGAAGTATATACTGCGGATTCTTTGAAAAGCGCTATCGATGTCATAGTAACCCGCAAACCTGACGTCGTGCTTATTAATTATATTATACCCGGCACAGGCGGCGTGACGATATTAAACAGCCTTCAAAGGCGCAGGAAGAAGGATTTCCTGGCGATCATGATGTCAAACGTAAAAGATATGGACATTGTGGTCGATGCTGTCTTACGCGGGTTCGATGGATTCATAAAGATACCGGTCGCAATAGAAAAGTTTGGTGAGCAGATAAAAAAGGCAAGGAAGATCCATAAGATGCGTTCTAACGCGAACAAGTACATAAAGAGCAGAGCGTTAAAGACTTTATCGATCACATTTGCCCACTACACGCGAAATCTTCTCACACCGCTTATCGGGTATCTTTCAAAATTGCAGGGGAACGTGCCAGATAACATTTACAATATATTCTCTGACGGGTTTAGTAAGATAAACAAGCTGACTTACAAGATGGAGGAGATGATCCGAAAAGGGGAGTTCAACGAACGTTCTTTTTCTGATAACGCGTTCTTTTTCGACCTGGAGTTAGATGATTGACAGGCGCGCCTGTTTTTTATCTGTGGGTTTAACACCCTTGTAGCTTGCTACGAGGTATTCTTATAAGTGTATTTTATATTAGGAGATATTATGGATATTGAAACCTTTAACAAGATCCTTGCCGTCGGTGTAAACAATGGCGCGTCAGACATCCATTTAAAGGCCGGTAGCCCGGTCTTGTACCGGATGAACGGTACCTTGGTGGAGGCAAAATCAAGCATCCTGACGCCGGACGTGACAAGACAGCTTGCGACATTCATCATAAAATCCAGGGGGATGCGGGACAATCTCGATGACATCCAGGAATATGATTCTTCATACGCAGTGGTCGGTGTCGGCCGGTTCCGCGTAAATGTCTACAAGCAGCGTGGCAGTTTCGCTCTGATATTACGGGTCATCCCTTTTGATATACCTTCTTTTGAGGAGCTCAACCTGCCGCCGATATTAAAAAAGATCGCCGAGGAGGAGCGGGGTCTCGTCCTTATAACCGGTATCACCGGTAGCGGCAAGTCCAGCACGCTCGCCGCGATGATCGACCAGATCAATGCAAAGCGCAAGTGTCACATATTGACGATCGAAGACCCTATTGAGTTTATACATAAGAACAAGAAGAGCTCAGTATCTCAACGTGAGATAGGGCCGGACACAAAGAATTTTTCCATGGCTCTAAGAGCGGCG
This sequence comes from Deltaproteobacteria bacterium, assembly GCA_024275075.1. Classification (GTDB taxonomy): domain Bacteria; phylum Desulfobacterota; class JAJRXV01; order JAJRXV01; family JAJRXV01; genus JAJRZU01. The sequence goes on along the minus strand of JAJRZU010000162.1, from coordinate 5,561 downwards.
CTAAGACAGGATCCAGACGTCATCCTGGTCGGTGAGATGAGAGACTACGAGACTGTTGATATCGCATTTAAGGCCGCGGAAACCGGTCACCTTGTCCTGAGCACAGTCCACACAACCGATGCCGCTACCACCCTGGCGAGGCTGATAAGTTTCTTCCCGGCGTTAGAGCAGAACCTGATACGGATACGACTGTCTGAGAACCTTAAAGCGACGGTCTCTCAGCGCCTTTTAAAGAGAAAGGACGGTAAAGGCAGAGCGGTTGCCGCAGAGGTAATGATAGTAACAAAAACGATAGAAGAGTGCATAAAAGACCCTGCCAGGACAGACAACATAAAGGACTTTATCGAAAAAAGCCGGCTCCAGTATGGTATGCAGAGCTTTGACCAGCATTTGCTGGATCTTTATAAAAATGGTACGATTACTTTTGAGATGGCGAAGTCCGCGGCGACTAACCCATCGGATTTCGAACGCGCGATCATGCTTGATTCGTCAGACGGTACGATTACATAACGTAGCGCATTAATTATTATCCTTGATTTTCGCGATAGGCAGCTTTATGCTAAACGTGGTAAGTTTACCATGTACGCTGTTCACATCTATCGTACCATGGTATTTGTCTAATATCTCCTTGCAGATAAACAGCCCTAACCCAGAGCCTTCTTTCTTTTCTTTTGTCGAGAAGAACGGTGTAAAGATGTTTTTGACTGCCTGCTTTGAAATACCCTTACCATTGTCTTCAACCTCTATCTTAATATGACCGTTTTCCTTTGAAGTCTTTACTGTTACCTTACCTGTCTCTGCTTCCACAGCAAATACGGCATTTTTTAAAACATTTAGTATCACTTGCTGTATTTTTATCTTAGGCATCAATAAATTCGGCAGGTTACCAGACAGCTCCGTACTAAATTGTATGTCCTTCTTTTTTATTTCATATCCATAGAAAGCGACCAACTCCTCGATGGCTGAATTAATATCAACATATTCAACACTATCATACGTGACAGGATTGACAAAAGAGAGTATGCTGAATGTCAGGCTGCGCAGTTTATTAATGTTGTGCACAAGCATATTGTTGTATCTTGTAACCTTGTGACTGTCCTTGCACTCCATTGAAATAGCGCTTACCAGGCTGATTATTGCAGTAAGCGGATTGTTGATCTCGTGAACTATGGATGCCGTCATCTGACCGACTGAGATCATCCTCTCAGAATTGATCAGATATTCCCGTTTCTTATGAAGGCGCTTTTTTGTATCCTCAAGCTCTCCATTAATCAGGTCAAGCTTTTCGCTGAATTCCTCAAGCTCTTTCGTTTTTTGCTGTACCTTCCGCTCAAGTTCCAACTTTATCTCAGCTAAGGTTGCTTGATCATTCTTTTGCCGGCTTCGCTTATTCTTTGTACTCCTCTTTTTAGCGCCCGCAGTAATTTGATCTTCTGACTCTTTCAATTCAAGACCTCGTTTTCACTGCTGTCCGGTTTACGCTTAAAACGCCACATTTTGAGTTCTAACTTATTGATTTAGTGTAACATTTTTTTCGATGGCATTTGAAATCGATAACGCTGCTAAAGCAATCTAACTATATGTTTTAAAAGCGGAATCAATGCAAACCATTATGTTTAACCAGACAGCAGTGACCTCGTTTAGTTATTTGCCCTAATATGAAACCACTTCACAGCAATAATCATCCAAGCTCTGCTCTTTAACATAGCTCACCTGTTTTTCATCAATTAGTGAGCTGCGACTGGTTGTAGCACAACTTGACGGCTGTATTGATGATCGAGTTTATCTCGCTGGCGTTAAAAGGTTTTTTAATACAGCTAAACGCACCTTTAAAGATAAAATCAAGCCTGTCCTCTACAGTGAAAAAACCAGAGACTACAATAACCAGCGTCTTAGGGTAATCCGCCCTTATCTTAACCAAAAGCTCCTTGCCATTCATCACCGGCATGTAATAATCTGTGATCACTATATCATAGCCTTCATCCTCTATCTTTCTTAAGGCCTCTTCACCATTGCTGGCGACAGCTACATGATGCCCCTTATCTTCCACTAAACCCCTTATGGATTTTAAGATAGTATGCTCATCATCAACAACTAAAACTCTTATTTGCTCACCCATTTATAATACCCCGTTGAACTTCAAACAACCTGACACAATACAAGCAATTTTTGTGCCATGCGGGCACACTCCTTATTATGCCAATGAATACAGCGAGATACAAAACATGTAATATTTGATCATGCTCTGCGACATCAAATATTAACATTGTTACGTCATTTTTTACGTAACATACTGTTATCAATACTTATATATATATCATTTTTTGATGGGTGCGGACGAAGGCGCCCGATTGATGATACTTTTTAAAGTGTTTACCGATATGTTAAGCTTCTTTGCGGTCAATGTCTTATTATTACCCAATTTCTTTAACGATTCCAAAACATATTTACGCTCTATCTCTTTCAATGGCGCCACCGGTCTACTTTCAATATCTGACGGCATATCCGGTGTACTTTCAAAAACCACGTCCGAAGGCTTCATCCTGTTACCCCGACACATTATTACCGCACGCGCTATCGTGTTTTGAAGCTCCCTTACATTACCCTTCCATGGCATTTTCAAAAGAAGCTCCTTTAAATCATCAGATATCTCAAGGAGCTCCTTCTTGAATTCATCACAGAACTTCCTGACAAAAAAATTGCAAAGCGGTATGATATCTTCCTTCCTCTCCTTCAGTGGCGGCACGACGATGTTAAACACGTTTAACCGGTAATATAAATCCTCCCTGAAACGCTTTTTCCCTACTTCAAGCATCAGATCCTTGTTCGTAGCCGCGATTATCCTGACATCCACCTTATTGAGTGTCGTACTGCCAACCTTTTGGATCTCTTTTTCCTGCAAAAAGCGCAATAATTTCGCCTGCGCCTTGTGATCCAGATCACCTATCTCGTCAAAGAAGACCGTACCGCCATCCGCGACCTCAAATATCCCCTTCTTACCCTTTGCCAAGGCGCCGGTAAACGCGCCCTTTTCGTAACCGAAAAGCTCACTCTCTAATATCCCTGTGGGTATCGCGCTGCAATTTATCGAAATGAACGGCTTTGAAACCCTGTGACTGTAATAATAGACAGCCTTGGCGAGTATCTCCTTGCCGGTGCCAGACTCCCCTGTGATCAGTATTGGGACGTTTGTCGCGGCGGCGTTCTTCAGGCTGCCGAGGATCTGGTTCATAATAGAGTCTTCAGCGATTATGAAACTATCTTTGAACTTATTGACTTCCTTTAAGTAAAATGATTCTATCTCCTTCTTCAAAGCGATCGTCTTTAACGCTTTCTTCACGATAAGCTCGATCTTACCCGCCTCCAACGGCTTCGACAAGAAGTCATAAGCGCCCTCTTTTATCGCGGATACCGCCGCTTCCACCGTACCATAACCTGTGATCAGGATGACAAGCAGCTCCTTGTCGATCGTTTGAATATCTTTTAATATCTCGATACCGTTCTTGTCGGGCAGAAACAGGTCAAGCAGGATAAGGTCGGGCTTGTCATACCTGATCTTCGCTATCGCGCTGCTGCCATTCTCAAACGTATCGACATGATAACCAAGCTCGTTCAGGTAGCTCTTCAGCGACGATCTCACTATCGGTTCGTCATCGATCAAATATATTTTATATTTCATAATGAGCCTTCATCTTCAATGTGACAGTCGTACCCACACCAACCGCACTGTCAATAGAAATACTGATTTTATTTTGCATAAGTATGTTCTTCGTTATAGTGAGCCCTAAACCGGTGCCATCAGCTTTTGTGGTGAAGAACGGATCAAATATATGCGCAAGATCTTCACGCTTGATCCCCTGACCGGTATCATATATCTTGACGACGACGCAATTGTCTGGCGTCAGAAAGACGACGATCTTTACCTCGCCACTGTCTTTGATCGACTGAAGCGCATTCAAGAGCAGGTTGATAAAGACCTGGGTCAACTGCCCGGGGTCTATAAGCACAGACGGCAGATTCCTTGGATAATCCTCAATTATCCAGATAAACTGCTTTAATGCCCGGGGTTTTATGAAAAACAGCGCCTCTCTTAGCGGCTCTAAAATACTTACCTTGATCTTCAACGTCTTCTTCGGCTTTTAAAAATCCAATAGCCGTAAGATTACGGATTCTATCCTGCTGATCCCCTCCAAAATATTAACAAGGCTGTCGCTGTAACGGACATCTTCCTTAAGCTTTCGCCTTAGCAATGATGCGGAGAGCGCTATCCCAGAAAGCGGGTTCCGTATCTCGTGAGCGACCATCGCCGAGAGCCTGCCCAATGTCGCAAGCCGCTCTAAGTGCAGGATCTCCTCCTCCATCTCCCTGTGCTTTGTGATATCCTTTTTGTAGATCAACACCGACTTGACCTCGGCGTCACTCTCTTTGCTCTTGGCTACCGGGTACAAGTACCGGATATAAAACCTCTTGTTCTCTTTAGAATAAATATCTGACGACTGGATGCACTTTTTGCGAAAGACCTTAGCAATATCTGACTTTAAACAAAGCGGCCTCCCCTCATCTTTTATCCGGTTAGCCTTCTTCCCAAGAATATCCTTATAATCGTCAGCTCGCAACCTGTCCTTTAACGTTTTATTTATCCTTTGTATATTCAAGTCCTTATCAACAATAAATAAAGGGTCGGTAATCGCATCGAACATCTGCTGGAGCTCCATCTGGCTACGCAGCAACTCATCTAATAACTTTACGTTCAACGGCAGATCCATGAATAACACAAAATACCGCTTCTTACCTGATTTGTTGCTTATCAGAGCCACCCTTGCAAACACTTCTCTCGTTATTCCCTCTTTTAAAATCACCTTGCTCTTAAGGTCAACAACGCCTTCTTTTGCCGCCCGCTTCATCGCTGACTTCATCCTCTTTAGCTCAGCCTCACCAATATAAAGCGGATTCTTGTTTTTCAGATCATCTGAACTATACCCCACGAAAAGCTCGCCACCGAAGAATACATCCTTAAGCTCACACTCCTCATCCATCACGCCGAGCAACATTGAAACATTATCCAAAAGCTTGTTTAATATCTCTTGATAATTCGCGTCGTCCGCACCGAAACCGATGCTGTCTGACAGCGCCTGTTTTCGATAATCCATATTACGCCGGTTAAGCGATATGAACTCATCGTTTACCCTGTCAAGCGCCGCATAAAACTTCCCCGCCCCCTTCGTGTCAATTATTGATGATTGCCGGCTCGCCACGCTCGTCATATATTGCGCGTAAACGTTCACAAACGACATGTACGCCTTGATTATATCCGTATCATCCTTGAACATGCCCTGAAACATGACATAGAAAGACTCCACCCAGCCTATGCCGTCACGAGAGAAGATGTTCTTCGTAAATGTATCAAATACCGTAGTTTGCAAACTGGTGAGGGCGCCTCTTTTAAGGGTGTTCTTATACTTATTCTTTAAATGAGAGATGATCTGTGGCTTGTGTTGTTTGATTTGCGCGTATATATTATCATCCATAATCGGGAGGCCCTCTTCAGATACACAAAAAGT
>JAJRZU010000023.1 GCA_024275075.1 Deltaproteobacteria bacterium | reverse complement strand
GTTGTTACCCTCTTTGAGTGTGACAGGTATGTTCTTCAAGTCCATGCCGTTAGCGTAGATATTCACCTTGATCTCAAAAGGCGTCCTTATGAACCCGAATGTATCCGCGACTACATCCTTGACGGCCAGATCGGCGAAGGCCTCCTCCTCACCCTCACTGCTTACCGGGTGGATCTTCATACCAAGTGACTGAATATACTTCTCAAACAGCTCCTTGTCCAGGTCGGTCTCCATGTTAGACGCCAGAGAGGATATCTTACCGTTATCATTACCGTCGGTGAAGAGGAACACATCAGTGTAGTCCGCCTTCCTGTTCGCCTTGCGCAATGCCTCCAACGCCTCACCGATCTTTGTCTTAGGCTGCGCGGAATCAGGATTTTGCATGACATTTTGCAATGTGGTCTTTTGCAGACCATCACCAAAGGAATAATAATCTACATTGAAATTATCGTTCAGCCCTTCAAAGAAGTTACTGTTATCCTTTATGAACTTCTTCACGCTCCCCTGGCGCGAAAGCTTCTTTTGGTCAGATTTCAGGCTCATGGAAAGGGAATCGTCGAACAGAACCGCGGCAAAGCTTTTTATCTGTTTCGTCTCCCGAAGCTCCACTTTCGGTTCAAAAACTATCAGCAGCACAAACGCTACTGCAAGAACCCTCAAGGCTATTAACAATATCCTTTTACTCTTGCTCTTCAAATCCCGCGTGCTTCTATAAGCCAGGTAGATAAAGGCGCCCAAAGCCGCTACCGTCAGGAAAGCGGTAAGGAATGAGATGTCCGCCCCGAACTTGAACTTGAAGTCATTTATCGCGGAGACATCCTTATCGGTGAAGCGCTTTAATAAATCTAATAAATCCATATTACTTTCTTCTTTGCAGGATAAACGGTATATGTACCTGATCTTTCTTATAGTTCACGGTCAGAGAGTACAAAACGATATTTATGCCAAGCCGGAACGACATCTCGCGCTGCCGCTCGCCGCCGGGTACGCAGTTGTTCTCCCAGCCGCCGTAGTCATCACCGGCAAACGCGCCGCCAAGATCGTTTCTTGAGTAGATGATCGGCGTCACATCACCGATGTTGATACCAAACAGGTACGGGCTGATGAGCTTCCTACCGGGAATCCTTGAGAGCAGGTAGAAGGAGCGGAACACAGTATGGTCTTCGTCGAGCCTTTCAAACTCCCTATCAGGGTAAAGCCGCTTTATCAACCTTTGTACGCCGCGGTCAAAACCGGACTTGCTCCTGCCCGCCGCGTCATCGATAAAAAGAGTGCCGCCATAGTCCAGGTACCTCTTGAGCCGCGTTATATCCTTCTTGGAAAACGGTTTAAAATCATACGCACCGGTCATATACAAAAACGGGTAATAAAACAGGTTCTTGTCGTCTAATTTTATCAGTTTTTTACGCTTGGACAAATTAACGCTTGTCCTTGAGACAATATAATACGCGAGCCTCTTTATGCTGCTCTTATACGGCTCAAAATCGCCGCCCTTATACTTAAGCTGCGCGATGACTACCTCGTTCTTCTGATCCAGCGCCAGTAGCGGCGCCGGCGCGAGCATCAAGCTCATCAAAAAGCCGATTATAAACGCCTGTATCCTTCTTCTTTCCATTTCACACTCTTTATCACTTTTTTCTTACGCCATGTAGTCGATATTATTGACTCTAACAGCAAAAAGATTATCAGGTACATTAGCAGATCGCCCCAGATCTCCTCACCGCGCATTACCCTGAGCCGCATGTCGCTCAAATCACCGCTCTGCTTTATATAATCATAATTATCTGAGAATATATCCTTTAACATCCCCTCATCCACCTTGGTGAAATCCGACTCACCGGTAGTGACGTTCACCGCGAAAGTGTTTATCGGCGCCGCGCCACTTATCTGCGCCTTCGTCAGTTTACCGCTGAATACATTATAGAACCCCGGGTAATACGTCGCATCATACGTCACCTTCGCAATCTCTTTGAGCGCCGTTGTCTTGACGTAAGCGATACCGCCGTCAGGGTCTTCAATAGTCACATCCGTCACCCTCTTGTCTACTGCAAACTCCGCGATGTCCCCGATCACAAGCTCCGTATATGACTCCTTCCCGAGCGCGTTGGCACAGTACAGGGTCAGCTGCTGGAATAGCGGCAGGTAAGTCGGGTATATGCAAAGATCGTTATAGTCCCGGTCAACGGTGGATGTATAAAGTATCGTCATGCCCTTTAAGTAGCGCTTTTAAACGAGGCACGGGTTACCGTTTGAGTACTCTAATATTATATCGCTCTTTGACTCTGGCGTCGGCTGCAAAACGAAATACTTATAGAACTTCGCGATGCCAAGATCGCCGCCCTTCGCGCCTTCAAAGGGCTCTATTACCGGGTGCGAATAATCCTTCACTTCGATGTATTCAAACGGCCTTTTATTGCCCGCGGGTTTCACTACGAATACATCCCGCAGCTTCTGCGGGAGCAGGTCACCGAAAGTCTCGTTATAATCCATCGGGGCGACATTATCACCAAGAGAGAACAGAAGCCCGCCACCGGCTCTGACAAAGTTACGCAGCTCAAGCACCTTTTGCGGCGCCATCCCCTTCACGTTGCAAAGAAAGACGACATCATAATTATTCAGATCCTCTTTTTTGTACTCATCATACGTGACAATGTTTGACTCTATCTTCGAGGAGGCCCCCTTCAACGGGTTCAGCCCAAGGTTCAGGTAGAATGTCTCGCTTTTGTAAAGCTGCGTCGTCGGTTCGCCGTCCACCACCAGCGCCCTGACTGTCTGGTACGATTTCAGGCTGAAGTAGCGCTTGTCGTCAGGCGCGAAGCTGTCACCCTTTATCTTGACATAACCGGTGATTATACCAGACTCGTCAATCGGGGCGAAAAGGCTCTTCTCGGCCGTCTCATACGATTCCAGCGACACAAAACCCTTCACCACCTCGTTATCGAAGATGTAGCACTTCACCAACAGGTTATCAACCGCCTGTTTGCTGAAATTCTTTATCCTGGAGAATATGTTCAGGACATTTATCTTACCCTTGCTCTGTTTCAGCGCCTTAAGGTTCATGATGCCCGCGTTCCTGACGCTCTTATTTCCAGCGATATCAATAAGATATACATTGATACTCTTACTCTTGACCGCTCTTTTGACGCCATCCGCGAAGTCGCTCTTTGCCTCCCACCCGAATTTTTGCATATCCGAGATGAAGTATATCTCCTTCACCTGCGCCTGGGATGATTTCAGTAACTCCACAGCGGCGGCGATCGTCTTCAAGGGTTTGCTGCGGGTATAACTTATATTCACATCTCTTATACTATTTAACAGCTCATCTTTCTTGAACGTCAACTGAGCCGGCCCCTCATCCGTGATGCTGCTGGTGGTGAGCAGTGCGGCGTTATCGATGTTCTTCTGACCAGAGATGATATCCTTGGCCGCGATGACAGCGGATCGAAAGTAATCCCCGCCACCGGTTTTATAAAGCATACTAAAGGAATTATCGATTATCACCACAGAGCTTCGCGGCAGGTTCGCGTAATCCATCGCGTTTTTCTTTGAGCTCAGAAGCGGCCTTGCGAACAAAAACACAATAAAGAGCACCGTGAGAGTCCTAAGTATGAGCAGAATAAGCTGTCTTAGCTTAAACCTCTTCGCCGCTCTCTTGTTTGACGCCACAACGAACCGTATCGTCGGGAACTTCAACGAAAACGCTTTCTTCTTATTGACAAGGTGTATGATGATTGGTGCGGCGACCAACAAAGCGCCGAACAAAAAGAGCGGGTTTATGAAAGAAAGGTTAAACATCAAAACCTCTTTCTTCTGAACAAGAACCTGATGATCACCTTCTCCATCGGGTCGTCGGTATCCAGGAAGTAGTAGTCTATCTCGTTTTCACGTGAGTTTACCTTGAATTTATTGACGAACTCCTCTATCTGCAACATGTACTCCTCACGGATAAGCTGCGGGTCGGCGAGCTCCTTACCTTCGCTCTCGAGCTCGTGGAAGAAAGTCAGCCGGTCAAACGGCAGGTTCACCTCGTCTGAGTGCAAAAGGTGGAAAAGTATGACATCATGTTTCCTGGTCTTGAACAGTTTCAGATTCCGCAACACCTCTGCATCCTCGTCAAGCAGGTCAGAGATGATGATGATAAGCCCCCTGCCCTTTATCTTCTCGGCCAGCTCGTTTAGAACATGAGGGAGGTCTGTGTTACCCTCCTCCTTCACCGTAGTGAGTTCATCCAAAATAACGTGCAGGTGCGCCATGTTCGAGCGCGGTGGTATATATTTCGAGATATGATCGTTGAATGTCACCAGACCGACAGAGTCCTGCTGATTAAGCAGAATATATGAGAGCGTCGCGGCAAGGCGCGCGGCGTAATCGAATTTACTGACAGATTCTTTTTTGCCCTTTTCCGCCTCGGATTCCGCCTCGGGCTCGGCTACACTCTGCCCTGCGCCCCGCGGCAGGAGGAACTCCGGGCCGCTGTACTTCATCGAGGCGCTTCTATCTAACAGGATGTAACATTTTAAGTTAGTCTCATCCTCGAATTTCTTCACATAATACTTGTCAGACTTCGCGAATATCTTCCAGTCGATAAACTTTATCTCATCGCCCTGATTATATTCCTTGTGCTCGGAGAACTCGATGCTTGAACCGTAGTAGACACTCTTATGTATCCCGGTCAAGACTCCCTTCGCCGGCGACTTTACTTTTAAAGAAAGTTTGGAAATATTCGCTAAGATGACAGGGTCTAATAACTTTCGCCTCATCTATTAACCTAAGCTACGCCCCTTCTTTTACCTCTTTTAGTAAAAGCTCAATGATCTTTGTCGAGTTGATACCTTCCGCCTCCGCGTGGAAGTTCGGTATTATCCTGTGCTGCAGGATCGGGTTCGCCAGCGCATTGATATCCTCACAGGTAATCGCGTAACGACCGCTTAGTATCGCCCGCGCCTTCGCGCCCCAGATCAGGTACTGGCACGCGCGCGGCCCCGCACCCCAGCTGACCCAGTCCTTTATGAATTTCGGGGCGTTCTCCTCACCTGGCCTTGAGTACCGCACGAGGTTCACCGCGTACTTGATCACATGATCAGACGCAGGCACCCTGAGCACCATACCCTGGAGCTTCAATATCGAGTCCGGGTCTAATACCTTCTTCAACTTCGGGGCATAGGCGGATGTCGTGGACTTCACTATCTCTATCTCCTCGTCAAACGACGGATAATCCACCGTTATATTGAACATGAACCGGTCAAGCTGCGCCTCGGGCAAGGGGTACGTACCCTCCTGCTCTATCGGGTTTTGCGTCGCGAACACTAAAAACGGCAGCGCAAGATCGTAGCTGGCGCCACCGGCGGAAACGTGATACTCCTGCATCGCCTGCAAAAGCGCCGCCTGTGTCTTGGGCGATGTCCGGTTTATCTCGTCAGCCAAAAGGATATTGGTGAAGATAGGTCCCTTGATAAACTTGAAGAACCGCTTCTTCGTCGTGTGCTCCTCCTCTAATATCTCAGTACCGGTTATATCTGACGGCATGAGATCCGGAGTAAACTGGATCCGCTTGAAATCAAGGTTCAGCACACTCGCCAAGGTGTTTATCAAAAGGGTCTTCGCGAGACCGGGCACACCGACAAACAGACAGTGCCCGCGTGAAAAGAGCGCTATCAGCAAAAGGTCGATGACCGATTCCTGACCGATTATCACTTTATTTATCTCATGGATGATATCCTGCCGGTTCTTCGCGATGTGCTCCACCGCTTCTGCGTCAGATATATTTACAGCTTCCTTCTTCATCGATTTTACTTTCGCCATTTAATAATACCTTTCGTATAAAGTGGGTGCAATCCCCAGAATCAGTAATAATAATTAAGATTACTTAGTTTGTCAAGCAATATAAGCATCAGGAGATATTGTCTTGTAAATCCTTCATAATATGTATAAAATAGATAATCAGGAAAGGAGCATCGTATGAAGATGATAGAGCTGATACGCAAGAAGCGGGGCGGCGGTGAGCTGACGCGTGATGAGATACTGTTTTTCGTGAACGGGTACACTGCCGGAGCCCTGCCGGACTACCAGGTATCCGCGCTCTTGATGGCGGTATATTTCAACGGCATGACCGACGCGGAAACGGCGCACCTGACCGGGGCGATGCTACATTCTGGTGATATCGTAGACTTGCGCGACATATCGGCGTATAAGGTGGACAAGCACTCCACCGGTGGTGTCGGCGACAAGATATCGCTGGTGCTGGCGCCGGTCGCCGCGGCGTGCGGCCTCGCTCTGCCGATGATCTCAGGCAGGGGTCTTGGTCATACCGGCGGCACACTTGATAAATTAGAGTCGATCCCTGGCTTCGACGTGAACCTTGGGCTTGACCATTTTAAGCGTATTATCAAGGAGATCGGGTTCTCAATGATCGGGCAGACGAGTGAGATCGCACCCGCGGACAAGAAACTGTACGCGCTTCGCGACGTTACCGCAACTGTCGAGAGCATACCGCTCATCTGCGGGAGCATCATGAGCAAGAAGCTCGCCGAGGGGATCGACGGGCTTGTGCTTGACGTCAAGGTCGGCAGTGGCGCGTTTATGAAGGATATCGACAGCGCGAAGCGGCTCGCGTCTTCGCTGGTCTCGATCGCCATGCGGATGGGTAAGTCATGCTTCGCTTTCCTGACGGATATGAGTGAGCCGCTCGGCAGCTATGTCGGTAACGCCATCGAGGTGATAGAATCGATCGAGATACTAAAGGGCAGGATCGATGACAGGCAGACGGAGCTTACCGTCACTCTCGCGGGGAAGATGCTCGAGCTCTCTGGTGCGTGTGATTTTGACACCGGTAAGGAGCGGGCGCGACGCACGCTGACAGATGGCAGCGCTCTTGAGAAGTTCCGGCAGCTGGTCAGGCTGCATGGCGGCGACGATAAGTGTATCGATGATTACGACAGGCTCCCGCAGGCGGAGCATAGGCATGAGGTCAAAGCGGACAGAGACGGGTTCGTGAGTAAAATCGATACGATGCGGGTCGGCCTTAGCGCCATTGCGTTGGGCGCCGGCAGAACGGCGCTTACAGATGAGATAGACCACGCCACCGGGATTAAGGTCGTCAAAAAGGTGGCGGATGCTGTAAAAATGGGAGATACATTAGGGGTGCTGTACTATAACGATAAGGAGCGGCGAGGAGACGCCGCGCACATGCTTGAAACCGCATATACAATCGGCACAGAACAACCCGCACGACAGAAACTGTTCTTAGATTAAATTGTATTCAACTTGTTCTTAGGCAGTATTTGGCAGGTGTTTCCTGATCTCGTTTATCAGCATATCCGTTATCTCGTTTACGCTACCTTTCAGGCGGCATCCGCCGGCTTTTTTGTGCCCGCCGCCATTGAAGGCCGCGGCGATCTTCTGCACATCGAACTCATGTTTTGAGCGCAGGCTGACCCGGAAAAAGCCGTCATCTATCTCGGTCATGAATATACCGACCTTGATACCTTTGAGCATCATCAGGTAATTTATATAATCACCCACGTCAGGCTCTTTGGAGCAGATATCCCTGATATCCTGTTTAGTTACTGATATGACGGCGACCCTGCCGCTAAGGTGTGTTTTCAGCGCCGTCAGGCTGTGCGCCATAAGCTTGATAGTGTCGTAATCCTTCGATAAGAATACGTTCTCGGCGACCTGATCGATCCGCGCGCCCGCCCGCTTCATCTGCGCGCCGATGGTATAAGCCCGCTCGGTAGTTATCGAGAACCGGTACACACCGGTGTCGAATACTATACCGGTGTATATCATCTCCGCGAGCTCTCTGGTGAAGGTCAGGCCAAGCTCGCCTATCAGATCGTACAATATCTCGGTGGTGGATGACGCGCCGGTGACGATGTTTATGTAACCAAAATTGGTATTATCGAAATGATGGTCGATGTTGATAATGAACCTACTATCGGCGAGGTAATCGTTTACAGCCGCGATACGGGTAAGGCCTGGTGAATCTAACGTTATGATATTATTGTATTTAGCATCGACCGACCCGGCTGTCCTGATATCGGGGAAGCCCTGGAGAAAGCTGTATTTCTCGTTAGCCGGCTCGTTTAATATTAGGAGGTGAGCTTTATTCAGTTCGCGCAGAACATAGCCCATCGCGAGTACTGAGGAGACAGCGTCGCCATCAGCATTTATATGCGCCGTCACTAAGAAGTTATCGTGAGTTCTCAGATACTCAGCGGCCTTACTAATGTTATTGATAATAATACCTTCCTTATAACTACCAGAGTGAGCGGTACGTAAAAAGCGCTATTTCAGGACATCTTTCACCTTCTGTAATACTTCACTAACAACCAAAGGTTTCTGACAGTAGAACTTCACACCAAGATTAACGCCCTTCGCAAAATCGTTCACATCCTTTGAAGCGGTTAACAAGATGACGGGAATATCCTTTGAGTTCTCATTGTTCCTTAACGCCTCACACAATGACAGGCCGTCTAATTTCGGCATGGAAATATCTGAAATAATTAACGCAGGCGATATATCCTGAACGTTTTGCAATACTTCAAAGCCATTAATAAAAGTAAATACTTCATGGCCTTCCTTCGCCAGGATACTCTGCATGATCTTTGAGATAGCCGGGTCATCATCCACTACGATTATTTTTGCCATAGCCGTTCTTCCTTAGAATATTTTACACAAAATCCGCTGAATATTTTACAGGTTATTTCAAGAAAAACAAGTACTAAATTAATTTATATCTGATTTTTTGTGTCCCTTACATGCTCTTTAAAACAACGTATGGCACATCTTTTTCGCTTTTAACAATAATATCCGCGTCAAATACCGCTTTTATGTTATTTTCAGTGATGACATCGCCGGGTACGCCCATCACAAAAATGCGTTTATCTTTAAGCAGCATTATCTTGTCGCTGTACATGCTCGCCGCGTTAAGGTCGTGTGAGATGTTGATGACGGTCAGGCCGCTCTCCTTGTTCAACCGCCTTATGATGCTGTTAAGCTCGATCTGGTGGTTGATGTCAAGGTGCGTTGTCGGTTCGTCGAGCAGGATGATCGAGGGTGACTGGCAAAGCGCGCGCGCGATCAGCACACGCTGCATCTCACCGGCGGAGAGCTCGAATATGACCCGCCCCTTCAAATACGAGACATCCGCCTGCTCCATCGACTCGCCGCATATCATCATATCCTCCTTGTTTGTGAGCCCGAACCGCCCCTGGTAGGGGTAGCGCCCCATCAAAACGACCTCCTCCACACTGAACGGGAACTCGATAGAGAAACTTTGTGACACCACCGCAATCTTTCTGGCGATATCTCCCCGTTTATACTTCTTTATATCAACGCCTTCTAAGAGTACCGCGCCTTTTTGCGGGGAGAGTATCCCGCTAAGGAGCCGAAGAAGCGTTGTCTTACCGGTGCCGTTCTGGCCGAGCACAGTCAGGAAATCGCCTCTTCGCACATCGAACGAGACGCCATATAGAACATCCTTCGCGGCGTACCCGAAACTTATGTCATTGACATTAAATGTATCCAAAGGCTTTCCTCTTCTTCAGCAGGTAAACGAAAAACGGTGCGCCGCACAACGCCGTGACGACCCCGACGGGCAGTTCATACGGCGCTATGACACTGCGCGCGATCGTATCCGCGATTATCAGGAACGTGCTCCCTAAGATGACCGAAGCGATGAGCAGGAACTTGTGGTCAGGTCCGTACAGCATCCTCGCGATATGCGGTATGATCAGCCCGACGAACCCGATTAGGCCGCTTATCGATACCGCGGTCGCGGTAATCAAGGAAGCCGTTACGAATAGCGCGGATTTCACTCTCTCCACGTTGACCCCCATCGTGATGGCAGCCTCCTCACCGAAAGTCATAATATTCAGCTCCTTCGCGAACAGGTACGTGAAAGCGATACCGGCGGTTATGATCACAAAAGCCACCTTTAGCGCCAAAGGGTCTGCGCCGCTCAGATCGCCCATTAGCCAGAACATGATCCCCTTGAGCCTGTCGCTCGAAGAGACTGATATCAGGAACATAATGATCGCGGAGAAGAACGTGCCGCAGATGACGCCGGCGAGCAGCATCGTATAGACGTTTATCTTTGTACCGCTCTTCGCTATGAAATAGACTATGAGGATTGTGGTGAGCGCGCCGATGAAAGCGAATACCGGTAGCGCCAACGCGCCGAAAGCGGTTGCAGACAGACCAAGTATGATCGCGATGCAGGCGCCGACCGCGCTGCCCGATGAGACGCCAAGGATATATGGATCGGCGAGCGGGTTCTTCAAAAGCGCCTGGAACGCCGCACCGGCGCAGGAGAGCGCGCCGCCGACGATAAGCGCGAGCAGTATCCGCGGTATACGTATGCTAAGGATGATCAGCTCGTCTGTCGGTGACCAGCTCCGCGCAAACGCACCGGTCAGGTGATGTATGACTATCTTCGTGGTAGTGATAAAATTTATCTTCACACTGCCCAGGGAGGCGGCCACTATCACTGATATAATGAGTAATAGCAACAACGCCGCAAGGTTAGCCGTTCTATTCCTGGTGTTCATCTTCCGCCTTTTGGGCATGTTGCCCTCACCTTTGTGACGCCTTTTTGGGGAACCGGTCAGGGTGTAATATTCGCGCAAGCTCCTTCATCGCCGTAGTCAGCCGGTAAGATGGCCTGCACAAGAGATCCGCGTTTATCTCGATTATATTCCCGCTCTTTGACGCCTTGAGCTTCGCGAACCTGTCATATTTTTTGTCGCCGCGGGTGGCTTCCGTCCCCATCGAAGCGATCAGTATCACGTCCGGGTCGCGCGCGTACAGCTCCTCGAGACTGAACACCGGGTAGTTTGGCGCGTCCGCACCGATGATGTTTTGCCCCCCGCACAGCTTAATTATGTCACCGATCAGCGTGTTCGGGCCGGCGCCGATCAGCGGTCGGGTACCGACGGCGCAAAATACCGTCTTCTTCTTGGCGCCCATAAGCGCGGCTCTTACGGCATCGATCTCATCGCGGACCCTGCCGGCAAGCGCGTTCGCGGCGTTCTCCCTACCGGTGACAATACCAATATCTTTTATCGTTGTCAATAAGTCCGTGAGGTTCATGGTGGTTACCGCATAGACTGGTATCCCTAACCGCACCAGCTCATCGATATCACCCAGTATGTCGCCCTCCGCGGAGATGATGACAAGCTCTGGTTTCAGCGATACGATCAGCTCGGTGTTAAGCTTGGCGTACTCACCGACTTTCGCTTTTTTGGCGGCCGCCGCCGGGTAGTTGCAATATGTGGTCACACCGACGATATTGTCGGCGAGCCCTATCTCAAAGAGGATCTCGGTGACGGACGGCGACAGCGAGATTATCCTGCATGGCGGGAAATTCTTGACAGTTACTTCCTGACTGGTCTCATCGACAAACCTTTTTGCGGCTGAGCCCCCGTAAGCGGAGCTGACAGACAAGAAGATAGCAAGGATTAATATAATGTAATATCTATTTGAATTCATTGGTAATCAACTTATATAAGATGGCGGAAGTGCATGGGAATCGAACCCACCGAAGGCTTTGTAACCTTCCACCGGATTTGAAGTCCGGGAGGCCCACCAGTGACCTATCCACTCCCGAATCAAGCAATATTCTCCTGTTCAAAATAGTGAACGAGGTTATTGTCGATCTTTAAGAATGTGACGCCCATCCCGCACCTCGTGGTGCGCATCAGCTGCTGCGGGACTTTTCTCGCCCAGGTGACAAGCCCTTCGGCGCACATAATGGTTTCGCGGTGTGTGATCTCCAGCTTCAGGACAGTACCGGGCTTAAAAACATGATTCGTTTTTATCCTCAAGCCAGAGAACGATATATCCTCAATGAACCCGAGCAGGTTCGGGGTCTGCGCACCAAACTTGATACTTATCCTCTTCTTGTACCGCGAAGCTCTTCGCTTTTCCATTTTTCACCCTTTTTTAAGTATAACAGTTATTTATATAATTATCAAGGGATTAACGTACAATGGAAGTTTACCTTTTTTACTCTTTTGCAGCAGGGGATACACAAATTCCCAGAGGGGACTTAAGGCAAATAGAAAAATTACGGTTAATTAGATTTAAACAATCCTTCTTTTGTGATATAAAAGGGATGATGCTTCACCCAATATATTAGTAATATACATTATTTCGCTCAAATTGAAAGCATTGCAAGTTATTGCTTGACTTATTTCAATGAACGACCCCGCAGCAGAGCTGTGAGGAATTCTTTTGATTAAAAGAGGAGGTATCGTGGATATTATACTTTCACCAATTCAAGTAAGGATATTAGGTTCTCTAATAGAAAAAGAGCTGGCTACACCACAATATTACCCGCTATCTTTAAATGCCCTCACTAATGCCTGCAACCAGAAATCAAACAGGCATCCTGTTCTGGATTTAGATGAGGCTGCGGTGGTGAAAGAGCTTGGTATAATAAGGGACACCAAGTTAGTCTGGAAGATAAGT
Source organism: Deltaproteobacteria bacterium (assembly GCA_024275075.1). Lineage (GTDB taxonomy): Bacteria > Desulfobacterota > JAJRXV01 > JAJRXV01 > JAJRXV01 > JAJRZU01. Next base: position 5,025 of record JAJRZU010000023.1, on the reverse strand, counting down.
ACCGCTGGTAGCAGGGTACCGAAGTATGAGCATAATATCATTCATATACAGGAGTTTACAAAGAAGGAAGTAAGTATACTATGTGAATTATTCCTGCGCGGCCCGCAAACGGTCGGGGAGCTGCGTACCCATGCGGCGCGCTTTTGCGAATTTGCTAACCTTGAAGAAGTAGAAGAAGTCTTGCAAAACCTGATAAGCGCGGAGAAAGGGCCTTTCGTGACAATGCTTTACAGACAGGCAGGCAGGCGCGAAAATCGATATGCACATCTTTTCTGCGGGGAGGTTTGTGTCGATACGAAGGATACCGAATTGTTTGAACCCGTGGCGATACAGGCCCATGATGATTATAAGCGGATAGAAGCTTTAGAGCACGATGTAACCGCGCTAAAGGAAGAGCTGGCTGATTTAAAGGATCAGTTCATTTCATTTAAGAAACAATTCGAGTAGCTGAAATGTTTTCACGCTCTGTCGCAATATGTATAGTTTTCAAAGAGTATCAGCAGTTCATCGACATGCTCTGAGATAGATTTTGGTGGGGTTATCCTGTCTGACAGTTTCTTTAGTATACTCATATCCGCAAGGATATCGGTGAGCTTCTCCCTCAAATCGGCGGCGTCCTCCCGCTTGAACAGGATACCGTTTCGCGTATGCGAGATGATCTCAGGGAACGCGCCGAAAGAGGGCGCGATGACCGGTGTCTTGTGCGCCAGCGCGGTATATGCCACCACCGGCACGTTTTCGTACCATAGAGACGGCACCGCCAATATATCGATATCACGGAATATCTGCGGCAGCTTCTCCGGCCTGAAGGTACCCTTGAACGAAATCCGCTTATCGTGCGCCGCAAGGTTCTTCACATGCGACGTGTAATTATGGAACCTGGTGAAGTCACCGAAAATCTTAAGCTCCACGTTATCACTCTCAATGCCCCTTACCGCCTGAATAAGCGTATGCACGCCCTTGTGCCTGTTGATCGTACCGATGTAACCGATCCGAAGCTTATCAGAGTGCGACTTGTCAGCGATATCCGTCATATCGATATCAAAACCCAACGGCAGTACATCTATCTGCGTCTCCTCATAACCGTTCTCCACAAGGATCCGCTTCATAAATTCCGATGGCGTGAGTATCTTGCGGATCTTCTCGCATTTCCGAAGGATAAGCTCCTTGCGCTCGATCTGGCTGTCGATACCGACCCACTGCTTCTGGATGTTCATATATGACGTAACGCCCTTGAGCAGCTTCTTGCCCACCGCCGAGACTAAAGAGTGCGACGCCTTCTCCTTTATCTTCGACGATAACGGCTGGTGCTTCTTGTCCATTATCTTCTGACCAAGAGATTCTTTCGCGTCCGCGAGGCAGAGCTGGCACGGGGTCGTCATAAGCGGCCCGCGGCACAATTCGAAATCCGCCCGCAGGAGCGTAAAATTCGGGCAGAGCATCCAGAAATCCGCCGGTGTGAACACAACCGGTATATTTTTGTCATAAGCGGCGTCTATGACAGACGCGGACAGGTTCTTAAGGTGCACTGCATGTACGATATCCGGTTTGAACTCATCAAAGTAGAGCTCCGCGTAACCCTTTATCACAGGGTTGTAATACTCAAATTCCTTCGCGTCCCTGGATATCCTGTAATTATGGTACACCTCGCGCACACGGATACCCGCGCAGTCCAGCCCCATAGTACCCTGCTGAAGCTTCGCGCGTTGCCGGCTGTGCTGATACACAAAAACCGAGACCTCGTTGCCGCGGCTCTTCATCTCCCGTGCGATGTTAAAACAGTACTGCTCCACAACAGATGAATGTTTCGGTGACAGTTGGTGTAAAAGGTAGCTGATCCTCATAAAAGTTACCTGTCAGACTTCATAAAATCGATTTGAATTAACTCAATTCAATATAAACACCTATTTCTTTTTTTGTCAATTGAATTAAGAATAAAGGGCATGGTGCCCAATACAATAAAGGGAATTTGTACTGTAAAGAAATTCCCCCTTCGCCTCCGCTCACGGCGCCCCGTAATATCAGCGACTTACAAAATAAGATTTTTGATAAAATCGCAAAACACGCTGTTTGGCTACACTTTTATAAGCAACAAGGGCGCAGAATGACATCGTTTGTATCACATTAATTGCAAAATACGATACTATTGCTGCGCCGGGTAGAAAGCTTTTTATGGCGGCACAGCCCTGCCTGCCTTGAAAACCAGCGCGATGGCTATATAAAGACTTGCAATCCAAAGGCGTTTTTGATATCGTTATATTATACATAGGGGATTGGTGCGGGTTATGAAGATAGGCGTGCTTTCTGACATCCACATGAAGCGCGATGATGGCGGATTGCAAGGGATAATCGACAGGTACTTACAGGATGTGGAGATGTTCCTTTTGTGCGGCGACTTCATCTCACTGGATATCTACGAGATGTTCTTGTTCAAGGACGCAGCCGCCGTATCTGGTAACATGGACGACGTTTTCGTGAAAAAGACCCTGCCGGTAAAGCGCGTCGTCACAGTAAACGGTTTCCGCATCGGGCTGATACATGGCTGGGGGCCGCCGGCGGGTATCGAAACCAGGATATCGCGCGAGTTTGACGACGTTGACTGCATCGTCTACGGACACACCCATCGCGCAAGGAACGAAAAGGTTGCCGGCACGATCTTCTTTAATCAGGGCTCCCCAACGGATAACCGGTTCGCGCCTTATAACTCGATCGGGATATTAGACGTGACTGACGATGGTATAACTGGCAGTATTATTAGGCTGTGATGATTAATTAGGAGAAATATTTGAAACATCTTTGGGCGCCTTGGCGGATGGAATATATATTAAACGCCGACAAAACAGACGGCTGCGTTTTCTGCCGTCTAACCGGTGAGGAGTGCGGCGAGGATAACCTGATAATATACAAGGGCGAGCGCTCGTTCGTAATAATGAACAAGTTCCCGTACAATTCCGGTCACATTATGGTGATGCCATACCAGCACCGGGGCGGCCTTGTGGATATGACCCCTGCCGAGCGGATCGATCTTATGGATCTATTGTCGATCTCTATCGAAAAGGTGAAGGAGCTGTTAGAGCCGCAGGGCATCAATGTCGGGCTTAACCTTGGCAGGCCGGCGGGCGCGGGAGTGGAGGGGCACCTGCATTTCCATATAGTGCCGCGCTGGAACGGCGACACGAACTTTATGACGGTGTTCGACGATGTGCGCGTAGTGCCGCAGCACCTGAAACGTACGTACCAAAATCTGTACAAAATATTCAATGAATAGGGGGGAAGTGACCTATGAAAATAATATTGTTTGTCGTCATGCTCGTTATCGGGATAATATTCGCCGGTCAGAACGATATGAACGTGACGGTGAGGTATTACCAGTTTATCTTAGAGGATGTCACTCTTTACAGCGTGATACTCTCATCGGTGCTAATCGGATTTGTCACCGGCGTCATATACAGCTACATTGACGGTCTTAAGATAAAAAGAGCGATAAAGAAGGAGCGTAAGATGCGCAGGGAGCTTGAGCAGGAGCTTGAAAATCTTCGGACTCTGCCGCTGGCGTCTGATACAGATATTCAGGATGAAGAAGAGCTGCTCCAGGAAACAGAGGATATAATAAGCGAAATTGATTAACGAATTTTCAATATCAGATTTCCTCGCGGATTTCGCAGGCAGTCCGTACTTCGTGTACATCATCATCGCGATCAGCGTCATCATCCTCTTTTTGGTGAAGAGTATCCTGAAAAAGGGCGACGAGGACGATAATTCGGTGCGGGAGATAGAGAACGCGACCTATCTGCAGGGCGTAACGTATCTTTTGTCGAAAGACACCGATAAGGCGATCGAGGAGTTTACGAAGGCGGTGAAGCTTAATTCTGAGACGATCGCCGCATACTTCGCGCTTGGCACTTTGTTCCGCCAAAAGGGCGAGTACTCAAAGGCGATCAGGATACACCAGAGCATCATCGCGCGGCCTAATATAGATAAGGATGTGAAATCGCAGGCATATTACAACCTTGGGCGCGATTATAAGAAGGCTGGCATGGTGCAAAAGGGTATCGATATCTTTGAATCGATCTCGCGAAACGAGAAGTATAAGGTCGCCGCGCTGTACAGCCTGCAATCGCTTTACGAGGATCTGAAGGACTCGGACAACGCGATAAAATCCGCAAGGGAGATGGCGCGCTTGGAGAATCTCGATAAGTCTCACATCATAGCGCACCTGCTCACGGAGAAGGCGAAGGTGGTTTTCAACGATGGTAATGCCGCGGAGGCGAAGAAGATCTTCAAGAAGGCGATATCATTGCACTCTAAGTGTATAGACGCGCACCTGCATCTTGGTGACCTTTATTTTACGCAAGAGGAGTATCTCAAAGCGATAAACCGGTGGAAGCAGGTGTTAGAGATTAACTCGTTCTTCACGCATCTCGCGTTCCCGAGGTTGCAGGAAGCGTATTACAATTTAGGTAAATATGACGCTATCGAGGCGCTGTTGAAGGATAACCTGTCGAAGAACGAGGGTAACGCGTACTGTCATCTCGCTCTGGGCAGGTACTATTTCAATAAGGGGAGCATCGGGGAAGCGGTGATAGAGCTCAAAGAGGCGCTTCGGATAGACCCTGACTTCTTCGACGCGAAGAAGGAGCTCGGCGCTATTTACATACAGAGCAATATGGTTGACGAGATGAAGAGTGAGCTGAAAGATATATTAGACTCGATCCCGTCGAAGTATAACAACTACACGTGCAACCAATGCGGCTATATGGCTTCTGATATCATGTGGAAGTGCCCGCAGTGCCGCAAGTGGGACACGATAATACCAAAAGAGCCGCGAAATGCGTAATAACGCTAAAACCACAATGAAGAACACCATCTACGGTATAAACCCTGTCGCCGAGGCGCTTGGCAGCGATGATCTGACTATCTTAGAGATAATCGTACAGCATGGCAAGGTGAACAAGAGGATCAGGCAGCTATTAGACCGCGCCGCAAGGAAAAAGATCAAGGTGCGCTATGAAAAGAGCGGCGATT
>JAJRZU010000161.1 GCA_024275075.1 Deltaproteobacteria bacterium | reverse complement strand
TGCTTGGAGTTGGTCAGGAATTTCCGGTAAACATAGGAGAAATCCCGGGTGATACCCTCCTTCTGGGTCAACAGCATTATCGGCAGGTTCAGCTCATCCGCCCGCCTGGCGCATGTTATGGCGCTCTTGCTAAATAGCGGCCCTATCACCGCAATCGCCTTGTCCACATTATACGCTTCTTCGAGCATCCTAAGGGCGGTTTCACGGTCGCCCTTCGTATCCTTCACCACTATCGTCATTGGCCGGCCAGTAACCTCCTCGGAGAAGACATCCGCGGCGAGCATCACACCGGCCAAGAGGCGCTGACCGTAGACTTTATATTTACCTGAGAGCGGTAGAAGGCACGCGATGACATCCGGGTTCGTGTTTACGCGTATCTCTATCCTGGCGATGAATTTATCCACCTCATCGAGCCGCTTGAATGTCGGGAAGAACTCCTTTATCTCCAAAAGTATTATCTTCGCCTCGGATGTGTTTTTTACAGACAGGTATGACTTCGCGAGCGCTAATTTGATAAACGCAGCGGGGAACTTATCTGAATACGCGTCTGTAATGCTTTGTAGCTCATCCAGAGAGAGCAGGCGCTCGACTATATCCAGCACCGTTTGATAGGCAGCTTCCTTTCCCTTCGCGTCATCGATCATCTGATAATACTCCATATACTCCTCGAGCGCTTTGGTATAGTGACCAGCGTCATATAAGTCATTGGCTTTGGCAAGAATGATGTCAGGGAGATATTCGCTGTCAGGAAACTCCTGGATTAACCGGTTGGCGAGCCGCTGCGCCTTACTGTCCCATTGTAGCTCCTTGTAGCACAAGTAAAGGTAATATACCGCCTCCTCTTTAAACCTCGTATCAGGGAATACTTTCAGCAACTCCTCATACTTATTGCCGGCACGCTCATAGTACCCCTTCGCGAAAAGTATCCTGCCTAAGTGCAAATAAGAATCCTCCACCAATACATCTTCTGGGAACTGCTTCACCAGCTGGTCAAATAAGATGTATGCCTTATCATACTCTTGCTTGCGATAACTTGACTTCGCGCTGTAAAACAGGTCTGCGGCCTTCTGATACTCTATGAGCTCATATTCCTCCCTGGGCTCTTCCTTCTCGCCGGGCACACGCTTTTTTGATTTGACGACCCTTCTTTTCTTTATGTAGACCCGCCTTTTCTCCGCGCAGCTGAAAAGTAACAGCGTCGATAGCAACAGAATCAGCAATATACTAATATATTTTCTTAAAATGGACATTTTTATTATGGACATATTTGAAATGGAGATACCCCTTCACATTACCTTTAATCTTTGCAAGATTATAAATAACAACTAAACCGGAAAATTTCAAGGAAAATAATCTAAACGCGCGACGATCCGCTCTTTTAAAACCTGCACGAGTCACCCCCGCCTTAATCCTCCACCGTCATGGGGGAGAAACATTTAAGATCGCGCAGAGGTGTCTTTCAACAAAACACTTGACAGCCTGCGTCTTTTACATAACAATTACAAGCAGGTATATTGCGGGGAAGAAAGGCGCTATGATGACTGATCGCTGTATCTTGAATGGCGACGTAATGGAATTGTCGCAAACCGGTATAAGCCCTCTGGACAGGGGGTTTATGTACGGTGACGGTATCTTTGATACTATGTTCGCACCAAAAGGCGTACCATTTTTGTTTGACGGGCATATCAAGAGGCTTCGGGATAATTTGAACCTGATAGATATATCATTGCCCTATTCAGATGACGACATGAAGGGGATGATAGGCTCTCTGATCAGGGCTAACGGCCTGACCGGTACCGATACGTCCGTCAGAACCACCGTCACGCGCGGAGTAAACATGCGGCGGATGTTCTACCCTTCTGACCGCCCGACCCTCTTCATCATCGCCAGAGCGGTTCCTGAGAGCGTCAGCAAAGTGAAGGATGAGGGTGTAAGATGCACTATATCAGATATCGCCCGGGTCGCTTCTGACCCTATGTATCGCATCAAGTCATTGAATTTCCTGCGATATATAATGGGTATCAAAGCGGCGCAGGCAGCCGGCGTTGATGACTGCATCTTCTTTAACACCGATGGGTACGTGGCGGAGTGCACCACCAGCAATATATTTGTGATAAAGGGCGGCGAGGTCTTTACGCCACCAGATGATGCGGGGCTTTTACCCGGAATCACGCGGGATTTCGTTATAGCCCTTTTAGAAGAGAGTCGGTTCTGTGTGCAAAAGAGGAATATCACAAAAGATGAGCTTTTTCGTGCAGATGAAGTTTTCTTAACTAGTTCAGTGCGGGGTATAGTTCATGTAAGTAGTATAGATAAAGCGACTTTTTCAGATAATAGCGTAAAGACAATACAAGAGCTCTACAATAACGCTATATAAATAATACTTGATTTACGCAAGAAAGTGACAATTTTTGTCAATTGATTGCCCTTAAATGTTATTTAAAAGTTATTTTTTTGTATTGACAACTTAGTTTTTTTATGTATATTCATATAAGGTGTTGTAATTAAGTGTCATTTTAGATATCGTTTTTTTTGGCACGGCAATTGCTTATAAAAGAGATATGAATTTGATAATAATTAAATAAATCAAGAGAGGAGATGGTGTCTGGCGAATAAGCGAATAACGGAAAATAAATAAGCATAAGTAGGTATTATCAACAAATCACTATGAAAAGGGAGGAAACACAATGTTAGCGAAAAGGAATGAAAAAGGTTTTACACTCATCGAATTAATGATCGTTGTTGCGATCATCGGTATCTTGGCAGCAATCGCGGTACCAAGCTTCATGTCATATCGACAAAGATCATACGACAAGCAGGCAAACTCTGTAATCAAGAACGTTGGTGCAGCTCAGTCAGCTTACAACGCTCGATATGAAGCATACACAAACACAGAGGCTGACCTGATTACAATCGACCCGAACATACCAGCTACAACAAGCACAATCAAGTGGGGTATTGTCGGGACTTCTACAGCTACAGCATTTGATGCTTCTGCAGCTCACGACTTAGGTTCAGGCGTAACATTCTCAATCGATGAGTCAGGCGTAATTACTAAGTAACCTGATTAATTAGACCTTACAATGAGACAGGCACCTGCCAGATAGTAGGTGCCTGTTTTATTATTACACTTAAAGGTAGGGGCGCTATGAATAGTACAAGATATCAAGGCTTTACACTCATAGAGCTAATGCTCGTGGTTGCTATCATCGGTATTCTCGCATCAATCGCGGTACCAAGTTTTGTAACATACAGGCAAAGAAGTTATGACAAGCGGGTCAATGCCGTCATAAAGAACCTGGCGATCGCTCAATCAGCATATAACGCTCAATACGATATCTATACCAACATCGAAGCGAACCTGAATGTTGTCGATCCGAGCCTGCCGGTCTCCTCCACAACGGGTGTCGAATGGGCGATTATCGGTACCGCCACCGCTACCGCGTTTGATATTACCGCTAAACATTCGCTTGGTACCGGGCTTGTCTATACCGCTGATGAAAGCGCCGTTGTAACGGTGCCATAATAATATACCGCTACCGGCTTAATGAACGGATTACTTTCTCTTGAAGTGATTTTAATGTTTCATTCCGAAAGTGGGTCTCTTCTAAATCTTTAATTACAATCTTATTATCCTTAACGGCGCTCAAGAATTTACCCCGCCACTTAGGATCCTTGACGAGCAATCGCCTTAGCTCATCAAAAAGTTCTAAGAACTGCTTGCGCTTATATTCATTATCCAATGACTCGTTTATGTAAGCTCCATACAGATAACCGAAAAAATCATCCCTGGCTTTCTTGGGCACATCATCATAACCTTTATACAACCTCTTACCGGTTTTGTTCAGCGTATTGAACCAGCTATAGTTCTTCTTCTCCTCCTTCAGGATCAAGAACTCTTTCAGTGCGGAAAACATCTCACCAAAACTTATATCCATCTTGAAAAGCTCGTCTATACAATAATTGTACAGCGAATAACTGTACTCCTCACCTAAATCATACTTGATCGATTTTAACAACTTTTTCTCATCAGTTATCTTCGTCAGGTTCACAACTTCCTTGTATGACTCCAGATACAGATCAAGCTTGTCCTCCCTGAAAAAAGTTATGAGCCGTAAGAACCGCATCCCATCTTCAGTCTCCTTGATCATGGCGATGACCTTCTTCTTAGAACCACCGGTAGACATAAAATCCTCAGACGCGGAGACATTCAGATTTGTCAGGTCAGATTTCAGCTTAAAAGTGTTGCCCGGGTCATACATATCTATCACCACATCAAGCTCGCCGCCGCGAACCTTACCTTTAAGCATCTCGATGACCTTCAGTTTACCGGTGAAGACCTTATCCGCAGAGATCGATTCGATGATAAAATCAGCGTATATGATCTTATCCGACGCGCGTACGTATTCGCTGAGCAGGTTCTTTCTGACTGTCATCCCATAAGTATATGTACTGGATATTATAAGGAATAATATAATAATGAGCGGCGCTTTTTTTGTGATCGCTACCAAATTATGACTCCAATATTTATCGCCATCAGCTTACGATTACCCTCTTGACCCGTCTCTTACCGACCTGCAAAATAACGTTGTTGCCCGCCACGAACCTGTAGTCGATATCATCGACCTTCTTACCGTCGATCTTTACCGCTCCCTGCTTTATAAGACGCTTACCCTCGCCGTTGGACTTGGTCATACCTGTATCCGCCATCACCTTGCAGATCCATGCGCCAGCGCTGCCGGCCTGAATGAGAACCTCGGACACATCGGCGAGCACAGTCCTTCTTTCAAACTGACGCTCGAAGTCCACCTTCGCTTTCTTTGCCGCCTCATTGCTGGAGAAACGCGCTACCAGCTCATAAGCAAGCGTTTTCTTTGCCTCTTTCGGGTGCACCTCACCCACCTTCACCGCGTTGAACTCATCGACGGATATATCGCTTAGCAGCTCATAATACCGGATCATCAATTCATCTGAGATGGACATCACCTTCCCGAAAATCTCACTTGCCGGCTCATCTATACCTATGTAATTATTAAGAGATTTGCTCATCTTGTTCACTCCGTCAGTACCCTCGAGCAGCGGCATGGTGATAACGCATTGCGGCGCCTGCCCATACTCCCTTTGCAGGTCGCGACCAACAAGCAGGTTAAACTTCTGGTCGGTGCCGCCCAGCTCCACATCGGCGTTCAGCGCCACGGAATCGTACCCCTGGATCAACGGGTACATAAATTCATGTATCGATATCGGTTTGTGCGACGTGTAGCGCTTGTGGAAATCGTCCCGCTCAAGCATCCTCGCCACCGTATATTTCGCGCTCAGCCTGATCAGGTCAGACGCGGAGAGTTTTCCCAACCATTCACTGTTAAAAACAATCGTCGTCTTTTTCTCGTCGAGTATCTTGAATACCTGCCGCTGATACGTCTTGGCGTTCTCGATGACCTCATCACGCGTCAGCGCGACGCGGGTCTCGGATTTGCCGGTCGGGTCACCGATCATACCGGTGAAGTCACCGATCAGGAAGATTATCTCATGCCCTAAGTCCTGAAAATTTTTCAGCTTCTGGATAAGGACAGTATGCCCGATATGAAGGTCTGGTGCGGTAGGGTCGAAGCCCGCCTTTATCTTAAGCGGCTTCTTCTCCGCTATCGACTTCTCTATCCGCTTTGCCAAGGCATCCTCAGATATAATCTCGACACAGCCGCGCTTTATCGCCCGCAGCTGCTGCTGCACATCACTTATCATCAACTTCCCCTCTAATAATATCTTCGTAAGTCTCTCTTTTTCTTATCAATTTGTAACTGTCACCGCTTACAAGCACCTCGGCGGCGCGCGGGCGCGAGTTGTAATTCGATGACATGGTGAACCCGTAGGCGCCCGCGCTCATCACACAGATGATGTCATCGGGCTGGAAATCCGGCAGCTCCCTGTCCTTCGCGATGAAATCACCTGATTCGCATATCGGTCCTACTATATCACAAGAGACCTTCGCGGCCGCCTTCCTGCTGACCTCGAGTATCCGGTGAAACGAACCGTAAAGAGATGGCCTTAACAGATCGTTCATCGCCGCGTCGACAATGGTGAACTTCTTACCCTCATTCCTCTTGGTATACAAGACCTTACTGAGTAGCACACCGGCATTACCGGCGATGACACGCCCGGGCTCGAGTATCAGCGTGCCCCCCAAATACCTGACACTATCGATTATCTTGCCGCCATAATCCTTCGGGTGCGGCGCCGTCTCCTCATCGTAGGTGATGCCCAGCCCGCCGCCGATATCAAGGTACTTAATCGTAAGACCGGCCGCGCGCAGCTTTTTGACCAGCTCCGCCACCTTCTTCAACGCGTCGAGAAACGGTGTCACATCAAGGAGCTGCGACCCGAGGTGACAGCTCACACCGACCACATCGATATTCTCTAACTTCGCCGCGCGGATATATTCATCGTACGCCTCATTTATGTTGATACCAAACTTGTTCTCCTTGAGACCGGTAGATATATACGTGTGCGTCTTAGGATCGACGTCCGGGTTCACCCGAATCGCGATGCGACCCTTTGTACCAAGACTGCCGGCGATCTTATTGATCCGGTCGATCTCCTGGGGCGACTCCGCGTTGAACATCAGGATATCAGATTTCAAGGCGTATATTATTTCGCCGCAGCTCTTCCCGACACCCGAATAGACGATCTTTTGCGGGTCTGCTCCCGCCATCAGCGACCTATGTAGCTCGCCGCCGGAAACGATATCGGTACCAGAGCCCTCCTTTAGAAACAGTTTCAGGATATTGATGTTCGAGCACGCCTTCACCGAATAGCATGTCAGGTGGTCGATACCGGCAAACGCGCTGTCAAACGCCTGAAAATGCTGCAAAAGCGTCCTCTTGCTGTAAACGTATAAAGGGGTGCCCTCCTTCTTTGCGATCTACGCTAACGGCACGCCCTCACAGTACAGCTCATCACCCTTATAATTGAAATAGTCCATATTTTACTTCACCCTCCATCAATGGGCATAATGCCCGATCATATTTTATCATTATATTTTACAATCACCTTGATCGGTGCGGAATAATCACTCACACCTTTGTCATTATCACCAAGATCATGCTGACTGCTGAAAACCTTCACCTTATAATAGTAGGTATTACCATCAGTTACATCGCCATCCACAAACTCCGCGTAACCGTCTGACAAAAGTACGCCGCCTTTATAAAGCTCCTTGTAATTATCATCACAGCGCGAGCAGAATGAGCTTATATCCTGCACATGAGCCTTATATATGATAATACCCTTAAAGTCATCAAAGCGGGAACCGGTGCTGTTCTTCCCGGGCAGCTTGATTTTCAGTAAGACTCCGTTATCCTGAAGCTTATACCGCAGCCGCTTTGGCGGGTTCGGGAATATCGCTCCCGGCGGCTTCGGCGACGCTCTCTTCCCGCAACCGGTAAAAATCACAGGCGCTATACAAATAAGCGCTATATATATTACAAAAACCGCTCTCTTTTTGGTCATTTGCCAGGCTCGCCTGTTTTTTTTCCGCAGGTTAATTCCCCGTAGTCAGCTATTAGATAGATGCCCCATCAGTTTGCTGCGGGGTGGTTTACATTCTCTTCAGGGCGCCGCCTCCTCTATCTGATGCCAATCCCCTTCAGGAACTCAATCGCGTCACTTATCTGCCGCTCCACTTCGCTCTTGCACGTGCCGCCATACGATATTTTCGCCTCAACCTAATTATTCAGCGATACAGCTTCATACACATCGCCCTGCACCTTGTCACAGAACTTTTTGTACTCATCGATCGGCAGTGTCTTCAGGTCATACCCGTTATCTATGCAGAACTTCACAATCCCGCCGGTTATCTCATGCGACT
>JAJRZU010000160.1 GCA_024275075.1 Deltaproteobacteria bacterium | reverse complement strand
CAGCCTCCCAAAGTTCCCTCCCCCTTGATGGGGGAGGGTTAGGGTGGGGGTGACGTCCCTTGATATTGTTAACGTTTTCACCCACCCCTTTGTCCCCTCCCATCAAGGGAGGGGAGTTTTTTAAGCCGTGCAGGAGTCTTATTTATGTAACTAACATCATCGGTGTAAGTATAAGAGAGTGAAATAAAGTGATAAATAACCTTGAAAAAATAAAATAATACTGGTATACATTACCTATAATGAAAACTAAAAACATAAGAGTTTCAATTAAGCTTCTTTTTGCCGCATTCTGCATTCTGCTTCTCTCTGCGCTCCCTTTTAACGCAAGTGACGCGAAAGCCGGTGAAATTGCATTAATAGAAGGCGTTAAAGCGCCGGTGTTTAAAGGGACTGATTTCAATGACAAACCGTTTGATCTTTCTCTTTATTACAAGAAGAAACCGGTGGTCATTAACTTCTTCTCCGTACGCTGTGTCTCTTGCCTGGCGGTTGTCACCTTCCTGGAAGAATATCGGGAAAAGAATAAAATTACTGACGAGATAGCTTTCGTTTATATCAACCTGGATAATTGGAGAGGCCAAAAGAGTGTAAATGTCCCTACCATCTGGCATGAGGTGTTCAGTAAGAACCAACTGCGGATAAAGGATGGCAAAAGGCTTATCGGGAAGCTTTATCAAGTCGAAACTCTCCCGTCTACAGTAATCATCGGTACTGACGGCAATATATTCTACAGGCGCGACGATTATACGCTGGGCTTTAAAAAGGAGATCAAGAGTACGTTAGGGACGTTATTAAAAAAGTAACCTAATGCTTCGATGTAGATTTGCGAAATATGTCAAAACAAAACAGAATATCCTTAGCTATCTTTGCCTTATCTTTGCTGCTCATATTCTCTTGCGCCAAGAAGTCGAAAGAGGGGGGAGGCGCCCCTGATTTCACCCTGACATCAGTTGACGGCAAGGAGTATTCGCTTAGCGACCTTACCGGTAAGGTCGTCTTCGTCAATTTCTGGGCTACATGGTGTCCGCCGTGCAGGGAAGAGATCCCCTCTATGGTGAGGCTTTACAACAAGATGCAGGGGAAAGATTTTCAGATACTCGCCATCTCCGTTGACCAGGATATCCATGCGGTCAAAAAATTCATCAAGAAATACAACATAACATTCCCGGTGCTGCTGGATAAGGAGAAGCGGGTATATAACCTTTACAACGCCACCGGCGTCCCCGAGACCCACCTTATTAATAAATCCGGTATAGTACAAAGCTCAGTGATCGGTTCATTTAACTGGTCTACCCCGGATGTAATTAATACAGTTAACAGGCTCTTGGCGGATTAGCGGCGCCATAACAGCAGAGCGGACAATGAGAACCCCTTTTAAAGAACATTACTTCGCCATTATATGTATGACCATGGCTGTCATCGCCGCCGCTTTACTGCTCGCGTCTACAAAACCGTTCGGGGCGGGCATCTCGCCTGACTCTGTTACATATATCAAAGCCGCGCGAAACCTCCTGGCCGGTAACGGTATGAGCGCCTTATCCGCTACTGGCGAGCTCGCACCGATGACACACTATCCGCCCTTGTTCCCGGCGCTGCTTGCCGCTGTCAGCCTGGCGGGCGTCACTGTCTTGACCGCGGCCAACTGGCTGAACGCGCTCATCTTCGGCGCGAATATCCTCCTGGCCGGTCACATTATCAGGCGATACACGCGCTCCTCACTGGCGGCGGTTGCCGGGGCATTGCTGCTCTTTACACCGAATATGATCGTGTTGCATTCCGTGGTCTGGACGGAGCCGCTTTTCATCTTCCTTGGATTCACCGGTATCTACCTTCTCGCCCGCTACTTTGATGATAACAAAAAAGCATACTTCATCGCCGCCGCCGTCGCGATAGCTTTGGCGTTTATGACTCGGTACGTCGGTGTCGTTTTCGTCGCCGCGGCGGTCTCGGCTCTGGCTCTCTTCGGGGAAGGGAAGGGCGTAAGAAGGTTCGCCGCCCCCGCACTATTCGCGCTGATAAGCTGCCTGCCGGTCACCTTCTGGTTCATCAGAAACGCCTTCGTGGCGGGCAGGGCGTCGACGGCAAGAATCGGGTTCCACGCGGTCACCATGAGCAAATTCAAAGAAGCGGCCGCGGCGGTCTCATCGTGGCTCCTCCCCGGGCTGGCGCCGGCGCCGTGGAAGCTGCTCATTACCGCGATCGCGATAACCCTGATCTTCATCCTTGCGCGAAGGGCACAAAAGGATACCGCGCCGCAGAGCGAACCGCCGCTAAAACGACTCGCATGGCTGCTAAGCGTCTTCATGATCTTCTATCCCGGGTTCCTGATCTTCTCGATATCATTCATATACGCGAACATCCCGCTTGATCTTCGGCTCTTGTCACCACTCTTCTTCGCCGCTGTGATACTGCTGACCCGCGTGATCTACACGCTCTTTCGCTCAGAGCGATACAGCCGCATCGCAAAATCGCTTGCGGTCACCATATCCGTCGCCTTCATCACATTCAGCCTGTACCAGAGCAGTGATTTCCTGAAACATTTGCATGATAACGGT
>JAJRZU010000159.1 GCA_024275075.1 Deltaproteobacteria bacterium | reverse complement strand
TGTCAAGGAGTACTCTTTCAGGAAGCGGATCCCGAAGTACGCGGCGGCGTTCTCTATGGTCGCGCTGTACATGGCCTATCGCGCGGCGGTAGTGCCGATGACAGGCGCGTTCAACCTAAACACCCCGAAACTTTACAAAAGGGTCATCAACACGTTCCAGATATTCGTCAACTACATCAGGGCGCAGATAATACCTGATAACCTGTCGATATACTTCGATTTGCCGCTCAAGGAGTCCGTCTTCTCACCGGCAATAATCTCATCGATTATCATCCTCACCGTCTTGACCGCGCTTGTCATATATTTCCGTAAAAAAGACAAGGCGCTCTTCTTCTCATACTTCACCTACTTCCTTCTGCTGGCGCCGGTGTAGAACATCGTGGAGATACCCGGTGCGATGATGGCGGACAGGTGGCTTTACCCCGCGTCGGCATTCTTCGCGCTATTCCTCGCGCGGCTCATATTCATCCTGCTTGAAAAGAAACGCGAGCTGGTGCCGGTCGTGACGATCGCTTTCGTCATATTCCTGACCAGCTTCACCATAAAAAGGAATCATATATTCAAAAACGACCTCCTGCTCTTCACCGATACGGTGATGAAGTTCCCCGAATCCGCCGTCGCTCACAACAACCTTGGTGTGGAGTACAAGAAGCGAGGGTATATAAAAGAGGCTGAGCGGGAATACCGGCTGTCGATAAAATACGCACCGGATTACAACCTGCCGTACAATAACCTTGGCGTGCTCTACGGTCTGGCAAAAGAGCATGAGAAGGCTCTGGAGAGTTTCCAGAAAGCGTATGAGCGGAACTCCAAATATGCCCTGACGACGTATAACATGGCGCTTACCTACAAGGATCTCGGTAAGATAGAGGATAGCAACAAGTTTTATAACATCTCGATCGGGCTGAACCCGACTCACTATGACTCGTACTATAACCTCGCGGCGAACTATTACAGGGCGAAACGTTTTAAAGAGACCCTGGATGTGCTGAAGAGGGCAAAAAACGTACCCCACAGCGAAGAGGACGAAAAGGAGCTGAAGCAGAAGATAGAGATGGTCAGCCGTTTTTTGAAGCAGCAGGAGGAGGAAGCGGGCAGGTAGACAGCCGCTATGACGAAGGCGTGAGTAGCCTGATAACGTCTCGCATATCCCTGGGTATCTTCGCTGAAAGCCGCAGCGTCCGCTTATCCGCGGGGTGCGCGAGCGTGACCGAGCGAGCGTGCAACATTACCCGCGACACGTTGATATCGTGCAGGGTTCCCTTTGACTGAACGAGTAGCCGCGTCTTCCCGCCGTACAGCTCGTCACCAAGTATCGGGCACCCGATAGACGCAAGGTGCACGCGGATCTGGTGCGTCCTGCCCGTTCGCGGCTTCACAAGCACCCGGGCATGACCGGTCAAGCGCGAAATCGTCTCATAATCGCTGATCGCCCTCTTACCGCCCCCTGATACATTCTCGTATTTCGTATAGCTGCCCCTCACCTTCGCGATGGATGTGCCGATCGTACCGGCGGCGGGTTCCGGGCTACCGGTAACGAGCGCGACATATTCCTTGCGCACCGTCTTTTCGCGGAACTGTGCGGTAAGCGCGCTGTTCGTCGCCTTGCTCTTCGACAGGATCAGCACACCGGTAGTACCCTTATCCAGGCGATGCGCCAACCATACGGGCTGCTTTTTGCCCTGCGACGAGTAGTACGACTCCACCGCCTCGAGGATCGTACCCTTTATGCTCGAATATGTCGCCTGAGTCGGGATATTCGCCGGCTTGTCCAGCACCAAAAGCTGCTTGTCCTCATAAACGATATCCGCCTTCGTCAACCCAAAACCGGTTGCCTTCTGGTAATCGTACAGCTCGACACAATCACCGGCAATGAGCGGAAGCGACGCGATTATCACGCGCTTGTTGTTGACGTACACGCCACCGGAATCTATGACCCTTTTTACCGCGCGGCGCGAAAACGACGGGAGCGCACCCTTCAGGAAGATGTCAAGCCTCGTACCGGCAGCGCTGTCACCTACCTCGTATTCATATTTCTGCACACTCATTACTTTATACTATTTTATTACCATAGAAAAATCAAGCGCAAGTTCGCTTTTTATGGTTGGGGCAGCTCGCAGACGACACCTGAGATTATTAAACTTCACCCCCCCTCGCCCCCGCCCATAAAGGGAGGGGGGACAGTTGTAGGCTGGGCAATCTTGCTGCCCAACAAAAGGTTAGCGCCCAGCAACAATATTGCCCATCGCACTGAAAAATATTGATTGAAATATGATGATAAATAATGTAGTATTGGTTTTTATTGCCTTGCTGGAAATAACCTCGCTGGAAATTTCCTCATTGTAAGTATTATTTAAGCGTTGCGGGTGTCAGATGGTCAGAGTCAAGATATGCGGGATAACGAACCTGAAGGACGCTATGTTCTGTTGCGCACACGGGGCGGACGCCATTGGGTTCGTCTTTTACAAGAACAGCCCGCGCTACATATCCGCACACGACGCGAAGGGGATAATCAAGGAGTTGCCGCCGTTCATATCGGTTGTCGGGCTCTTTGTCAACGAGGATGCCGCAAAAGTCAGGCGCGTGTATGATGAGTGCGGCCTGAACGTCCTGCAGTTTCACGGCGACGAGGAGAGCTCTTATGTAAACGGTTTTAACTGTAAGAAGATAAAAGCGTTCAGGGTGAAAGAGAGCATCGATGTCGATGAGCTGAACAGGTACGATGTTGACGCGTATCTGTTCGACAGCGCCGCGCCCGGCCTATATGGCGGCAGCGGCACAAGCTTTGGCTGGGACGTGATAAAACAACATAGGTTTGCAAGACCGGTAATACTTGCCGGCGGGCTTGACACCGATAACATCGTAGCGGCTGTGAGTATGCTAAAGCCTTACGCGGTTGATGTCAGCAGCGGCGTAGAGCAGGAAAAAGGGATAAAGGATTTTTATAAAGTAAAAAAATTTATTATAAGGGCGAAACATGGAAGAGATGAAAGCAAGACTAAGTGACATGCCAGATGAGCGGGGGCATTTTAACGAGTTTGGCGGCAAGTACGTCGCCGAGACTTTGATGCCGGCTCTGATCGAGCTCGAGGCGGCGTATACTCACTACAAAAATGATAAGGAGTTCAACGATGAGTTGGATTATTATCTGAAGGAGTATGTCGGTCGGGAGACGCCGCTGTTCTTTGCCAGGCGGCTGACGGACTACCTTGGGGGCGCGAAGATATACTTAAAGCGCGAGGATCTGAACCATACCGGTGCGCATAAGGTCAACAACACGATCGGGCAGGTGCTCCTCGCGAAGAAGATGGGTAAGAAAAGGGTGATCGCAGAGACGGGCGCCGGTCAGCACGGCGTCGCTACCGCTACTGCGGCGGCGATGTTCGGTATCGAGTGCGAAGTATTTATGGGTACCGAGGACATCCGGCGGCAGGCTCTTAATGTGTTTCGGATGAAGTTGCTCGCCTCGAAGGTGACACCGGTCGAATCCGGCACCAATACGCTGAAAGACGCGATGAACGAAGCGCTGCGCAACTGGACGGCTACCGTGGAGAACACATTCTACGTGATCGGTACCGTTGCCGGCCCTCACCCGTACCCGGCGATGGTCAGGGATTTCCAGTCTGTAATCGGGAACGAGACGAAGCGCCAGATCATGGCTATCGAGGGGCGGCTGCCTGACTATCTCGTCGCCTGCATCGGTGGCGGCAGTAACGCGATGGGGCTCTTTTATCCGTTTAAGGATGATGCCGGCGTCAGGATGATCGGTGTGGAGGCCGCGGGGCTCGGGCTGGACACCGGTAAGCATTCCGCGTCGATATGCGCCGGTAAGGTCGGCGTGCTTCACGGTAACAAGACGTATCTTTTGCAGGATAAAAACGGGCAGATCCAGACGACACACTCGATATCAGCGGGGCTTGACTATCCGGGAGTCGGGCCGGAGCACAGCTATTTTCATGAGATGAAGCGGGCACAGTACGTCAGCGCCACCGATGAGGAAGCGCTAAGCGGTTTCAAGGTGCTCACCGAAGAGGAGGGGATCATACCCGCGCTGGAAAGCTCACACGCGATCGCGCACGTGATGAAGATGGCGCCGAAGCTCCCAAAGGATACGATCATCGTAGTCAACCTGTCCGGCCGCGGCGATAAGGATATTTATACCGTTGCCGATATAATGGGAGTGACATTGTAAATTGTAAATAAAGGGGTGGGTGAAAACATTAGCAATATCAAGGGACATCACCCCCACCTTAATCCTCCCCCATCAAGGGGGAGGAACAGTTTAAGGCCGCACTGATGCCTTAATGAATTCAACTATTTTACTTAGCGCGGCGTGTGATGTCTTTTCCCGCACATCGCACCGGTTACCGCCAAAATCGTACCTGTCGCAAATGAGGGCGTCCTTCGTGGCGAGCGCGATGAATACCGTACCGACAGGCTTTTCGCGTGTGCCTCCAGAAGGGCCGGCGATACCGGTAACCGCAACGGCGATATCGGCGCCGGATACACCAAGCGCGCCCTTTGCCATCGCAGCCGCGGTCTCACGGCTTACGGCGCCATGCTCATCGATCACCTCTTTGGGTACACCAAGTAGCTTCACCTTCGAGGCGTTACTGTAGGTGACGAGGCCGCACTCAAAGTACGCGGAACTACCGGCTGTTTCAGTGAGCCTCGTGGAGATCAGCCCACCGGTGCAAGACTCCGCCACGGCTACTGTCAACCCCTTTTCTGCAAGAAGTTTCGCGCATGTTACATTAATCTGTTCATTGGTCACCTACTCACCGCCTTATGTTAGAGATTAAACGTATCACGTGGTAATCGTTAACAGTATCCGAAGTAAGATATTAGCGTATATACCGGCGGCGACATCATCTAAGACGACAGCTAAGCCACCGTTTTTATTGTTGAAATAAGAAGCAGGCCATACTTTTACGATATCAAAGAAGCGAAAGAGTATGAACCCGGAGATGATCGACAGCGCCGACGGTTTTATCATCGCCATTGTGACGATGAAGCCGGTTACCTCATCGATCACGATAACCGCCGCGTCTTTTTTGTTGAAGATTTTTTCCGCTTTCCCCGAAACGGCGGATGCGAGAAGGAACAAAAGCACAGTGGATACGGCGTAGTACAGCGGGCTTAGCGCCGCGAATGCCATGAAGAGGGCGACACCGGCAAGTGTTCCGAAAGTACCCGGCGCATAAGGCAGATAACCAAGATAACAACCAGTTGCGAGAAACTTTATTATAAATTCCATAAGATCAATACATAACAGCGCCTAAGAAGGTGGTCGTTTACTTCTTTTTGTATCCTTCTTCCATGATCTTTATAAAGATCTTGACGATACCCGGGTCGAATTGGGTGCCTGCGCACCGTACCAGCTCCGTCACAGTTACTGCGTGCGAAAGCCCCTTCCGGTATGGCCTGTCCGATGTCATCGCCTCATAAGTATCCCCCACGGAGATGATCCTTGAGCCGAGCGGGATATCCGCCCCTTTAATGCCGTCAGGATAACCAGTACCGTCATATTTCTCGTGGTGGTGGTGGATGATCGGGATAATATCCTTCAGGAAATGCAGCGGCTGCAGGATGCGCGTCCCCATTAACGGGTGCCCTTTGATTATCTCATACTCCTCGATAGTCAGTTTCCCGGGCTTATTCAGCACCTCTTCATTTATGCCGATCTTACCGATATCGTGAAGCTGAGCGGCAAGCTTGATCCGCTCGATATCCTCATCGGGCAATTCCATGGCATGACATATAAGCTCAGTAAAAAGCGCAACCTTCTCGGAATGACCATGAGTATATTTATCTTTGGTTTCAATAGCATAGGCGAAGCTCTTAACAGTATCCTTGAAGGTATTCTGGACGTTCTCATATAGTTGTGCGTTGTCTATTATGCTTGCAGTCCTGCCGGCGATAATCGCAGCGGCCTTACACTGCCCATCAGTGAAGTAATGCCCCTGAGTAAAAGAATACGCGTTAATAGTACCGATTACTTTGTTTTTTATTTTAAGCGGAATCGAGATAAATGAGACGATATCCTTGGCTTGCGGCAACGCTTTAAATTTCTTCCTTATCTCTTTTTTCTGTAATAGTAATACCTCGCCTTGCTCATACATCTCATCGATGCTTTCACAATCTATTTCCCCTAAAAGCTTCCCGAAATATTTCTTCTCCTTGGAATGCTTTAGCCTGGTTTCATACTTATTTGTTTCATTGTTTTTTAACAGGCATGTAACAACATCCGCCTCTATCTCTTTTAGGGTAACATCTATGATAATACCAAGTATCCGTTCTTCACCGATACCAGAGGCTATAGCGTCATTGAGCTGCAAAAGGGCGATCGTCTCTTTCAGCTGAACGTTCGCTTTCTCTAACTCCCTTTTTTCTAACCCTCTTTTAATCGTATAGACTAACTCGTCAAGCTTAAAAGGCTTTAGGACATACTCATACGCCCCTTTTTTCATAGCGTCAACCGCGCTCGCTATAGTCCCGAAACCAGTCATCATTATTACAATTATGTCCGGTGCGATAGCTTTAACGCAATCGAGCAGCTCCAGACCGGTCATCTTAGGCATCATCAGATCAGTGATAATCATATCGTACGCTTCGCTCTTTATTTCAATTAAAGCCTCTTGCCCGTTTTCGACCGCCTTGACGTTATAATCCATCGAAGAGAGTATCTCGCATAAAATATTCCTTATATGCTCCTCATCATCAACGACTAATATGCTATGTATATTGTTTGTATTATCCACTGTTTTCCCGGGCATCGTCAAACGTGTCTAAATAGTTTTTCGGTAACGCGACACTCTGTGCATCTGACCAAAGCTCCTCAAGCCTGTAATATGAACGCACGGGCTCAAAAAAAACGTGTACGATGACATCGTTAAGGTCGATCAGGATCCACTTCCCTTCTGAATACCCCTCGATGTGCAACGGCCTTGTCCCTGACATCTTCGTCTTCCTTACAATACCATCAGCAATAGCCTGCACCTGCCTGTCAGAACTTCCGCTGCATATAATGATATAATCAGAGATAGACGAGATAGCGCCAACATCAAGGATAATCACCCCTAACGCCTTTTTTTCATTAGCAATAGAAGCGGATAGCAAAGCTGTTTCTTTTGAACTAAGGTTATAAGAATTCTTTTTAATCTTACTTCTCTTCTTTCTGTTTTATAATTTTAAAATACATCTCCGCGCTCGGGTTACCCGGGTCTAACTCGATAGCTTTTAAAAACTCCTTCCTCGCGCTGTCATAGTCGTTCATTATCAGGTACGTAACCCCTAAGTTGATCCGCGCCGGTACATATGTCGGTTTCGAATTTATTATATCCAAAAATTCCCTGAACGCCATCTTGATATCACCTTTATCCCTGTAAGTCACCGCGAGACGCGTCCTGATATCAGCAAAATTCGGCCTTAGGAATACCGCCTTCTTATACTCATCTATCGCTTCCTGGTACTCTCCCATACTTTTATAGATATCCGCCAACTCTGAGTGCATGTTAGCCAATTTGCCCTTTACCAGCCTGTCCTTACTGTTCTCGTCAGTGACTGACCGCTGCACTAATACAAGGGCTTCTTTAGAATCATTATACTTACCAAGATCGTTAAGCAGGATTGAGAGGTTTATCGCGGCTTCCGTATATTTCGGGTTTATGGATAACGCTTTCTTATAATTGCTTATCGCTTTGTCAAACTGCCCCTTGTCATGCATGATGATACCTAACATGTGGAATACATCGGCAAACTTGACGTCAAGCTCGACAAGCTCAGCGAAACACTTTTCCGCCTTATCAAACGCTTTGTTCTTGAAATAGTTCTTACCCAGCGTATAAACTGCATAAGTATTGGGATTCATAACGCACTCCTAAAAAAATTTTCCTTAATTTTCCTTAATTTTCCTTAAATATAAGTCTGTACTATTTTGTTCATATCCTCTTTATACTGCCCGTTCGGGTACTTTGCAGCATACTTTTCAACGAGCTCCATCAATTCATCACCCAAAAGCAGATTGTCAAGAGATTTAGCCAAGATATAATATGATCTCTCTAACTGCTCCCCCTGGGTGAATCTCTTTATTATGTTATTGAACCTTGTAACCGCCGAACTGTACTTCTCCATATTATAATAAAACATTCCGACGTTGAACTCAGACTCCAGCAGCCTTTGCAACGCTATGTCTGTACCGCCACAGACCTCCTCTATATACTGCCCGTCAGGGAACTTGTCAAGGTACTCCCTGAACTTCTCAAGCGCCAACGACGTCTGGGTCTGATCCCTGTCATAAGTCCGCATCATATTAAAATGACACATCCCGATTCTATACAGGATATATTCGTACTCTACAGCTTTCGGGTTCAACCGCAAATATTCATTATAATGGATGATCGATTCATCATAATTCTCTTTTATAAAGAGTATCTCCGCAAGGTGCAACTCAGCCTGCACAGCGAACTTATTTAACGGGTCTCTTTCAATAAGCTCCTCAAACCTTGTCTGCGCTCTATAATAACTTTCATCCTGATAAAAGGCAAACGCCTCGGAATATAACTCCTTCATACCCGTCTCTTTCGAGTATTTAGAGCATCCGGCTGAAGTTATCAGTATCAATAAAAAAAATAAAGTAATTTTCCGATTCATAGTGTTTACTTTATCTATAGGTCTTTTTAGTATTTAATTCAATAATATAATGTGATAATATAATGTGATATTATATATGAAATCAAAACAATGTCAAACAAATTAATACCATCAAGATGGTTTTCAGGGAGCAGCTATAAATCAGTGTCGCTGATTTTGTGTTAACATTGCCACAAAATACTTTACATTACCATTTTTTATTATTATATTTAGTATCTTACAACTAAATAATAGCGCCTTTCAGGACTGTTGACAAATAGAATATATTACATATTTTTAAAAAAAATGTCATTGTAAATTGTTGAAAAAGGATCGGTGGGGGGAAAGATCATGGAATACAGTATTGGGAAAATAAATCGCGCCGTATTGATAAAGTTCACGCAGGATGACGATATTATCAATAATATTCAGGGTATGTGCGCAAAGGAGGGTATCTGTAGCGCTATCTTTTATGTGATCGGGGGGATAAACAACGCCGACATCGTCTCGGGCCCGGCGAAGGAGCGCTTCCCGCTGGAACCGATATTCAGCACGATCGACAAAAAGAGCGAGATACTTGGTATCGGTACGGTTTTCATGGCTGACGGGGCGCCGATGGTTCATCTGCACGCCGCGGTCGCGAAGGGCGACAAAATCAAGGTCGGTTGTCTGCGCGGTATGACGAAATCATTTCTGATCACCGAGATAGTTTTACTTGAGCTGACCGGTATCGACGCCAAGCGGGTATTAGATGACCAAAGCGGCTTCAAGTTATTAAATATATTTGGCGGGGAATCACCTCCATAGAAAAAACAGGTGCGCCAGGGAAAAAACAGGTGCGCCTGTAAAATGGCTTGCACGTTTTAGTTAGTTTTGCTATCGTACGAAAGATTTTACAGGACTGAAAGATCAACCACCAAAAGAGAAAGGGTTGTGTTACACCCACAAAAAAACAAAACGAACCACAGAGTACACAGAGAAAGACAGTTATAAATAATCAACCTCTGTGACCTTTGAGTTGTACTCTGCGCGCTCTGTGGTTAACGGAGACGGAAATGAGACAAAGACGCAAAATAAGTCTTATCGGTGCGGGGAATATCGGTTCCACCATCGCTCACCTGATAGTCAGGGAGAGCCTCGCGGACGTGGCGCTGCTTGATATCAAAGAGGGTCTGCCCCAGGGTAAGGCGCTTGATCTTATGCACGCCTCCCCGATCGACGGCGCCGATGTAAACATTTTAGGTACAAGTTCCTACGATGACACACATGATTCTGATATCATTGTCATAACAGCGGGAATCACAAGAAAGCCGGGCATGTCGCGCGATGACCTGCTCATGATAAACGCCAAGATAATCAAAGATGTAGCGGTAAACTGCGCGAAATACTCACCGAAAGCGAAGGTGATCGTCGTATCGAACCCGCTTGACGTTATGACGCACCTTACCTACAAGGCGGGCGGATTTAACCGGTACGACGTAATGGGTATGGCGGGCGTATTGGACTCCGCGCGGTTCAGCTCATTCGTCGCGAAGGCGGCAAACGTATCTGTCAGCGACGTGAACACCGTTGTCCTCGGCGGTCATGGCGACACGATGATACCTCTGGTCAGATACTGTACGATAAGCGGAATACCGGTAACCAAGTTCCTGGACAAGGATAAGCTTAACCAGATAGTACAAAGGACCCGCTTTGCCGGCGGCGAGATCGTGCGGATCCTGAAGACCAGCGCGTATTACTCGCCGGCGACATCTGTCGTATCGATGATAAAGGCGATCTTCTTTGATAAAAGGAGGGTCATTACCTGCGCCGCATACATAAACGGTGAGTATGGCCTGAATGATCTGTATATCGGAGTACCGGTCATTCTTGGTAAGGGCGGAGTTCAAAAGGTGATCGAACTTGAGCTGAGCGAAGATGAGAAGAGCGTTCTGCACAAAACCGCCGGAACGATTAAGACACTTATTAACAGGGTAATGTCATAAGCAGCGACCCGCCTTGGACGAGAGAAAAAAACGGGGTAATATCACTTGGAAAATTTATTGAAAAAACTGAACGACGCGCAAAGACGCGCGGTTGAATATTGCGACGGCCCTTTACTTATATTAGCCGGCGCCGGTAGCGGTAAGACGCGTGTCCTCACCCATAAGACCATGTATCTTATCAGGAATTGCGGTATCAACCCAGGCGAGATACTCGCGGTCACCTTTACCAACAAGGCGGCGAACGAGATGAAGGAGCGTATCCGCAAGCTCCTGGGTATATCTACATGGGGGCTGTGGATAAGTACGTTCCACTCGGCATGTATACGGATACTGCGCGCCCATGCCGACAGTATCGGTTATTCAAAGAGCTTCACCGTTTATGACGATTCTGACCAGAAGGCGTTCGTAAAAAAATGTATGGTCGATTTGGAGATTAACCTTGAGCAGTTGAAGCCGAAGAGCGTCCAGCAGATGATAAACAGGGGCAAAAACAACCTGCTCAGCCCCGAGGCTATGTTAGAGCGGGCTTATACCCAATACGATAAGAGCGCGGCGAAGGTGTATGGTTATTACCAGAGCGCGATGGTACAGAACAATACGATGGATTTCGGTGACATACTCTCTAACGCGGTCGCCCTGTTAGAGAGTAACCCTGATATCCTGAAAAAGTACCAGCAGATGTTCCGGTACATACTGGTCGATGAGTACCAGGACACGAACATCGCTCAGTACTCTTTGTTGAAGATGCTGGCCAAGGAGCACAAGAAGATATGCGTTGTTGGTGACGACGACCAGTCCATTTACCGGTTCCGCGGCGCGAATATCCTGAACATCCTGAACTTTGAGCGGGACTACAAGAATGTGGAGGTCATCAAGCTCGAGGAGAACTACCGCTCGACGAAGAATATCCTGAAAGCCGCGCACGGCGTCATCTCATTGAACACGTCCCGCAAAGCGAAGGAGCTCTTCACCCAAAAGGAGGAAGGTGATAAGATAAAGTGCTTCAACGCGCAAAGCGACGTGCATGAAGCGAAATACGTTATCGCCGAGATACTGAAATTTTGCGACGCGGGTATACCGTTCAAGGATATCGCCATTTTCTTCCGCACAAACGCGCAAAGCCGGGTATTTGAGGAGGAGTTCTTCAAGGCGGGCGTGCCATACATCCTGATCGGCGGCCTGAAATTCTACGCGCGCGCCGAGATAAAGGATATCATCGCGTATCTTAAGATAATATCCGGCGTTAACGACATAATCAGCATAAAGCGGATCATCAACCGGCCAAGGCGCGGCATCGGTAAGATGACATTCGAGAAAGTCGAAAAGTATATGACGGCGAATGGGTGCGATTTCTTCAGCGCTGTGCCAGACCTTATCGACACAGGCGCCGTCAAGAAGAACATCTGCCGGAAACTCGCGGATTTTACGGCGCTTATCACCGGCCTTAAGGAATATGCGTCAACCAATAACATCGGGGATCTGATCAAGCACCTGTACAAGGAGACCGGTTATCAGGAGATGCTTGCCGATGACCCCCTCGGGGAGAACAAGGACAGGATAAACAACGTGGACGAGTTCATCGCCGGCGCGTATCAGTTTGTCGAGGAATCCCCGGAGACAGACCTGTCGACCTTCCTGGATTTCATCTCGCTGGTGAGTGATATCGATAAATATGACGAGAGTAGCGACCGTGTCACGCTGATAACGCTGCATAGCGCGAAGGGTCTTGAATTCCCCGTCGTCTTCATGACCGGTATGGAGGAAGGCGTATTCCCGCACATAAGGAGCTTTGACTCAAAAGAGGATATCGCCGAGGAGAGGCGGCTCTGCTACGTCGGTATCACCCGCGCCAAGCAGCATCTCATCATCACGCACGCCTCATCGAGACATACGTACAATATGCCGTCGCTGCAAAAACCTTCGCGGTTCCTCAAGGATATCCCTTCGCACCTGTTAGAGCGGATAAACGGCGGCGGACTCTCAAAAAGAGGCTCCTTCTCAGGTGACCTCTTCCCGGGCAGACGCACCTTTCATGATTTCCACGAAGACCCGCATGGCGAGAAATATCAGCAGGATATCATCGAAAATCATTTTTACGATGAAGATAGCAGTAATGAATATATTATCGGCGCCAAGTACGCGCACCCGGTCTTCGGTATTGGGATACTGAAAAGCGTCGAGGGCTCCCCGGGTAATGAGAAGCTGACGATTTACTTCCCGAGAGCGGGACGCAAGAAGATACTCGCTACGTTCGCGAAACTAAGAAGATGTTGATGGAGATTTAGATTAGATTTGGAGGGATAATTTTAGTGTTGAATAAGTCAATTAGCGATGAGGAGCTGATCGAATCTGCCCGCAAAGCGCGTGAGAACTCGAGCGCCGCCTTCTCTGGTTTTCATGTCGGTGCGGCGATATTAACGAAGACCGGCAAAGTCTATACAGGTTGCAATATCGAGAACTATTCATTAAGCCTTAGTATCTGCGCGGAGCGGGTCGCGCTTTTCAAAGCTCTGTCTGAGGGTGAGAAGGATTTTATCAAGATAGCGATAGTCTCGAACGATTCAGAGTTCTGCTACCCGTGCGGCTCATGCAGACAGGCTCTGTATGAATTCGCGTCTGATATCAAGGTGTTAGTCAACGATTCAAACGGCAGCATCAAAGCGATGGAGATAGCGGCGCTATTACCGCTGCCGTTTAAGCATTAATAGCATCACAATTCCCCCTCCCCTGGTGGGAGGGGGCGAGGGGGTGGGGGAAGTTGGTTGGTTGCTAAACAACATCACCCCACCCCAACCCGTGCATCGCAATGCCCCCCATCAAGGGGGAGGGAAAAGATAGACCCCGATGTAGAACATCGAGGAATCCATTCAGGTGGTGACAAGATGAAGGAAGCGATGCTGTATGAGCGGCTGCATGATGACAAGGTAAAATGCGGGCTGTGTAATCATTTCTGTACCATCAACAAGGACAAAAAGGGTATCTGCGGCGTCAGGCAGAACATCGACGGGATCCTGTACAGCCTGGTGTACGGTAAACTTGCGGCGAAGAATATCGACCCGATCGAGAAGAAACCGATGTTCAATTTTCAGCCGGGTTCTTTATCCTACTCGATCGCCACTGTCGGGTGCAACTTCAAGTGCGGACACTGCCAGAACTTTTCTATATCCAATGAATACGGAGAGATAGACGTTATCGGTACGCATGACACCACACCTGAGGAAGTGGTGGAGGATGCCCTGAGGAATGACTGCAAGAGCATCGCATATACATATACCGAACCGACGGTTTTTTTTGAGTTCGCTTATGATACCGCGAAGTTAGCACATGAAAACGGGCTGAAGAACGTGTTTGTCACAAACGGGTACATGTCAAGGGACGCGATCCGCGAGATATCGCCTTACCTTGACGGCGCGAATGTGGATGTGAAGGCGTACTCCGAGAAATTTTACAAGGATGTCTGCAAAGCTAAGCTCAAACCGGTATTAGAGAATATCCGGTACATGAAGGAGCTTGGTATATGGGTTGAGGTCACCACCCTTATCATACCGACACTAAACGATGATCTTGAGGAGTTACGGGGGCTTGCCCGTGCGATTAGCGAGATCGGGGTGGAGATACCTTGGCACCTGAGCGCGTTCCACCCCGCCTATAAGATGTCACACATC
>JAJRZU010000158.1 GCA_024275075.1 Deltaproteobacteria bacterium | reverse complement strand
GGCTTTTGTGCTGAAATTGACACAAAACTATTGACATCACCTTGGCGGTGTAGCTCAGATGGTTAGAGCATACGGCTCATATCCGTAGTGCCCGGGGTTCAATTCCCTGCACCGCCACCATTATAGGGCATGTTGCCCTGCTTATCACCATTACATGCCCGTTGCTGTATAAATCAAATAAGCCCGAGTAGCTTCATTTTTGCAAGGAGGTCTTTTTTTAGTATCGGTTTGACTAAATATGCCTCACATTGATCCATAAACGAACCTACAATGCTCTTTGGGTCTTGTAGCGCGGTTGTCATGATAACTTTAACTTTATCGTCACCCATGATCTTTTTCTCATCCTCAATGCCCCTGATCTGCCGGAGCGCCTCACGCCCATCCAGCCTTGGCATCATGATATCAAGGCATATCAAGTCGTACGGATCATCAGCGTCTATAGCCATTTCAAAAGCGCTTATTGTCTCTTTCCCATCCACGGCAACATCACAATCACCATACGGGGAAAGTATGGTCTGTAACATTTTCCTGCTGCTAAAATCATCCTCAGCGATTAATATCCTCATGCTTGTCTCCTATGATAAAATTCTACTCCATGTTTTCATTTTGTTAATATTTCCCATTACCTACCTAACTTACACATTAATGTGTGAAGCATCTCCGAGTACTCTGTGCAATCCTCTGTATTCTCTGTGGTTCATGCGTATTTGTATGAACCGCACCGCTGCCGCCTTCCTGGTGGTAGTGGTTCAGTTATGTCAGCTGCTTAATAATGGTGAACAGCCTATTCATATCGATAGGTTTTGTCATGTATTCATCCATCCCCGCCTGTAGACACTTCTCCTTACTGTCACCAAAAGCCTGCGCTGTAATAGCGATAATCGGCAGATGCGTATCTGTATCCTTTTCATTCTTCCTGATAATCTCAACAGTCTGGAAACCATCCATCTTCGGCATCTTTAAGTCCAATAGCAGTATATCATAATCGTTTTTATTTAACGCATCGATAACTTCACTGCCGTTTGAAGCAAGACTTACGCCCCAGCCTTTATATGTAAGCACTTCTTTAAGAAATCTTTGACTGATCGTGTTGTCATCCGCAACTAAGATACTCAGATATTTCGCTTCCTTATCTTCCGCCGCCGGCTCCTTGCTCTCACTTGTGACCGGTAGCGTGAAGATCGGTGTGAAGTAAAATGTACTCCCCTCCCCTTCACCGCTCTCCACCCAGATAGTGCCGCCCATCTTTTCGACCAATTGTTGTGCGATGGAGAGCCCCAACCCGACACCGCCATACTTTCTGGTAGTAGAGCCGTCCACCTGGCTGAAGCTTTTGAATAACCTGTCCATCTTCTCCTTGGGTATCCCTATACCGGTATCAGTTATCGAGAACTGCAATTGTATCTTGTTGCTTATCAACGCGTTTTTCCGGACTCTCACAACAACGTCGCCTTTATTAGAAAATTTGATCGCGTTCTCGATTAGAACATTATGCACCTGCCCTAAGCGCCTGGAATCACCGGTCAACTCTTCAGGCACTTCAGCCCCGATGCTGTATTTAATGTCAATCCCCTTCTCCTCCGCTTTCGGCATGTTCTCCCTGATCGACTCCCTGAGAGTCTCTTCTAAGTTAAACAGGTGATTATCAAGGATGATCTTATCCTGCTCCATCGAGGAGAAATCTAAAATACTATTGATGACTTTGACCATGGAATCGGCGGATTCTTTAAGCATTTGCAGGTACTCTTTTTGCTTCTCACCAGATTTTGTTATAATGGCAAGGTCTGTCATACCGATGATACCATTCATCGGCGTCCTTAGTTCATGACTGATATTGGCCAAGAACTCGCTCTTGATACTGTTCGCCTCCTCTGCCGCCTTACGCGCATTTACAAGCTCTGTGACATTTATCACGTTCACAAGAACACCCTCATAGTCGTCATCATGATAAATCGGTTGTACCCGCATTATCACCTCATGCTCACCAATTGGCCGCTGAATAGTCGTTGCCGGGGAATTATGATTTTCGCGCATACCACGCAAAAGCTCCGTTACACTGGCCAGCGCCTCCCCTTCGTGGAAATCACCAACCTTTTTACCTAATATCTCGTCCTTGTTCTGCCCAAAAAAGTCGCAGAAGAAATCATTTACCTCAATTATCCTGTCGTTTGAATCGGCAAAGACAACCCCTTCTTCCATCCCTGTTATCATTGCCGATAACTTCGCGTTTTCCCGCCTGATATTTTCCTGCGCCTCCTGACGCATGTCAATCTCACTCTCTAACTCAGCATTGACTTCTGTCAATTCATCCGTTCGCTCGGCTACCAAAGACTCTATGTATCGCGCTCTGGCTAATGATTTTTGAATATATCCGAACAATAATGCTGTGATGATCAACCCGTTGATCAGGAATATCCACGAATGCCACCCTTCCTGGTCTTCAATATAGTTCTTCGTAGGGTAAATCAATAGTCGCCACTGTCTATCAGCCACATTAAGTTGATTATTGATATGCAGCCCTTGGTTAATATCCTTTACTTTATCGCTTTGTAAGCCTTTAAAAACGTCTCCACCTTCTGATCTATATAAGAAACGCTCCTTATCATCCGCGAAAAGGTCATACAGGTCAATGTTAAAACCTCTCAGGTTCAGCTCCTGTAAAGCCTCGGATATCATTTCATTTATCCCGAAGTAAGTTGCTGTAACACCTATCAACTCTTTCTGCCGCTCTTTGATGCCGCCTGGTATTGTATCACCTGAATAGACCGGGGCGATTAGCATAAATCCATACCGGTCGTCGTCATCACGCCTATTCACGATCCGGCCGCTGGAGACGAGCCGACCGCCATCACGCGCCTTCTTGATCAAACTCAGGTACTCCGGCTTCGAGCCAAAGTCATACCCTAAAAGTGAATCATTACCCTCTAAGGGAATGATATAATTGACAGGGAAATAATCCTTACGCTCCTTCGCCCTTGCAAACCCGCCTTTAAAAACCCGCTCGGTTATCTGGAACTCAGGGTGGATATCTTTTTTTGACGATTCCTCAAACGCCGCACGCTCAGCCTGCCTTACATAAGGCAGCCATATTATGTATTTAAGATCAGGGAAAGTATTATCCTTCAAAATATTATTGATAAAATTAGACATCTCAGCGTTAAGCTCTACTATGTCCCCGCCCTTGAGCTCCTCTGACGCGCTGTAAAATGCCATCATGTAGGTAGTGAGCTCAAGATTCCGGTCAATGTCCTTTTGTATAAAGGTCGTAATGATATTAGCTTTCTTCTCGAATTCGCTGAGGATACGGTCATCTTCCATCTTTCTGAACACTAAAAACAGGATCACGGAAAGAGCGATACCAAAAAGCAGTATCAGTAGCAAAGGCAAGTTTTTATGCTTCTCGACAGCATCAGAATTATCACTTTTTTTGTCAATCATGTTATACATTAGTTCTATTTTATCATACCAAAACAATATAACAAGTGGCTTTTTATTTATAAATAGATAATGGCGCAGGTAATACCCGCAGGTAATACCATGAATAAAACAAATTTAACGCTTTATCCGCGTATTTTGCTTGCTTTACCTTCCCTTTTTTGATAGATTGCTTTCAAGGCGATTGATGGATCATGTTTTATAATTTTAAGGGGGTAATCCATGAAGATCACCAAAGAAGAAGTTGAGTATGTAGCAAAGCTTGCCCGGATGTATTTGAGCAAGGAAGAAGCGAAGATGTTTACCGGTCAGCTTGACAAGATATTAGACTACATCAACTTACTTAATGAGCTGGATGTAAACGATGTGCAACCTACTTCGCAAAGTGTTTCAAAACGAAACGTATTAAGAAAAGATACAGCTGACAACACTTTCAAAAAGGAGGAGTCGCTTAAGAACGCACCTTCACAAGACAAGGGGTTCTTTAAAGTCCCAAAGGTAATAGAATAGGCGGCATGATACCGCAATCAATATATTAGCAAGTTAGATTGTTTCACGCAAATTGAAAATATTGTAAGATTGATATTTGACTTATTTCATTAAAACAGGGCATAATGTCCAGTAATTGCGCGCATACTTTAAGGGAAACATGCACATCATCTTTTTAAAGAGTAACGAGTTATCATAACAACTATTACAGGAGAGTTTAATATATGTCGCTTTGTAACATGGCTATTAGCGAGCTGCACGAGCTGTTAAGAAAAAAAAAAATTAGTTCCTTAGAAATAACGACTCAGTACTTAAATCGAATCAAACAAACAGATGACAAGATAAACTCTTTCATAACAGTATTAGAAGAAGACGCTGTTAATCATGCAATTGAAGCTGATAAGATTATCAGTAAAAATGACGATTTTAGCGCGCTGACCGGTATCCCCGTAGGGATAAAAGACCTGATCAGTACAAAGGATGTCAGGACTACATGCGGGTCTAAGATCCTGCACAACTACTCCCCGCCTTACGACGCTACTGTTATCAGAAAACTAAAAGAGAATAACGCCGTCATCGTCGGTAAGCTTAACATGGACGAATTTGCCATGGGTTCATCGACCGAGACTTCATATTTTGGCGCCACAAAGAACCCGTGGGACACTGACAGGATACCCGGCGGCTCTTCCGGCGGCTGTGCGTCGAGTGTCGCGGCAAGGCAATGCGCCGCGTCATTAGGCTCGGACACCGGTGGCTCGATCAGACAGCCGGCGGCCTGTTGCGGCGTTGTCGGGTTCAAGCCCACCTATGGCAGGGTATCGCGTTTCGGGCTCATCGCGTTCGCGTCGTCATTAGACCAGATCGGTACATTCTCAATAGATACGAGGGATTGCGCGATCATGCTGAACGCTGTATGCGGGCATGATCCTGCCGATTCCACGTCTGCAAAGCTCAAGGTACCAGACTTCACAAAAGCCCTGGTCAACGATGTCAGGGGAATGCGGATCGGTATCCCCAGGGAATACTTTATCGAAGGTATTGACGCGGAGGTGTTGAAAGCCGTCAATGACTCTATAGAGCTGTACAGGAAGCTCGGTGCGACGATCGTCGATATAGACCTCCCGCACACGAAGTATGCCGTGGCTGTTTATTACATAATCGCGACTGCCGAGGCGAGCTCGAACCTGGCGCGCTATGACGGTGTAAAATACGGTTACCGCGCTAAGGATGCGAACGATCTGCTTGACATGTATTGCAAGACAAGAACGCAGGGTTTTGGCGCCGAGGTCAAGCGCAGGATAATGCTCGGGACTTACGTACTCTCCTCGGGCTATTACGACGCCTACTACCTTCGAGCGCAAAAAGTCCGCACGCTTATCACGAAGGATTTTCGCGACGCTTTTGAAAAGTGTGACGTGATACTTACACCGACGGCGCCGACGGCCGCTTTCAAAATCGGTGAGAAGACGAGCGATCCTTTGCAGATGTATTTGTCGGATATATTCACGATCTCCGCGAATCTCGCCGGTATATGCGGGGCGTCGATCCCGTGCGGGTTTACATCTGACGGACTGCCGGTCGGTCTCCAGCTCCTGGCGAAACACTTTGATGAGAGCCTCATCATTCAGGCGGCGCATACTTTTGAGCAAAACACCGATTATCATAAAAAGTTACCCGATCTGGGTTAATTAATAGTTGAATCTGTACGTTCACAGGGGCACGACAGCCGTACCCCTGTCTAACATATAAATATACATAGGGGTGAAAATGGAATTCGAAGCTGTTATTGGGTTGGAGGTTCACGCTCAGATGCTGACCGACTCCAAAATATTCTGCGGTTGCTCGACGAAGTTTGGTAACGAGCCGAACGAAAATACATGTATGGTCTGCTTAGGCCTGCCCGGCGCCCTGCCCGTCCTTAACAAGAAGGTCGTCGAGTACGCTATGAAGGTGGCGATTGCGACTGACTGCAAAGTCGCGCCATTGAGCATATTTGCCCGGAAGAACTACTTTTATCCGGATCTGCCGAAGGGCTACCAGATATCGCAGTATGAACTGCCAATCGCCGAGCATGGCAGGATATCGATCGATCTTGACGGTAAGAAAAAGGTTATCGGTATCACCCGCATCCACATGGAGGAGGATGCCGGCAAGCTGATCCACGAGGGCGTCGGTGAGGATACCGATTGCAGCTACGTCGATCTTAACCGCGCGTGTGTCCCGCTGATCGAGATAGTGAGCGAACCGGATATCAGAACACCGAAGGAGGCGGCGCTGTATTTGAAGAAACTGCGCCAGATCCTTGTGTACCTTGAAATATGCGACGGGAACATGGAAGAAGGCAGCTTAAGGTGCGACGCGAACGTTTCAGTCAGGCCGGTCGGTCAGGAGAAGTTCGGCACGAGGGCAGAGCTGAAAAATATGAACTCGTTTAAATTTATCGAAAAAGCGCTTGAATACGAGATCAAACGCCAGATCCACACTATCAATAACGGTGAGGAGATCGTCCAGGAGACGAGGCTCTTCGACACATCAAAAGGTGTAACAATATCGATGCGCTCGAAGGAAGAAGCGCACGATTACAGGTACTTCCCTGACCCTGACCTTGTACCGCTTCTGATCGACGACGCCTGGTACAATGAGGTGAAAGCCACGATCTGCGAGCTGCCGGACGATAAGATTCAACGGTTCGTTACACAGTACAAGATACCAGAATATGACGCGGAGGTGCTCTCTTCCACAAAGCAGCTTGCTGACTATTATGAAGAGACCGTCAAACACACCGATGACACGAAGATGGCGTCGAACTGGATAATGGGCGACATCCTGCGCGAGCTTAAGAACGATAACATCGAGATCGACGCGTGCCCTGTATCACCAAAGATGCTTGCGGAGATGATAAAGCTGATAAAGGATGGTACTATCTCGTCAAAGATAGCCAAGACCGTATTCGAGGAGATGTACAGGTCCAAGAAGATGCCCGACGCGATCGTCAGGGAGAAAGGTCTCGTGCAAGTCACCGACAGCGGTGCGATCGAGAATATGATAGACGATGTGATCGCCGCGAACCCGAACCAGTATGAGCAGTATAAAGCCGGTAAGGATCGGCTGTTCGGCTTCTTTGTCGGGCAGGTGATGAAGCTCTCGAAAGGGAAGGCGAACCCGAAACTCGTAAACGAGCTGCTGAAGAAGAAATTGACTTAGCAATCGCAGGGCGGGCTGTATTCACCAAAAAAACAAACTGAGCCACTGACCCCTTTGTGGTTAAAAAAATAGAATTTATCATAGGAGCATGTATGTCATTTAAAACGATCGAGTATAAAGGCGATAGTGTTGTTCTGATAGACCAGACGAAGCTGCCGTCGAAAGAGGTATACGCTGTATGCAAAGACTACAAAGCGGTCGGCAGGGCGATAAAGAACATGCTCATCCGCGGCGCACCGGCAATCGGTGTCGCGGCGGCGATGGGAGTCGCTATAGGCGCCGCGGGGATAGTGGCGGACGATTTTGATACGTTTAAGAAGCGGCTTGACAAGATATGCGATCATCTGAGCCAGACGCGCCCGACCGCGGTAAATCTCTTCTGGGCGATCGACAGGATGCAGAATGTCGTAGAGGCGAACAGGGGTAAGAGCGTCAAGCAGATAAAGAAGGCGCTTATCGCGGAGTCAAAGCGCGTGCTGAAAGAGGATATCAGCATCTGCAAACTGATCGGTGCAAACGGCGCCGACCTGCTCGATGACGGTGATAACGTCCTCACGCACTGCAATGCCGGTGCGCTTGCGACTGGTGGTTACGGTACGGCGCTCGGGGTTATACGCGGTGCGCACAGCCAGCGCAAGAAGATACACGTGTATGCCGACGAGACGCGCCCGTTTTTGCAAGGAGCGCGGCTGACCGCATGGGAGCTTATGAAGGACAATATACCGGTGACGCTCATCACCGATAATATGGCGGGGCACCTGATGAAGAAGGGGCTGATAGACAAGATAGTCGTCGGCGCGGACAGGATCGCCTCAAACGGCGACGCGGCAAACAAGATCGGTACGTATACATTGTCGGTGCTTGCTAAGGAACACAAGATACCGTTTTATGTGGCGGCACCGGTATCGACATTCGATTTCAATATCAGGACAGGTGACGAGATAAATATCGAGGAGCGCGATACGGCGGAAGTGACACACGTCTTCGGGAAGAGGATAGCGCCGGAAAATGTGAGTGTACGCAACCCGGCATTCGATGTTACACCAAATAAGTACATCACGGCAATAGTGACAGAGAGGGGTGTTTTAAGAAAACCTTAAAAACAGCATCAGCGGAATAAAACCAGCTTAGGAACCTGCTTTCGCGTCACTTATCTTTTTAAGAAGGTCTTTTAATGTAGATTTACCCGTATGGTTATTTGTGATAATGCCCTTTTTGTCGATAATGTAGAACGTCGGTGTACCCAAAACACCATAAGTGTCTGAAGCTACGAAGCTGCTGGCGTCATCACTAAAAACATCCATCAGAAAAACGAAATCAAGCTTGTTCTGCTTTATATACTTCCTGATAGCCGGTATCCTTTTTTCACCGTCCAACGAAACAGCCAGGACGGTCATGACATCCTTACCGACTTTATTGTAAAGATCTTTGATTATTGGTATCTCCTCCTGACACGGCTGGCAGAAGATAGACCAGAAGAGTAAAAGGATGATTTTATCCCCAATAGTGTCGCTTAGCTTATAATCGTCACCATCTAAAGTCTTGATAACAAAATCAACGGCCTCCTCACCAGGTTCTAACATTTTTAATGTTGGGGAGCCCCCGGGCAGAGTCGTATATTCAGAAGCAAAGACAGGAGAGAACATTGTTGCTGTGAAAACAGAAATCAAAATCACACTACATATTTTTTTCCTCATTAAATTTTGTAACCGCATTAAATTGATACTCCTTTTTTATCGGTATTTTCAGGCACGCCTGCTTTTTTCTACAGGTTTAATCCCCCGTAGTTTAGTACAAAACCTTAAACATGGCGCCTCTATAGCTTGCTGGAAACAGTTCATTGAGTAATCAACGCCGGATCACTTCGTCAGTTTATCAATAATCTTATCTATGTCATCTTCATCGCCAGGCTTATATCCCTCGTGATACATCTTGATCTTGCCATCCTTACCGATGATTATTGTAGTGGGCAGGATATTTACTTTATAAGCATTCGCTATTGTTCGGGGTTTGTCCATAACAATAGGATACGGAGGAACCTTTTGCGGGTTCTTCAGATACATCTTCAACCTTCTTGTGTTTGTATCCAGGTTCATACCGATGAAGAATATATCCCTATCCTTGTATTTATTGTAGATATCTATCAATTTTGGTATCTCTTGAAGGCATGACACGCAGTATATTGACCAGAAATCTAACAGAATTACTTTGTTGCCCTTTAATTCGTTGAAATTAATGGCCTTCTTTGTCAGAAAATCAACACCTTTAAACTCAGGGGCATCACCACCAACCTCGACTTTTTTGGTAGCTCCACCACCAAAACCAAAAAGCTGTGCATAACTATTTGTAGACACTAACAATATACTAAGAACTAAAATAATCTTTAACGTTGAAGAAATCTTACACACAACAATTCCCCCTGCAATTTTATTTGTCTTTATAACTGTTAATTTAATTATTACTACTCTTACCCGCTAATTATATATATTGTATCAATGAATTTGTCAATAAAAAAAATCAAATATCATAAATTGGTCAGACTAACTTTATAATCTCTCTAAAAAAGATTTTACTCTGCCAAGATGGATATTTAAATAATTATTCCTTGACAAAAATGGGAGCACAGACTTTGCGCGAAGCCCGATTCTGTCTAACTCTTTAATGATATTAGTATTATCCTTATTCAGTGACAAGCCGTGCTTAAGTGTCATTATAGCCTCTTTACGGTGCTTCGTCAGCGCGTATATCTTACCAAGGTTAAGGTAAAAATCAGAGTTCATGCAATCCATATTAATCGCGCGGTTGCAAAGCTCGATCCCCACCCGCGGGTTGCCACCAGCAAGCGCGATGCTAAGACCATAGTACGACAAGTATTTCGGTTTGTCTGGATTTATATTATAGGCATTCTTGAAATAATCTTCTGCATTTTTATACTCCATTGATTCAAGAAATTCCACACCTTTCTTGAATTCAGTTTCCGGGTTCTTTGCAACTTTAGCGGTATCAGTCATCTTATTTGATTTTACTAAATAATAAGGACGTTGTCAATTTATTAATGCCCATCATTGATGGTTTTTCGCGAGGGGCTTTGATCTGCTATCAAGATTTTTTCTGATACTGACACAAAACTCTTGACGTTACCATGCCATCTCGACGGTTTTAAACGCGTCCCCTACCCCCTAACCCCTAACTCAAAATCCTCTAATTCCTTTATCTTATCCCTTAGCTCTGCCGCCCGCTCAAATTCCAGATCCTTCGCGAATCTCCTCATATCTTTCTTCAGGCGCTTGATGATAGCAGGTATCTTCGCCACACCATAAGCGCTCATATCAATGCTGCTTCTCGTCTTGACAGTCACATAATCCTTCTCGCATAAGCTACCGAAACCGCTATGGACTTTCTTGATAATCGTTTTCGGTGTGATGCCATGCACCGCGTTAAACTCCTCTTGCAGCTTCCGGCGGCGGTTAGTCTCATCCATCGCGCTTTGCATGGAGCGCGTGATCTTCTCGGCGTACATGATCACCTGTCCGTTCACATTTCGCGACGCCCTGCCGCAGGTCTGTATCAGCGACCTCTCGGATCGCAGGAAACCCTCCTTGTCCGCATCAAGCACAGCAACGAGCGAAACCTCGGGGATATCCAGCCCCTCGCGCAACAGGTTGATACCGACAAGGATATCGAATTCATCCTTCCTAAGGTCCCTGATAATATTTATCCGTTCAATCGTATCGATATCTGAGTGCATGTACCGGACGCGCAGCCCCAAGTCATCGTAATATTTAGTAAGATCCTCCGCCATACGCTTCGTCAACGTTGTGACTAACACCTTCTCCTTACGCTCGATCCGCTTTCTTATCTCGAAGAGCAGGTCATCTACCTGGGTCTTCGCCTTCTTCACTATTATCCGCGGATCGGTCAAACCGGTCGGTCGGATTATCTGCTCCACTACGACGCCATCAGTACACTCAAGCTCATAGTTACCCGGTGTCGCGCTCACGTACATCACCTTTTTTTTGCGCTCCTCAAATTCACTGAACCTGAGCGGACGGTTATCAAGAGCGGACGGGAGCCGGAACCCGAACCTGACAAGCGTCTCCTTGCGCGACCGGTCACCCTTATACATCGCGTTAAGCTGGGGCACGGTGATGTGACTCTCATCGATAAACAGAAGCGACTCCTTCGGGAAGAAGTCTATCATCGTCGGCGGCGGTTCACCGGGTTTGCGGCGCGTCAGGTAGCGGGAATAGTTCTCGATTCCCTGGCAGTAACCGGTCTCGACAATCATCTCGATATCATACTGCACACGCTGCTCGATCCTTTGCGCCTCTATAAGAAGGTTTTGCTTCTCAAAGTACTTTATCCGCTCCTTTAATTCCTCTTTTATCGACTTGACAGCTTCTAACAGGATGCCGCGCGGTGTGACGTAGTGGCTGTTCGGGTAGATAGCCGCCTTCCCAAGCTGTTTCGTCACTGTACCCCGAAGCGGGTCGATCTCGGTTATGCGCTCGATGAGATCACCGAAGAACTCGACCCGAATAGCACGATCCTCCTCATAGGCGGGGAATATCTCTACTACATCACCGCGCACGCGGAACGTGCCCCTGTGGAAATCGTAATCGTTGCGCGCGTATTGTATCTCTACAAGCCGTTTCAGCAAAAGATCAAACGAAAATTCCGCGCCCGCTTCCATCCTGACGCTCATCCCCTTGTAGTCCTCCGGGGAACCAAGACCGTAGATGCAAGAGACGCTGGATACTATCAAAACGTCCTTCCGGTCAAGGATCGCCCGCGTGGCGCTGTGCCGCATCTTGTCGATCTCCTCGTTGATCGCGGAGTCCTTCTCAATGTACGTATCGGATTTCGGGATGTATGCCTCGGGCTGGTAATAGTCGTAGTAGCTGACGAAGTACTCGACGGCGTTCTCTGGGAAAAGCTCCTTGAACTCCTGGTATAGCTGCGCCGCGAGCGTCTTGTTCGGCGCTATGACCAAAGATGGGAGATTGACGCGTTCGATGACGTTCGCCATCGTTAAGGTCTTACCAGAACCGGTGACGCCAAGCAGTACCTGCTCCTTGCTGCCATCACCCTTTAATATCTCGCTGGTAAGCTCTTCTATAGCGCGGGGCTGATCCCCTTGCGGCGTAAACTCGCTGACAAGCTTGAATCTGTCCATTTATGTCTTAGCTTTCCACTTCGTACCTTGAGCAGTATCTTCTAAGATTATACCATGATTTATGAGTTTGTCGCGGACCGCATCCGCCCTCGCGAAATCCTTGTCGCGGCGAGCGTCCGCCCTCTCCTGGATGAGCTTGAGGATGTCAGACTCGCTGATCCCTAACTTTGAAAGCGCCTCGCTCTTCTCCTCGCTTAAATACGCGTCAGGATCATAGGTGAGTATACCGAAAATGTCCGCGAAGGAGTTCAGCCGCTCTTTCACAGCTCCCAATATCTGTTTGGAACCAGCGCATACACTGAACTCCGGGGCGCTTATGTACCTGTTGGTCAACCGGACAAGCTCGAATAGGATGCTTATACTTACCGCCGTATTGAAGTCGTCGTTCATCGCCTCTTTTATGGAATCCATGAAGCTCGCCGCCCTACCCTTCAGAGCCTTCGCCGCATCGAAACTTTGCGCGGCGTCCGCACCCTCTTTTGCGCTCAGCTTCTCCTTCAGGAGCTTTAACATGGTATAGCACCTGTCAAGGTTACCCTTCGTCTCCCTCAAATTATTATCGGTGAAGTCGATCGGGCTCCGGTAATGGTTCGATATCAAAAACATCCTCACCACCTCGGGGTGGTACTCCTTGAGCACATCCTTGATAGTGAAGAAGTTCTTCAACGATTTCGACATCTTTTCAGAATTAATATTCAC
Organism: Deltaproteobacteria bacterium; assembly: GCA_024275075.1. GTDB lineage: Bacteria > Desulfobacterota > JAJRXV01 > JAJRXV01 > JAJRXV01 > JAJRZU01. The sequence goes on along the minus strand of JAJRZU010000158.1, from coordinate 15,065 downwards.
GAACCCGTTGTGCAGCCAGTAGTTGACGAACTTCTGACCGGTGGAGCACTCGGACTGCGCTATCTCGTTCTCATGATGCGGGAAGATGAGATCCTTACCGCCGCCATGGATGTCAAATGTATTACCAAGATACTTCGCGCTCATCGTGGAACACTCGATATGCCAGCCGGGTCGCCCCTCCCCCCACGGTGATTCCCATTTCGGTTCGCTTGGCTTGCTCGCCTTCCAGAGCGCGAAATCGAGCGGGTTCCTCTTCCGCTCATCCACAGCGACGCGCGCGCCCGCCAGCAACTCGTCCATACTGCGAGAAGAGAGCTTGCCATACTCGCTGAAACTCTCGACACTGAAGAAAACGTTACCTTCGATGACATACGCGTGACCCTTCTCAACGAGCGTTTTAATGGTGTTTATCATATCTGGTATATGCTGCGTCGCCCTTGGCTCTATAGTCGGCTTTTTCAGGTTCAGCCGCGACATGTCATCATTAAACTCTTTGATATATCGCGTCGTTATCTCTCTGCATGGCTTACCCGCCTCGTTCGCTCTGTTGATTATCTTGTCATCAATGTCAGTGAAGTTCCGCACATATTTCACCTCATAACCCGCGCTTTGCAGGTACCGGTAGATCACGTCAAACACGATGTTCGCGCGCGCGTGCCCGATGTGGCAGACGTCGTATACGGTAACGCCGCATACGTACATGTTCACCCTGCCCTCTTTGATCGGTACGAACTCCTCTTTCCTCTTCGTCAGCGAATTATAAACCCTTAACCCCATATCACACCCTCACCGCTTCACTTTTTTGGGCATGTTGCCCAATCCATTTAAGGGGGAATCCCCCCTTCACTCCCGCTGGCCGCCCCCATTTTTACAGGTGCTTACAACGCCAGCGTTTTGGGAAATCTGTAAAATGTTCTATTTGGCAACAGTCCCTTTTTTGAAAATATCGAAAGCACCATAAAATATTTTTCATTAAAAATCAAGTGTTCATTTCTGGCGCCCGTCATTGATGGTTTTTCAAGAGGGGCTTTGATGGGCATATTAAGATTTTGTTCTGATAATGATACTAAATTGCGGTCAAACGAATAATATAAGTTAATGTAAAAGTTTTTTGAGAACCCCTTTTTGAAAAAAGTGGTTCTCAAACTCTCCCCAAAAACTTTTTAATAGCATTGGGCAACATCCCCTCTTTCTGTCATTGCAATAACAGAATGTGTATTTTGCAAGGATAGTGGCGTGCGGTTTTGCTGGTCTACTTCGCGAGCATACTTAGAAGGTTGCTGATGGTGCTCTTCATCTCGCTTCTGTGGACGATCATGTCGATCATGCCGTGTTCGAGCAGGTACTCCGCGCGCTGGAACCCTTCTGGTAGCGTCTGCCTTATCGTCTGCTCTATGACTCTGGGGCCGGCAAAGCATATCAGCGCTTTCGGTTCCGCGATGATTATGTCGCCGAGCATGGCGAAACTCGCGGTCACGCCGCCCGTAGTCGGGTCGGTCAGTACCGAGATGAACGGCAGTCCCCGCTGCTTCAGCTTCGAGAGCGCCGCGGAGGTCTTCGCCATCTGCATGAGCGAGAAGATCCCCTCTTGCATCCTCGCGCCGCCGGATGAGGAGAAGATTACGACACCGGTGTTCTCTTCTATGGCGTCCTCGATTATGTTGGCGATCTTCTCACCGACGACGCTGCCCATCGAGCCGCCAAGGAAACTGAACTCGAAGAAAGCGAGCATCACCCTGCGGCCGTTTATCTTACCTTCACCAACGATGACGGCGGATTTTTTCTTATCGTTCTCAAGCTTCTTTATCCTGTCCTTGTAGCGTTTTACGTCCTTGAACTCGAGCGGATCACCGGTCTTGATGTCAGAGTAGAGCTCCTTGAAGCTACCCTCATCCAGAATGAGGTCTGACCGTTCCTGCGCGGATATTCTAAAGTGGTAATTGCACTTCGGGCAGACCATGAGGTTGCGCTGGATCTCTTCGCTGAAAATTATCTGGGTACATGCCGGGCACTTCTTCCAGAACCCTTCAGGCACCTTCGAGCTTCTCTTCACCGCTGTATCGAATTTTTTACGTTCCCGTTTTAACCAAAACATTCTTAAATATCACCTAACTAAGAGCCGCGTATTTCTCTTTCATCGCGAGGAAATCAAGGTACTTAATCAAATCCTCCTGGCTTGAGATGATCAAACCGTCAGGTTGCACCTTTACAATCCCGCCCTTCACTAATTTACCGATAACTTCTTTAAGGTTGCCTGCCTCGATGCCCGCTTTCGACGCGAGATCGACCTTACTGATCTTGATCTTTACCCCGCTGTCCACCTGCGTACCGATGCTGCCGGCCAACCGTAACAGGATGTTCGCTACCTTGGAGTTGTTATCCTTAAGGAGAAGGTTCTCTATCTGGTTGTCAGCTTCTTGCAGGCGTTGCGCGAGTTTCTTTATCATCCGAAGCGCCACCTCGTTGCTGTTCAGGATCATCGCCTCAAAAGTATCCGGGTCGATCACAAGCAACTGGCTGTCCTCAACTACCGTTGCCGTAGCTGATCGCGGCTGATTGTTAAGCGTAGCCATCTCGCCGAAAAACTCACCGTCACCCAAGATCACCAGCATCTTCTCGATATTCCTGACCTTCTTGCTGATCTTGATCTGTCCATGCTGGATGATGTACATCTCCTGACTCATATCACCTTCATGGAACAAGACAGTACCCTTTGAGATTTCCCTGCCAAACCTGGAATAAAGATCATCAGATTCGCTCACTTTTGCCTCCTATGATAAAATTCTTTTTCACCACAGAGACACAGAGCAGACACAGAGATTATTGTGTTAAAAAGCTTTTCTCCGTGTACTCCGTGGTGTACTCCGTGGTGTACTCCGTGGTGTACTCCGTGCAATCTGTGGTTTATAGTATTTACTCCTATTTTAATGAAATATGCCTTGCAATAATCCATTAAGCTTACTTCCACCTAACGGACTCTATGCTAAATCATTAATGAATACGGCACCATACCGTCTTTTAGTTCACTTTTGTCGCACTCTTTAACTCTTTTACAAAATTACCTACATCGTCTAAAAGCTTATCCTCAGAGGAAATATCCTCTAAGAACCTGACAATGGCGCTCCCGACTATTACAGCGTCAAACGACCGGCACAGCTCAGTGACATGCGCCGGTGTGGATATCCCGAACCCGATACCGACGGGTATCTCCATGTAACTTTTGATGAGTTCGCTCTTATGCTGTATCGCTGCCGCGAGCGTCGAGCGCGCGCCGGTGACACCGGTCACCGAAACATAGTACACGAACCCGCTCGATTTGCTGGCGATAAGCTTCAGCCGCTCATCGGTGCTTGTCGGCGCCGCCAGGAATATGATATCGATTCCCTCTTTATCGGTGAACGGTTTCAGCTCGTCCACCTCGTCTGGTGGCAGATCGACCACGATGAGCCCGTCCGCGCCCGCCCGTTTCGCGTCTACCGCAAACCGCTCTGCCCCATAGAAAAATATCGGGTTGTAGTACCCCATCAGGATTATCGGTATCGATGACTTTGTCCGCACCCTTGCCAGCAGAGCCAGCACATCGCTCAGGGTCACGTCGTTCTTCAGCGCCCGCTCGGACGCCGCCTGTATCGTGGGGCCATCCGCCATCGGGTCAGAGAAGGGTATACCAAGCTCGATTATATCCGCCCCGCTCTCCTCGAGCCGGTAGATCACCTTCTCGGTGAGGGCGATGTCAGGGTCACCCGCCATTATATACGGGATAAATAGCTTCTCACCCCTACTTAACACATCCTTGAACCTTACAGAAATATTTGACATAAAAACCACGTACCTCTTTGATTTACAGGCTAACTTGTTTGTGTGCCCGCCTGCTTTTTTGGTTGAGCCCCCCCCATAGCCTGCTACGGGGAGATTCATTGTAAACTAATCTACCATTCTTTTCGCTTATCACAAGAGCAGATTACAATATTATGGGGATGATGCCGAATGCATTATGCAATCTAACACAGTAACATGAAAAAATCAATCATTTATTGCCGTGGATCTCCCCAATTTTTCTCTTTTATAGCAGGGCATACACAAATACCCCTCTCGCAAGGACTCCTCCTGCTGGGGTGAACGCGAAGCGAATGGGGGATTCCCCCTTGAAAGGATTGGGATTGGAGCGACATGCCACAACGTTTTTTCCTGATATAATGGGCATGTTGCCCAATACAATTTAAGGGGCTTGGCCCCTTCGCCCCCGCTCACGGCGCCCCGTAATATCAACAGCTTACAATGCAGGATTTTTTGAAAATATGTATTTTATTCTATTTGGCTTAAGTCCCATAATTTCTTGTATCATTTCTCCTCTTGTTTTTTGATGGGATATGTACTATATTTTACATAGAAAATGTCGAACTCAACAGATAATGAATATATATTTATTTTTAATTCAATTCACAGGGTGATGAAGGCGGAGCGGATACTGAAGAAGGCCGGTGTCAAGTTCATCCTGATGCCGGTGCCAAGGCAGCTCACCTCGGACTGTGGACTGTCGATAAAGTATACCGGTGACAGGTACGCCGAAATCAGGGACGCTCTGGTCGAGCATTTTTCTAACAAAGTATTAGCCTATGAAAAGGCTGGAGAAGATTACACCAAGATCTTGTGATACAGTTATGGAATCAACCCAATTATTCAATGAAGATATTTCAGGTGCTTTCCCTTTATTTGATGCCATTGACAAGGATATTCTAAAGAGCTGTTTAGCTGCGGCTCAGCCGGTGACGTGTAAGAAAGATGAGCTTATCATCGACCATGGCGCCGAGCCTGTGAACCTGTATCTCGTTCTAAGCGGCGGCGTATCGCTGTATCTTTTGCATAACGGTAAAGATGTCCTGCTCGATACAGTGGCGCGAGGCGGCTATTTCGGCGATATCGGGCTCTTCAATAAAAAGGCGCCGCGATTAAAAGCGGTCGCCAACGATGATGTCACGATCATCACGCTGCCCAGAGAGAAGGTCGATGAGCTGCTCGCCGCCAGCCCTGCATTTGGTAATGCTTTTTACCGAAATATTTTGCGGCGGCAAAGCGGGCTGTATAGTAAAAGAGATGAGCTTTCTCACAGGTTATTGAAACAACACACAATACAAAATGACGTTATATTAGGAAGGAAAGAGGACGAACTCCTCTTTTTGAACCGGATCCATAAGATAATCGTATCAGATAACCCATTCAAGAAAAAACTGTCGCAGCTGAGCAAAGGCATCGCGGATTTCTACGAGATAGACTTATGCCTTCTGTACCTGTATGAAAAGGATAACAAATACGTCAAACTTTACGCGACGAACGATTATAAAAACGTTTACGCCTCCTCTTACCGGTTGAACCAGGACGACGCGGTAGTTCGGTGGATAAAGGAGAAGAGATCATCGCTCCTTATCGATTATGATCAGCCGTCAGGCGGCAAGGGGAACAGCGCCGGCAGGGATAATCATGAGTTTGCCCGCTCGAAGTTCCTTTCGGCGCCGATGTATAGGCACCTGTTATTTATACCTTTGATCGAGAACAGTGAGGTGGTCGGCCTGCTCGCGATACTGAACAAGGAGAAGATCGACTATTTTGCGCAACAGAAGAGTTTTTTAGGGATCGTCACCGACAGCTTCATAAGTATCATCAGAAAAGAGCAGTTTGATTATGAAGCGAACCTGCGCACCGTCGAGCTTGGTACGTTGAAAAAGATCGGTGACGCTGTACACACAAAGGACAGCCTGAAGGAACTCCTGCAATTCATTTTAGAAAGCACGGCAAACGCGACGAACGCGAAGAGATGCACTTTAACGCTCCAGGTACCGTTGTCAGACACTATGAAGATGCGCTCTTCGTACGGTTTTGACGACGCGGCATATAAGACCGTGAGGCGCGGCATAGAGCGTCACCTGCGGGAATCGGTCATCGAGATAGGCGAGTTCGCTATCATCAATGATGTCTCGCAGATACCGCGGTTCTCTGATGAGGCGAAGAGCATGGTCACATCGCTCATCTCCGCGCCCTTCCAGCTCCATAACAAGGTTATCGGTATGATAACGGTGTATGACAAGAAGGACGACGCCCTGATCGACACGTTTGACCAGAACGATCTAAGGCTCTTGACGGCGGTCGCGACGCATACATCGATTATCGTCGAGAACGCGCGGTTGTACGACGAGCTGGCGTATTCGCAGTCCGGCGCGAAGGTGCAGCTCAAGGTTGACACGAAGATAGTCGGTGAGTCCATGAAAGCGAAGATCGTCAATGACAAGATAAAGGCTTTCTCTTTGAACGACGCACCGGCATTGATAATCGGTGAGGTCGGGATCGGTAAGAATTTCGTCGCGCGGTGCATACATTTTTCGAGCACAAGGATGGCGAACCATTTTATCATCGAGGATTGCAGGCATTTCCAGGATAAGCGCTATGGCGTCGACCTTTTCGGTCAGGCGGCTATCCCCGGGGAACAAGAGGAGCGCCGCGGGCTTTTGCAGCTTGCGAATGACGGCACGCTTACGCTAAGGCACGTTGAGGCGCTCTCAAAGGGGGTTCAGCAAAGGCTGTACGATTACCTCATTACGAAAAATTACCGGCGTAAAGATGGCGCGAAAGAGTTGAGCTCTGATGTAAAGATAATATTCCAGACTAATATAGACTTAAGGAAACTGGTGGAGAGTGACCTGTTTAACGCTGACCTTTATGCTCTGATGTCAAAGCAGACGATAAGGATGCCGCCCCTGAGCGAGAGGAAGAAGGACCTGCCGCTGATAATCCGGTACTTTTTGGGGATCATCAACCTCAAGCTGCAAAAAAACGTTACGAATCTCTCTGATAACGCGCTTGGTATGCTGATGAGCTATGACTGGCCGGGCAACCTCATGGAGCTTTACAATGTATTAGAGCGAGGTGTGCTCGTCACGTCGCAGGATACCATCTTGTCTGAGCAGATATTTTTAGGGATTCCGCGCGCGGAGGGGGAAAAGACATATAACCTGCTTCGGGTCAAGTGGATCAGCGACATCCTCAAGAGCAGGCTGTACCCGGCGATACCGCAGGCGATCTCTGTCATCGTCTTCTTCGCCATAATATACTTCTCATTCTTCAGCCAAAAAGAGGGTGAGCAAAACATCGCCGTCATACTGTCATGGATAATCGGCTGGCCATTGATCTTCATCTCGTTCATCTTTTTCGGGAGGGTCTGGTGCGCAGTCTGCCCCTTCTCCTCCATAGCGAAGTTATTGCAAAAGTTCGTCAACTTCGGTTATACCATGCCCGATAAACTGAAGAAGAACGGTAACGTAATCGCCGTCATCTTTGCCCTTGTAATAATATGGTTTGAAGAGATGACTAACATATTCATGTCGCCGGTAATAACCGGTGGGCTTGTGCTCTTCATCTTCACGCTGGCTCTTATGACCTCAATCTTGTACAAAAGGATGGTCTGGTGCAGGTACCTGTGCCCATGGGGGATATTTAACGGAATATACGCGATGGCCTCGGTGATCGAGCTGCGCAGCAACAAGCATATCTGCCTGACGCAGTGCAAGACAAACGTATGCTATGAAGGCGGCGAGAATGCGCCGGGCTGCCCGATGTTCGAGCACCCATACGGCATAGAGAGCAACAAGAACTGCACGCATTGCGGGAACTGCATCAAGAACTGCCCGAATAACTCCATACAGTTCAACCTGAGGATATTACCAAAGGAGCTGTGGGTAAAGGCGCATCCTTACTTCAGTGACTCCATCCTGGGGATATCGCTCGCCTTCTTGCTCATATTAAAAAAAATCTTAGAGATACAAAGTGTAAGCGAGGCTGTCTTCCTGGGCTACGATAGATACTCTGTCCACGGCGCCTTGATATATACGGCTCTGTTCATCATGACGATCATCTTATCCACCGGTGCGCTCATGCTTATCAACACTGCATCTTATGACATCGAGGAGAAGAGCGTAAGGAATGTCAGGCATACTGTCGGTTACTCGTTTATACCGCTCGCGCTTTGCGGATTCCTCTCGCATTACTTAGAGCCGCTCTTCATGAAAGGGAGCGCCATATTCTACGCGATAAGCGAGTTACTGTTCAAAGCGCCCTTCCCTGACACGCTGCAACCTATCTTAGAACATAGCCTTATCAGCAATATTCAAATAGCGCTCATACTGTTCGGTGGGTTTGCCTCTGGCTTCAGCGCATACCGGCTTATCAACACCAAGCTGAAACCAACCGCCCCAAAAGTAGCCGCGTATAAGATCGTACCTATCTGGTTGATAGCTGTTATAACGTTTATTTATCTGCTTTTGATATAAAACTGCCCGCTAAGCGCCAGAATTCAGACTACCATTTATAGCTCCTGTAGAAATGGTAACGTCAAGAGTTTTGTGTCAGTATCAGAACAAAATCTTGACAGCAGATCAAAGCCCCTCTTGAAAAACCATCAATGATGGAAATCTTTTTCTTGATTAAAACGGAAAACTACTATATATTCAATGTTAAATTCAGTTGCTAAAAGGAGGGAATGTATGTCAAAAGTAGTGATAACTTTAGATGAAAAGGAAATAGAAGAGATCAAGATGATAATAAATGATGACGACAAGGAGGACGCGTTAGCTTTTTTACGGGATATCATATACAAGAAGATGAATGATGCCTTAAGAGAGAGAAAGTGTGGCCCGAAACTTTAGAACAAACAAGACGACTGAAAATGGCCGCTTGATTAATTTAAAAACTATTATAGGAGGGCATAATGCCCAATAATTGTGCGCATACTCTAAGGAAATCATGAATATCGTCATTCAAAAGAGTAACTAATTATTATAAAAACTATTATGGGAGGTTATATGAAAAAAATCGTATTGTTAGCCTTGTTTGTCATGTTCGGCGCTATAGCTTCATGCGGCGGCACCGACGATATAACAAGTCTGGCGGATGTAAGTCTCAGCACTATCCCGCCTGTCAGCGCCACTTTCCCGCTTATCGCCGGTGTGGGTGAAGTGGGCCCGGTACCGGTAGACTTAACCGAGAACGATGATTTTAACCGGTATAAGGACAACATAAAGGAAGTGGATATAGATTACATGAAATATGCTATTGACCAGAACGCGGGTATCGAAGAGGGGACGGTCACCTTTTACGCCAACACGCTCGGTGGCGCCTTTGATGACGCGACCGCTGTAGCAACAGCGAGTATACCGGCGAGCCTGGAGCTGCCGGAGATCAGCCTGCGCGGCGTGGAAGAAGAGGATTTGGTGGAGTGGTTCGATGTTCAGTGGCTGGACAAAGCGTATTTTGAGAGCCTGCTGATCACCGGTCAGGCAAATATATGGGCTAAGGGAGATAACGAAACCATTTATGTGGTGATTGAAACCGAGATCAAGATAAATATAGTGGCAAACCCGTTATAAGGGTAATATTTAAGGAATAGAAAGGGATAAGTAAGGATGAGTTCAGATAAAGTTATTCATGTTACAGACGCGAATTTTGAAGATGAAGTATTAAAATCCGGTCTGCCGGTATTAGTCGATTTCTGGGCGGAGTGGTGCGCCCCGTGCAGGAACCTGTCGCCTGTCATCGACGAGATCGCCGCCGAGTATGACGGTAAGGTGAAAATAACCAAATTAAATGTGGAAGAGAATACCGCGACACCTTCAAAATACGGTATAAGAAGCATACCGGCGCTATTGATATTCAAAGATGGCGAAAATGTCAATTCGATGGTCGGCAGCGCCCCGAAAGCGAAGTTAAAATCGTTTATAGATGATACTATTTAGCATCTCCAAGCTGTAAGAGAAATGCCTTAATAAAATCATCGATATCACCGTCTAACACTCTGTCCACATTACCGGCCTCGTGGCTGGTTCTGTGGTCTTTCACAAGCCTGTACGGCTGCAGGACGTATGAGCGGATCTGACTGCCCCACGCAATCTCCTTCTTTGCCGCGCTTAAGTCCTTGAGCTGCTTACTCTTTTTCAGCTCCTCTAACTCGTACAGCTTGGATTTAAGTATCTTGAGAGCGACCGCCTTGTTCTTATGCTGTGACCTTTCGTTCTGGCACTGGACGGTGATGTTTGTCGGCAGGTGCGTTATCCTGACCGCGGAATCGGTTTTGTTCACATGCTGACCACCGGCGCCGCTCGCACGATATGTGTCTATCCGAAGCTCCTTCTCGTCTATCTCGATCGTTATCTCATCATCTATCTCAGGAGTCACCGCGACAGACGCGAACGAAGTGTGCCTGCGTGAACTCGCGTCAAAAGGAGATATCCTGACAAGCCGGTGTATACCGCTCTCGGATTTCAGGTTACCGTAGGCATAATCACCGGTAACTGTGAAAGTGACGCTTTTGTAGCCGGCCTCATCATCGGCCAGAAAATCGTTTATCTCTGTAATGAAGCCATGCCGCTCCGCCCAGCGCGAGTATAGCCTGAGCAGCATCTGTACCCAGTCCTGAGCCTCGGTGCCGCCCGCGCCGGCATTTATGGAGACAATCGCGTTATTATGGTCATGCTCACCACAAAAGAGCTTCTGCAACTCTAAAGATGATATATCGTCAGCAATGGTGGCAAGCTTGTGAACCTCGTCAAGGATCGCCTCTTCGTCACCTTCTGACTCGGCTAACTCATAATACTCACCGGTCTCGGACAAAGAACCGGTTATCCGCTCTACAGCCTGGATAAGCTTTTGGTGAGATGCCCGCTCCCGCAAAAGCTTCTGCGCGCTTTCGTTGTCGTCCCAAAAACCGCTCGCCGAAGATATCTTATCGATCTCAGCCAGCCGCGCCGCCTTCTTATCTATGTCAAAGATGGTTCCTTAGGTCACTCACCCTCTTTTGCAGTTTATCATAAGCGCTTTTAAAGTTATTCATAATTTCCTCAATGATGTGTTATTTACTGCTGACATTCTATACCGGTTCGCTGAATTATTCAAGGTTTTTAATTGGGACGCGCCACCTAATACAGGCCTCCGTTGTCGGCAGGGGGTGGAAATGTTGTGGAGCATCGGAACAGACTGCCAGCGGCGGGCTTAATGGGACTGTTGCCAAATAGAAAAATATCCCTATTTCAAAAAAAGTAACGCTTGTAAGTTATTGAAAAAAGTAGGGTGGGGTGGGGTGGGCCTACCAATAGCAAGTAACCTCTGATGGCTTTGTGGTGGGCACAGCCCACCCTGCAACTATATTAGGTGAAGCTTTAAGCTTCCGCTTATTATTTCATTGCGATCTTTTTGGGGTGTTTTTTGCTATCGAGAATCCACATCTTCTTCTTCACCTTACCGAACTGTATCGCGCGTTTCGTGTTATAGAAGAATATATCCACCCTTTTCGACCAGCGCCTGTTCATCCTGTCCTGCACCTCAAAGATGCCGATATCCTCGATGAATACCTTGTCCCCAAACTCCAGGTACGCCTCTAAGTCCCTGCTTACCGCTATATAGCCCTCTTTCACCATCTTGTTCGAAGCGGTGATCAATGGCGTTGAGTCCGTCTCGCTGACAGTCGGTGAGTATGCGGTCACGTCCACCTGAAAGTGCGTAGAATCTCCAGGGACTTCTTCGATTATAGCATCTTCCTCATAATTCAATATTTTCGATGCTAATTCCTGCTCGTCACCACTGCCGTAACTTATTAGCATATTTAGTAATATACCTGTAATCATTAGCATATTCATTTGCGCTACCTCCTTTAATAAGCATGATGCCCTGTCCAATATCCCTATAGACAGCATAACCCATTTTTTTCATTTTTGTACTATTATTTTATTAAATGGGGGGAATTTTGGTGAGCCGTGCAGGGATCGAACCTGCGACCCACTGATTAAGAGTCAGTTGCTCTACCAGCTGAGCTAACGGCCCACCGGCAATTAAGACAGGGGGGATGTAATCATTACAAAAAATCCTTTAAGTACCTGAAAGGATTATAAACCCTCTTCATACCTCCAGTGCGACAATAGTAAATCTAAAGTGACAATATCACAATTATTCGCGGTTGTCAATACTTTTCGCGGCCATCCAGATGGTTTTCAGGGAAATTTGGCAACATGCCCTTTATAGGTTGACATGTACCGCTATCAAAAATATAATGGGCATTATGATTAAAAGAGAGGGGGCGGTATGACAAAGACGCAGAGGCGGTTTAACGGGTTCTCACCGGAAACGACTAAGTATTTAAAAGGGTTACGGTCGAATAATAACAAAGCGTGGTTCGAGGCGCACCGGCGGGACTATGAGGAGCATCTATTGAACCCCTTAAAGGAGCTTGTGACAGACCTTGGTGAGTTTATGCTGTCGATCGACTCTGGTTTCAATGTCAAGCCCGCGGTGAACCGGACGATATCGCGGCCGCATCGCGATACAAGGTTCTCCAAGGATAAATCACCATATAAGACGACGATGTGGATAAGCTTCATGCGGTCAAAGAAGGAGTGGCAGAGCGCACCGGCTTACTTTTTTGAGATAGCTCCGGATTCGTACCGGTTCGGGATGGGTTTTTACGCCGCCGGCAGCGATACGATGAAGCGGTTCAGGGAGCTGGTCGACAAAGCCCCGAAGGCGTTTATGAAGGCCGTATCGTTCTATTCGAAGGATCAGACATTCAGGCTTGAAGGTGATATGTATAAGAGGACATTTGATGAGACAAAGCCTGACGAGATCAACAACTGGTACCAAAGGAAGAACTTCTACCTCGTGCATAAGGTTAAGGGCGTGAGCCGCCTTTACAACAAGGGGCTGGTCGATGACCTGAAGCGCGGGTACAGCCTGACAATCCCTTTGTATAACTACCTGTGGAAGGTGAAGGAGTTGCAGGAAGCCTTGTAGGCGCAGCCGGGTCAGCTTTATCGGTGGGGGCTGGTAACTTCTGATTTGCTTAGTTCATTCCTACCCTGCCGGTATCAGGTGCACCATCCCCGCATCGATGCTTATGTTTACCTCTTTGCCTTTACACAGCTTCAGGGCGGCGAAATCATCGTTGTTTACCCTGATCTCAAAGTCATAGTTGTTGTCGGCGATTCGAATGAAGAGGTCGGAAAACGCGGCGCACCGCATCAGCTCAGAGACCGTCCCTTTTATCACGTTCTTATAATCACCTGGCGCCGATCCGTTTCGCAAAATCGCGATGTTCTCCGGCCTTATGCAGCAGATCACCTTGTAACCGGCAGCGGCCCGGGTATGGTTGACATATATGACGCCCCTGTCCGTTTTGATCTTCACACAACCGCCGTCAACGCTTATCACGTCACCGTCAAGGATGTTCTTCGTCCCCACGAGCCGCGCGGATACCCTGCATACCGGCCTTGAGAAAACATCTTCGGGCGCGCCGGCCTGCACAACCCCTCCATCATTGTACAGAACCACCCAGTTCGCGAGGCTGTTAAGCTCGTCGATATCGTGCGTCACCAGTATTATCGGTACGGCGAAGTACTTCTGGTAGCGCAAAAGGTCATTGTACATCTTCTTCCTGACCGCGTGGTCAAGCGAATTGAACGGCTCGTCAAGCAAAAGCAGCTTCGGGTTCCTTATGACAGCCCGCGCGATCGCCGTCCTCTGGCGCTGCCCGCCGGAGATCTGGTGCGGGTACTTTTGCTCCAGCGTCTCGAGCCGAAGCACACTGATTATATCCTTCACGCGCTTTACCCTATCGCCGCCGCGCGCGTCCAGCCCATAAAGGATGTTCTGGTAGAGCGTCATGTGCGGAAAGAGCGCGTCGCTCTGGGAGACATAACCGATACCCCTCCTCTGCGGCGGTATGTTCACACCCATAGAGGAATCAAAGAACGTCTTGTCACCAAAGGATATATTGCCGCTGTCAGGCTTTATCAGGCCGGCGATCATCTTTAATGTCAGCGATTTGCCCGAACCGGTATAACCGAAAAGGCACGTGATATTACCGCGCTCTGACCAGTCGGCGGAGAGCTGAAAATCGTGGAGCTTCTTTTTTATGTTTACCGTTAAGGTTTTTCCGTCCATCCTCGTTCCATTCTGTTGACAAGCAACGTCGCGCCAAACGATATACCAGTCAGGATAATGACAAAAAAATACAGCTTGTAATCCTCTGAGCCGTAGAAAGCCGAATAGATCGCCAGCGGCATCGTGCTCGTTTTCCCCGGTATGTTGCCCGCCACCATTATCGTCGCGCCAAACTCACCGAGCGCGCGGCAAAACGCCAGCACGACACCGGTGATAATCCCCTTCTTCGCTAACGGGAGCGTAACGTTCAACATCGTGTAGAGCCTGCCCTTCCCCAGTGTATACGATACGTCCTCATATTCCCTGTCAACGCTGGAGATTGCCGCCTTCGACGCCCGAATCATCAGCGGCATAGAGACTATCTGAGCCGCAAGAGCCGCCGCGTACCACGTAAATACGATGTTTATGCCGAAAGCGTCGTGCAGGTAGCCGCCAAGGAAGCCGCGCCGCCCGAAGATGAACAAGAGGTAGAACCCCACAACGGTCGGCGGCAAAACGAGCGGCAAGGTGATCATGGTATCGACGATCGACTTACCGAAAAAGCTCTTGCGCGCGAGGATGTAGGCGACGGGTATACCGATGATAACGTTAATCAAAGTGGCCGTCACCGCCACTTTCAGCGACAGCATAACCGCGAACCAATCATCTGGAGTGAACATCTGCTTCTACCTTGTCATGAACCCGTATTTTCCCAGCACCTTCTGCGCGGCATCCGACGTAACGTAATCTACGAACGACTTTGCCGCCTGCGTATCCTTCGCGCCCTTGACCACCGCGATCGGGTACAGTATCTCCTCGTGCGATCCCATGTCGATCGCGAAAACATTGAGCTGGCCATCGCGAACTATCTTCGTATCGGTCATATATACGATACCCGCCTGAACCTCGCCGCGCAAAACGTAGTCAAGCGCCTGCCTCACGTTCTCCGCGAAGATGACCTTACCCTCTATCATACTATATATCCCTGAATTTTCCAAAGCTTCTTTCGCATACCTGCCCGCGGGTACGGTGATGGTGTTACCGATCGCGACATACTTAATGTCGTTTCCCGCTAATGCTTCTATGGTATTGTATTTATTATATGATATTATGGC
>JAJRZU010000022.1 GCA_024275075.1 Deltaproteobacteria bacterium | reverse complement strand
GAGATGGCTTAAAAACCATTTACATTTCATGACAATGACTATATAATCATAACCATAACAAGAAGAACTCAAGGCTGGGTGGAGAGAAAGAGGCCGCGGGGTACTGAATGGAAGATGAGCTGTATTTAGACTGGGCGGCGACGTCGTATAAGAAGCCGAAGCAGGTGGCAGAGGGGGTCATGCGCTACTTCGAAAGTATCGGTGTCTCCTCGGGCAGGGGCGCGTACAAGCGGGCATTCGCCGCCGACAGCATCGTGCATGAGTGCCGCAAGGAGGCCGCGGCGCTGTTTGGTGTCGGTGATCCCGCGCGGATAGTCCTGACTTCCGGCGCGACATAGTCGATCAACCTTGCGCTGAAGGGTTTTTTGAAGGCGGGCGATCATGTCGTCACCACGTCGCTGGAGCATAACGCCGTCATACGTCCCCTGCACAGCCTGTCCGGTACGAGGGGCGTTTCGTATACCGTTGTAAAATGCGACGAAAAGGGGCGGTTTGACATAAACGATTTCGCGCGGGACATCACGGACAAAACGACCATGTTCGCGATCAACCACGCGTCAAACGTCACCGGTACGATACTACCGGTGCGCGGCATCGCGGATATCGCGAAGGAGCGCGGTATAACAATGCTCCTGGACGCCGCGCAGTCAGCCGGCTCGATCGAAGTGGACGCTACCCGCCTCGGGGTCGATCTCCTCGCATTCGCCGGTCACAAGGGGCTGCCTGGCCCCGCTGGTACGGGCGGACTGTACATAAGAGACGGGATAACGCTCGACCCCTTGATGGAGGGCGGCACCGGTTCTGATTCACTATCGCTCTTGATGCCACAGAACCTGCCAGAGCGCTTTGAGGCGGGCACCTTGAACTACCCTGGTATCTGCGGCCTTAAAGAGGCGTTAAAATATATCAACTCGACCGGTGTCGATAAGATCAGGGAGAAGGAGCTCGCGATAATAAAACGGATGATCGACGGGCTCAGATCGCTTCGGCACATCACGCTTTACGGGTGTAAGGAGGCCGACGGGATCACCGGTGTGTTCGCCTTCAACGTCGCGGGGATGGCGCCGGCACAAGCGGCGCATAAGCTTGATATGGAGCACAATATAATGGTGCGCGCCGGTTTGCATTGCGCGCCACTCGCTCACGAATCGATCGGTACGGCAGATACCGGCACACTGCGCGCGAGCATCGGGTATGCTACAACCATGGGAGATATCGACAGGTTTATCAGCGCCCTGGAAACATTGAGACCATAAGGGGCATGTTGCCCAATGCAATAAAGGGGGGGACTTCCCCTCCTTAGGGGAGTGTTGCCAAATAGCATATTTTACGAATTTCTCAAAAAAGCGCTTTTGTAAGTAGCTGATATTACGGGGTAGCGACCAACGGAAGTGTAGGGGCTCAAACCCCTAAACCGGATTGGGCAACATGCCCCCTTAGAGCGCGCCTTTTGTCGAGGGCACTTCACCCGACGCTCTGGGGTTTATTGACACGGCGTGGCTCAGCGCTTTCGCAAACGCCTTGAACACGGCTTCAAGGATATGATGCGCGTTTTCACCATAGCGCAGGTTCACGTGTATTGTACTCTTTGAGTGGTTCGCGAAGGCTTTGAAGAACTCCTCGATCAGCTCGGCGTCAAAGTCACCGACCTTGTTCTTTGGCAGCGGCACCTTATATATAAGCATCGATCTGCCGCTAAGGTCTACGGAGACTTCGGCCAGGGATTCGTCCATCGGTATCAGGGCGTGGCCGTAGCGGTGGATGCCCACCTTGTCACCGAGCGCGCTTATGAATGCGTCACCCAAAACGATACCGATATCCTCGACGGTGTGGTGATAATCGACCTCCACATCGCCCTTCGCGATTATCGCGATATCGAAACAACCGTGCTTCGCGATATGGCTTATCATGTGTCCTAAGAACGCAACGGGGATTTCTGACTTGTACTCCCCCTTGCCGTCAATATTTATGCTGACTCTGATGTCAGTCTCTTTCGTTTTCCTGTTTATCTTCGCGGTTCTGCTCATTTCTCACCTCTTCTTGCTCTTTAGTCTTATCCGCACAGCATTCGCGTGCGCGGTCAGCCCCTCTAATTCTGCCATCTGGATCGTGTCCTCACCCATCTTATCCAGCGCATCGGCGCTGAATGAGATTATGCTGGACTTCTTGATAAAATCCTGTACGCCAAGCGGAGAATAGAAACGCGCCGTACCGCCCGTCGGTAATACATGGTTCGGGCCGGCAGTGTAATCCCCGACTGCCTCCGGGGTATTTTCACCCATGAATATCGCACCGGCGTTCCTTATCTTCCCAAGGATCGCAAACGGATCCTCCACCAAAAGCTCGAGGTGCTCTGGCGCTACCTTGTTCGCAATATCTATCGATTCGGCCAGATCCTTCGTGATTATCACCGCACCGTTATCATTCAGCGATTTTTGCGCGATATCTTTCCTGACAAGACGGGCTGACTGCTCCTCAAGCTCAGCGATTACAGCCGCCGCGAACTTCGCGCTGTGGGTGACCAAAAACGAGCACGCCATCTCGTCATGCTCAGCCTGCGAAAGCATGTCCGCCGCCGCGAAAGACGGGTCTGTCGTGCCGTCCGCGACAATGAGTATCTCAGAAGGACCCGCCACCATATCGATATCGACCGTACCGTACAACATCCGCTTCGCCTCGGCTACGTATATATTTCCCGGGCCGACTATCTTGTCGACTTTCGGTAGCGACTTCGTACCAAGCGCGAGCGCCGCTACCGCCTGCGCGCCACCTACTTTGAATATCCTGTCCACCCCGCATATAACCGCCGCGGCGACTATCGTGGGGTTCAGCCTGCCACCCGGTGTCGGTGTGACCATGACGACCTCGCCTACACCGGCTATCTTCGCGGGGATCGCGTTCATCATCACCGATGACGGGTACGCCGCCTTCCCGCCGGGCACATACAGACCTACCCGCGCGATCGGGTTGAGCAGCTGCCCTAATATTATACCATCCTCTTCATTGGTGAACCACGATTTCTCAAGCTGCCTCGCATGGAACCTGCGGATACGGTCAGCCGTGCTCTGCAAAAGCTTATACTCGGATTTCGACACTTTTTTCAGCGCCGCGGATGTCTCTTTTTTGCTGACACTCACCGTTTTGGCCGTATAGGCGACCTTGTCAAACTTCTTTGTATAGTCAAAAAGCGCTCTGTCACCATGCTGCCTGACATTATCGATGATCTTGCTGACTAACGATATTATCCCGCCCTCAGTCGAACTCGACCGAAGATATATCCTGTCAAGCTGCTCTCCCGCTCTTTTGTTTGAAGTACGTATCCTTAATAATTTCATACATTATCCCTGTAAATATTGTCCTTGCAAAGATTTGATAATTGCAAAGATTATATCTGTCCACTGCGAAGAAGATATCATTATTTATCCGCTTTTGCAAGTGTGATTTCTTATAATCTGCACGGCCTGAAAATACTCCCCCCCACACACATACTTTCTCGTCGGCACTTTTTAGGTAGCTTTCTGGATTCCTGCTTTCGCAGGGATGACGGGAAAGAGGCGCATACGCAACAGACCGCCAACGGCGGGCTATATCAGGTCGAGCTTTAAGCTCGCTTGCTATCGCAGGAAGTCGAGCAGCGATGTCCTTTGAAGTAGTGCGCCGTAGAACAGGATCGACTCGTACGCGTTCTGCTGGTTCGTCAGTTTCGTGATTGCCTCTGTCGGGTCGGCGTCCTCGAGATTCGAGAGGAGCTTGACTCTTTCGTCCCTTATCGTTTGCAGGTGGCTCTGGTTGTTCTCCAGCGACCGTT
Source organism: Deltaproteobacteria bacterium (assembly GCA_024275075.1). Taxonomy (GTDB): domain Bacteria; phylum Desulfobacterota; class JAJRXV01; order JAJRXV01; family JAJRXV01; genus JAJRZU01. The sequence continues at coordinate 36,365 of JAJRZU010000022.1, read as the reverse complement.
CCCGCGCGCCGACGATGCTTTCGCTCTTGAGTATCGCGGCTTCGGCGTTGTCAAGCCGTGATATTTGCAGCTCAACCGCACCCTGATCTTTACTGTTCACCGCCGCGATCAGGTCGTCCATAACACCGAAAATGTTCTTGTAACCGGTAGTCACACTGAACATGTCAAACAGCCGTCCCTTCGTCGTTGGGTTCGTACCGATCGAGGTGTCGGTGAATTCCATCGTACCGCTTGCGTCCCGCGGGTCGATCTCGAAGACCGGTTTCCCGTTTGAATCGAAGCTGAAGTTTATTGTCGCCGCCGCCGGTGTGCCTGCCGCTATCGCCGCGTTGATCACCGTCTCCACCTGCGTTTGCGTATACGTCACCCCTGCGGAGAAGATCACCTCGGCGGACGTGTTTGTACCGTCAGAGATCGTGAACCTTACGTCCCCCGCAGCGTCAAATGAGTTCGCGAGATTCCCCACGGCCATGGTTTGCGTGGCGTCCGTCATATCGACGGCAGTAAAGAAAGTGAGGCCGTTGTCTGCGACGAAGTTTATCGTCTCTGTGGCCGCGGTTCCACCAGCCGCCGCCACGGTATCGATGACGGTATCGACTGTGCCGTCGTTGAATATCAGCTCGAGCACCAGTCCGCCTACCTCACCGACTGTCGTGTTCGCCGTCTGCACCTCGACGCGGTAGTTGCCCGAGGATACGCCGGTGTACAGCCCAGGGGGCGTGAACGCGGTGATAAGCTTGCCCGCCGCTTCAGGGACAGTGCTGTCGTACAGGTTTATCAGCCCGCCGACAGGTTTGCTAAGGTCGGCTATCTCACCGGTAAGGCTTGACTCTCTGAACGCGACATCACCGGTAATATTTGTCGGTACCGTCTTATCGTTTGCGATCTTCGTCAGGATATCGAAAGTGTCGCCTCTGTAACCGTTCGATGTGTCGCTGTAAGTCTTGGTTTTCGTTGAGTAACCCGAGAACACATATTTGCCGGCAAGTTGAGTGTTCGCCTGCCCTCTTATCTCCTCTTTGATCCCCGCGAGATCTGTGACAATGCCCTGGATAGAGCTGTCAGAGAAGAGTGTCGGGTCGTTTGCCGCCTCGATCGCCAGTTTTCGCGCAAGCCGCACCTGCTCGGTAGAGGCCAGGAGCGCGTTGTCGGTCACGCGCATGAACGAGAGACCGGCGTCGATATTCTTGGAGTACTGGTCAAGGTTCGCGACAGCCCGCTTGAATTGCAGTATCAAGCTGATATCATCAGGTGCGTCGGACGATTTGTTCACCTTCTTACCGGTCGCGATCTGGTTATTGTACCGGTTGATCTTATCTAATGTGCTGTTGACATGTTCCGCGAACCTGTCTGTCAATATTTTGTTTGCTATCCTCATCTTAGTCCCCTGTGGGCATTATGCCCTATAGAATGCGTGGGCAGAGTAGCCAGCCGCTTAGCCGTTACCTGCCGACATAACCCATCCTGTTGATAATAACGTCGATCATGCCATCTATGGTTGTGACGTAGCGCGAAGCGCTCTCAAAGCCGCGCTGGAACTTGAGCATATACGTCAGCTCCTCGTCTATGTTTACGCCGGATATCGATTCCCGCTGCTGTCTCAACTGGTCGACGAGCACTGTCTGGTTATCCTTCCACCTGAGTGCCAGTTTTGTATCAGAGCCGATCGAAGTGATCAGTTCATTGTAATATTGAGCGAAAGTCTGCGTATCGCCCTGCATAAAATCCTGAAACTGAAGGTTGATAATGTCAAGGGCGTTAGTGTTGTCGCCCGCGGCATTCATGTTCGACGCCGCGGCGATATTGTTCGCGTTCGTCACGATAGCGCTCTCGACGCCGATGACGGAATCTTGTGTGTAAGTGGTGATGGTATCGTTACCGAGCACGACTGCGCCGCCGTATACGACGTTCATCGTCCCGCCCGCCGTGAACCCGTTGTTTGTCCCACCGGTAAGCGTATACAGTCCGTTGGGCGTGATATTCACAGCCGCGCCGCCGTCTAAGGACGCCTGAAGATCAGGGTAGTACCCGTTCGAGCGTTCTGTCGCGGTGAAGAACCCGCCGGTAGCGGTGATGTCCGCGTCAAATGTGATACCGTCGTAAGTACCGAACGCCACGTTTGTCGGGCCGGCTCCCGCGGGCAGCGTGAAAACAGCGCTAATCGCGGTGGTGTCCCGCATGAGCTGCACCTGCATCCCGCCGAGGTCACCGGCGCCGGTGTTTGGTGCGACGACGCTGACGTAGTAGTCAGAGCCCGTCGTACCGGTAAAGAGCCCCGCCTGGTTCAGCGCGATGGTGCCGCCGGTCGAGATGTTACCGTTCGCGTTCGCGCTCATGGTGCCCAGGGCGGACATGACGAGGTGGTGCGATCCCGCCTGCATATTGTTCATCGCGTCGATCCTGATGATACCGGTTCTTGCCGTGTGCAGCTGAGTATCAGAATTGTTAGTGTCGGTAAGTGAGAAGAAGTTGATGTTCGTCACACTGCCGTCATAGGAGTAGCCGCTGAAATGCTCATCGTTTACATTGTGCGCTATGCTGGTGACATAATCCGTGAGTTTGTCGATATAGCCCGGGACAATATTGTCTCTAAACTGTATCATACCGCCGAGCTCGCCCCTGCTGTTCACTGCAAGGTTCTAGAAGTTTATGGCGCCGCCGCCAAAGGTGACGTCATGAAGATCGTTGTTAGCCGCGTTCACCTGGGTGTCGAACAGGTTGCTGAAGCTCCCTTCGAGGAGCAGGTAGTTCCCGAAACTCACTCTCATGCCGTTGGTGTCCTCAGTGATTTTGATGTCGATGTACTCGGCAAGCTCGGTAGTCAGGTTATCGCGCCTGTCCTTCAGGTCGTTCGCCTGCTTGCCCGCCACCTCAATGCTTAATATCCTTGTGTTCAGTTCGGTGACATCCTGAAGTATCTCGTTTATCCTGCCGACTCTGCTGACGACCTTATCGTCGATACTCTGCCGGATATGGTTCAGGTCAAGTTTCAGCTGGTTGTAAGACTCGGTGTAATTCTGACCGGCATCTTTGACCAGGCTCCTCAGGCCATAGTCTTCGGGGTACTCTGACAAATCCTGCCAGGAGTTGAAGAACTCTGTTGTGAGGTTGTTCATACCGAACTTCGACGGCTCGTTTAGTGCGACCTCGACAAGCGTCTGGGAGTCGTATATAGACGACCACTCCGCTAAACCGGTGCGCTCCCTGCGCAGAGTGTTCTCTAAATATTCATCGTATATCCTGCGCACTTTCTCCACGCGCACGCCTTTGCCGATCTGGCCGGGTTGCACGTCATCCGGGTACATCGTACCGAACTCCGTCCTCTGCCGCGAGAAGCCCTTGGTGTGGACGTTCGCCAGGTTATGGCCGGTGGTCTCCATCCCGATCTGGTTTGAGATGAGGGAGTTCTTACCGGTCTCTAAGCTTGCTAATATATTTGGCATTGCGTTACCCCTATACATAAGATGCTACACATTAGATTGTGCTATGCATCACGCTTCCTAAGTGATATTCTCATACTTTCCGGTTGAGGTTCAAGCGTTTCCTGTTTGACTTAATGTCTACTTCGCGCGAGTATACCGTGTCGGCAGTACCGTTTAAGTTAATGATATTAATAGAGTTGTTCAACAGTCGGTACGAGGATACCAACGTAATGGATACCAATGAGTTTATGTCAGCTAATTTTCTCAGCTCACATTCGAGTGTGTTGTACTTTTCGAGTAGCCGCTTGTTAAGGTCAGGCTCAAGAGTCTTTGAGTCTAATATCTTTTTTACATTAGAATCTTTATCCAAGCCTAACGAGATCGCTAATTCACTTATTAATGAGTCTTTCTTCTTCTGGATGGATACCATCGTCAAAAGCTTTGTCTTTTTGAGATGATTGCTCTCCTCTAAAGACCGAAGATCCCGCCGGGTCACGATCTCTTTTATTACCAAGGATACTTCGTAAAGCTCTTTAATGATAGATATTTCTTCGCCTATGATACTGCATAGTTCGTCAATTAATGGGTTCACTTTTCTTTCCTCTTAATCAAGGGCTAAGGTTCAGGGGGCCAAGCCTTAATCTTGATCGTCCGTTAAGCGATTCTTACAATATCTCGTTTAAGATATTTTCGCTTATCATTTTAGAGGCTACTTTTTTTCCGTCAACTTGATATGTACCGTTTTCAATCGAGCTCTTCGCCTGCTGCACCTTCTGTATCCTGACATCAGGCTGACTCTTTATCACTTCCTGAGCTTTTTGGATCTGTGCGCCGGTACGTGATATCTGTACTTTGTCGCCGCCGCCCTGCTCCTTTTTCGGTGCGGTACCTACAGCGTCTTCTTTGCGCTGTTCGCTGGCCTTGTTCCTGATATAAAGGTCAACTTCCGCTGCCGGCCCCTTGCCTCCTCCATTTATCTTCATCTTACTTCCCCCTTTTTCGTAAAAAGCTTCCCATTAGTGAAATTATACATTATTCTCCGGCAAATATCAACAGGCGTTCCTGTTTTTACCTGTAGCCATGATTCACTACATGTTCCTTTACGGAAAAAAGGGATAATAACTTAAAAAAAATTTGATTAATCGTATGGTCTCATCATGCTTCCTCTCATAAATATAATAAAATTCTACTCCAAGGCAATACAGGTTCCTTATATTCTCAAAGCTTGCGTATAATCAACTGGTTGTACAGGCTCTCCTTGATACCGAAACTGTTTGTCTTTGACATCTACTGGGCTATCTTCGTGTCCAGCATCGAGCTAAATACGTCGCCGGCAAACTTATCCTCCCCGAAAAGGCCGGTTTTCTTAACAGATTTCTTCATCTCTTTAAGGAGGAGATTGATGAAGACCGCCTCAAATTTCTGGCATGACTCCATTAATTCCTTCTTCTCATCGCCTGGCGCTCTTTTTGCCCCTACACCCCTGCTCATAGCAAAAAGTTTCTTCTCATCAGACGAGGTGTCGATCGCTTTAAAGATATTAATATTCTGGTTAAGTACAAACATTACGTCTCCTGTAATAGTTGTTTTAATAACTCGTTACTCTTTTGAATGACGATATTCGTGATTTCCTTCGAGTATGCGCATAATTATTGGGCATTATGCCCTCTCCTGTAAAAAATTCTATTTCACCACAGAGAACACAAAGGGCTTTCTATCGCAGAGTACACAGAAATCTTAGTTTTAATATTTTTGCTCTGTAAGTCTGTGTTGTACTCCATGTTCTTAGTGGTTTATAATGTTATAGTCATCGCTACATTATTATCAGTTCCGCCTGCAACGCGCCCGCAGTCTTCATCGCCTGGAACACCGCTATCATATCGCGCGGGGAGACCCCGATCGCGTTCATGCTTTTTACAAGGTCGCGAATCGTGATGCCCTCGGGTACGGTTATCAGCTTACCAGACTCCTCTGAGACAAGCACCTTTTGCTCCTGGGTAACGACAGTTTCGCCCTGCGAGAATGGCGGCGGCTGCGAGACCTGCGTCTCGGTGGATATCTGTATACTCAGGTTCCCGTGGGAGATCGCGACAGTGGATATTTTAACGTTCTCACCGATCACAACGGTACCGGTTCGCTCGTCGATTATAATCCTCGCCACCATATCCGGTACGATCTCTATCTCCTCTATCAGCGCCAGCATCCTTATCTTCTTGTTCTTGTAATCATTCGGTATATTCACCTTCAGCGATGTCATGTTCTTCGGTTTGGCGATCACCCTGCCGAACTTGATGTTTATAGCTTTGGAGATCCGTGAAACGGTGGTTATGTCAGGGTTCTTAAGGTTAAGCACATAAAAATCCTTATCGAAGGTGTTCGTACCTATCGTACGCTCGACTATCGCGCCGCCGGGTATCCTGCCGACTGTCGGGTGGTTCTTCTGCACGCCGCCGCTGGCGGATACGTTGAAGCCGCCGATAGATATCGGGCCCTGCGCGACAGCGTATATCTTACCGTTCCCGCCCCGAAGCGGGGTCATCAAAAGCGTACCGCCCTCAAGGCTCTTCGCGTCACCGATCGACGATATCGTTATATCCAGCTGGCTGCCAATCCTGTTAAACGGTGATATCTCCGCGGTGACTATGACTGCGGCGATGTTCTTTACGTTGACCTTGTTCTTATCGACATTGACGCCCATCCTTTTGAGCATGTTGATGAGACTCTGGAGCGTAAACTCCGTACCGGTCTTGTCACCGGTACCGCTGAGCCCGACGATCAGCCCGTATCCGACAAGCTGGTTCGTCCTCGCGCCCTCTAACGAGACGATATCCTTTATCCTCACCGCATAAGTATCCGGCGCCGCAACAAACGCGGCAAAAAGGAGTATCAATATCATGATCGCTGTCTTTTTCATGTTATACCTCTAATTCTATAATAACGGTGACCGAGCCGACATTACCGTTATCATCAACGGCGTACAGGGTGACTGCCCCCTCCGCCACACCGGTCAGGGTTGTCGATGCCGATGCGCCCGATTGCGACGTTATTGCCGCCTTGCTCTCGTCGGTGAGTTACCACCAGTAGGCGCCTGTTCCGCCGGTACCGACAAAGGTCATCTGTGTGCCGACGGTGACAGTGATGCTGTCAGGTGATATCGTGATCGGTGAGTCGACCACGGCAACGGTCGCCGTACCGACATTACCGTCGGTGTCTGTAGCTGTGACAGTCGCGCTGCCGACCTTCTTCGCGGCGGTGAAGAGGCCGCCTGGGTCGATGCTGCCGACGTTCGGATCGCTTATCCCCCAGCTGTATGTATCTGTTCCGCCGGATGCGGAGAACTGGTAAGTCTGCGCTTTTTCAACTGATACAGAGTTTGGCAGAACGATGACAGCGCTGCCGGCGGCGGCGACTACAGTGACTGTCGCGCTGCCGGTATAGTTATCGTTATCTGTTACTGTCAGGGTGGTCGTGCCCTCGCTTATCGCCGTGAACGTGACAAGCCCGCCGGTCGGTTCGACAGTACCGACTGAATTGTCCGAGGAAGTCCAGATATACTCTTTTGTTCCGCCGGTCGCCTCGAATTCCTGGGTATCGCCCACGTGAAGCACGACGGTGGATGGCGATACGTTTACCGATACGCCTCTTATGGTGAGCTGCGCGCTTGCGACGTTGTTCGATCCGTCCACCGCGTAAATAGTGCACAATCCGTTCTGATCGCGCGATGTAAATATGCCCTGCTGTGAAATGGAGCCGTACAGCGTCGGTGGGTCGCACCACCAGAAGTACGTTTAAGTTGTGCCGCCGGTTACCATGAAGGTTATTGTCGAGTTGTGCCCGATCGACGGCGCGTCGGGTGTTATTGTCACAATGTTCGCAGCGACAACTACCTTCGCGTAACCTAAAAGGTTCTCGGTGTCTCTGCATATTATTGTCGCCTCTCCATCATTTGTCGCGGTAAATACACCGTCAGCGTCTATAGTACCGATATCCTCCTGGGATACTTCCCAGAAATATGTACCAGTCCCGCCGACGGCGGAGAACGTGACCGTCTCACTCCGCTTCAGGGTGGTCTCCGTGGGGGCTACCGTTATAAGCTGATAAGTCGGCCCCATCGGGCGCTCCTCTGTCATGTCGCCGCAGGAGAACAGCGCGGGTACTAATAGCAATAACAGTGCAATTATATATCTTCTTTTCATGAGCATCTTCGTCCTTTATCTCGTTGTATAAAACTGTACGATCTCCGCCTTTGAGATAATATTCTCTACAGCGGCGGCAACGATACCGGTGCCCTCGTATGTCGAGCTGGTGTATGTGACGACAGCGACACCGTTTGACGTCGTGGCCGTGGATGATGACAATGTGCCCAGGGAGACGGAAAAAGTCACGTTGGCGTTGTTGACATAGTTCCCGTTCTTGTCCCATACTTCTATGACTATCAGAGCGGTATCCGTGCCGTTTGCCCGGAGCTGGTCAGGGTTCGCCCGGATCGCCATAGTGTAACCAGAAGCGCTGGTGCCTGTTGAGCCTACCGGATCGTTTGAGCAGCTCATATTAAGCACAATAAGTGCGATAAGTATAATGCCGAATGTCGCTGCTTTGATGATGCTAATTGCGTTGCCAAGAACTTTGCACCGCAGGGAAACAGTTCCCCTCCCTTGCTGGGAGGGGATAAATGGGAGGGTGAAAGTTGTAATAATATCGGTAGAATCTCCCCTCACCCCAGCCCTCTCCCACCAGGGGAGAGGAGGCTTTTTCATATTGTTCATAAATCTTTCTCTATAAGTAATCACGTTTTTCACCCCTCATCCCTAAAAAGGCCATATAACATCGAATATACTTGCGAGCCAGCCCTGACTTTGCTTATCCGCGATGATACCTTCACCGTAATATTTGATCTGCGCGCTTGCGATCGTCGTGGATTTTACAGAGTTAGTCTCGTCTATATCCTGCGGCCTGACCACACCAGAAACGGTGATGATCTGGTTCTCTTCGTTGACTTTTATCTCCCTTGAGCCGCTTATTCTCAGGTTTCCGTTCGGGAGCACTTCTACGACTTCCGCAGTAATCGTCGCGGTGATCTTACCTGACCGGGATGTGGAGCCGGATCCGTTGAAACTGTTCTTGTAGTTCGACTTGGCATTCGGTGAGAATGGCTGCCCGGAGTTCAGGAAATTCTTCATCCCGAAATTTGTCGGGAGGCCTAAAAGGTTGTCCAGCCCGGCGTCGATGGAGGAGTCCCTGGATGTCTTCGTGGACGCGTTCTTGCTCGCGGAAGAGCTTTCGATTATGTGAACGGTGATGATATCACCGACGTGTCGCGCTTTGTGATCGACAAACAGAAGGCCGGTGGAGTAGGTCTCGTCCCACAAGGATTCTGTTTCAACCGAATCAGGGGCGTCGGCAGACAGTTTTGCTTCCTGCGCGAGATACTCATCGATGCCAAGCCCTCTCTTTATCGCAATCGTGCCGCCTTCCCGCTTATCCGGCGCATCTGTTGCGCTCATGTCAAGCGTATCCTTTTTGGCGTTGACATTTTTGGAGCACGAGGCTGTAAGCGGCACAAATAGCGCTAATATAAACAGAATATATTTCAGTTTAAGGTGTGTCATATTAGTATACCTCTACGTTTACGGCTTTGTTATTCAATACAACCGCCCGCAGCTTCTCCCTGGAATCGATGTTCATCACAGTGACGGTATCGCCGACCGAACCTTCGGGTGAAATCACCCTGCCTGATACGTTTAGCGTAAGGTTCTTCATGCGCGCCAGAATCGTGACGATATCACCGGCTTTGACGGCGGCAACGATACCGATACTGTTTTTCTTTATGATAGAGCCCGCGGGGATGTTCCTCGCAGCCCTCTTACCGATAACAGCCCTCTCGTTGGTAATGTAGTCACCTTTCAGGGCAAGTATGTTCCGCTTCATGTATACCAGATCAGCCTTTGTTATGACCTCGTTCGCGCTGATGTGCCTGCCCGCCGCCAGCACTTCCATGTTCCTTTTTATCTCTCCTTTTGCCCAGACTCTGCGTTTCAGCCTGCCGTCAACATAGAACGAGACCCAGAACGTGTTCAATGCTTTTATCCTGCCCGGCACCTTTACTATTGTTGTGATGTCGCCGGTGGGGAGGGTAACGTCCTTTTGGATCCCGCTCAGGGTGAATACGGTATTCCCCCTGTCAATAAAGTTTTTCTTCAACAGCACATCTCTTATTATCTTTTCAATCTCTTTGTGGCCGTATATCACGGATTTCCTGCTGACCCGTATCTCGTCGGGGATTACAAGCTCCGTGTTAGTTGCATTGATATTGTGCCTGCTTAGTGCGCGCAGCACCTGGCTCTTCCTGACAACTTTGACTTTCCCCGCCGCGGGCGCTGTCGTTACGACTATGCTGTCAGCTTTCTTTTTTAAAACGTTACTGCCCTGAATAGCGGCAGTTATGTCATTCAGATAGACATTTGCCGAGGCTATTTGTACGCTGTCGGAGAACACCATCCGCGGGGAAAACGCATAGGCGTCCTCCGTCAGCAAAAGGGTCAGTGGGAGTAAGCAAAGCGCAGCAACCCTTACGCCTACCCATTGACAATTTATTCTGCCGGATAAAATGCGTCCGGCAGAAACTAAAGGGCATGATGCCCAATCCAATTTAAGGAATTTGTACTTACACCGACCGCCTTTTTGAAAAAATGTAAAATATTCCATTTGGCGGCAGTGTGCTAAAACTAATATCAAGACTAACCAGGTCATTTATTACCTCTTAATAGCGTTTGCGGTCTGGAGCATCTCATCACTCGCCTGTATGCTCCTTGAACATATCTCATACGCTCTTTGCCCGGCGATCAGGTTCACCATCTCTTCCACCACGCTGACGTTTGAGAGCTCTAAGTAGCCCTGGACAAGGGTTCCCATCCCCGATGAGCCAGGGTCGCCCTCGCTCGGGTCACCAGAAGAGATAGTCGGTATCAATAGATTATGCCCGAGGCTCTTCAGGCCGGCCGGGTTTGAGAACCTCGCGATCTGAATATTCGAACCTAACACCTCGACAAGGTTTGTCTCACCGTTCAAGACGGAGACAGTCCCGTCAGAACCGATGCTTATTTCAATAGTAGTGGAGGGTATTACGATATTCGGCGACATCTGCATACCCTCTGCGTTTATTACCTGTCCTTCGTTATCTATCTTAAATGAGCCCGCCCTTGTATACGCGAGCTCGCCGTTTGGCATCTGTACCTGGAAGAAGCCGTCACCTTCGATAGCGAGGTCAAGCGGGTTACCGGTCTCCTGAAAATTACCCTGGGTGAACAGCTTCGTTGTGGCGATGACTGTCGTACCAAGACCTACCTGTATCCCCGCCGGTGCGATGGAGCCGGCCGCGGTCGATGTCCCCGGAGTCTTGAGCGTCTGGTACAAAAGATCCTGGAACTCCGCCTTCGATTTTTTGAAGCCGGTTGTATTTACGTTAGCCATATTGTTGGAGATTACATCAACGTTCAGCTGCTGTGCACTCATCCCAGTGGCGGATGTCCAAAGCGCTCGCATCATAAGATAAATTCCTCCTCTTTTAATGAAATAAGTCAAGTAATAACTTATTAAGTTTTTTTATACATTATCAGTATCTATCTTAAACCTTTTAATGACTGAGGCATCATGCCCCCTGTTTTTCATTGTGAAACACTAACTGCGTGATTTAGTTATTTTTAGCCCTTCCTGCCGACAAGACTTATCGATTTCTCCGTCGTATCATCCATGATCGTTCTCATAACTCTCTGGTATGCCTCAAAAGCCCTTTGCGCGACGATCATCCGGGTCAGCTCCTGCACCGGGTTGACGTTTGACATCTCAAGGTGGTGCTGGACAATCTTGCCCTCAAAAGGTTCATCGGAGACATTGCCCGCACTCTCATTGACGTACAGGTTGTTCCCGATCTTTTTCAGGCGGCTGTTATCAACAAACCTGAATATGCTTAGCCTGTCGAGTTCGGCGTCACCGACGCTTAATACCCCCTCTTCGCTGAATGTTATCCCTTTGGATTCCAGGGAGCTGGCGCCTGCCTCTATAGTTATCGCGGCAATATCGCCCATAAGGTTCAGCCCCGTTGCGTTGACTATCTCACCGGTTTCGTTCATCTGGAAGTTGCCCGCTCTTGTAAAGTAGGTCTCGCCGTTTGCCCCTTGCAGCTCAAAGAACCCGTCACCGGTTATTGTAAGGTCAAGCGGGTTGCCGGTCTTCTTTATCAACCCTTCGCTGAAATCAGATACGGTTCTTTCAATAACGACCATGCTGTTGAAATCTTTGTTTGTCAGAGTGCCGTTTGATGAGGCAGTTGCGTTTATGGCGTCATCATAAAATGTACGGAAGATGCTCTGGTCTTTTTTGTAGCCGGTCGAGTTGATATTCGCGAGGTTGTTTGAGATAACCTCCAGATTTTTCATCTGCGCCAACATACCCGCTGCGGAAGTGTAAAGACCAGTAAACATCGTTTTCCCCTATTATTGATTGCTTTGATAGCAATGAAGCAATATATGTGCCACCAAGGGGCATGGCGCGTAACTGGGTGTATCTATTGGCATTACATGTTCTGCTACTGTGCAGCATGGCCAGATAGAGGGAAAAAGTACCTACCCGGGTAAGAAAAAGTTACCAGGGCAATTTCTTTACAGTACAAATTCCCCTTATTGCATTGGGCAACATGCCCTTGGTATTGAATTTCCTCGCAGCAAAATACAAAGAATCAGCGCCACAAAAAACAGGCTAGCCTGTTGAAAAAACTTGACATAGTAAAAAAAGTACGGTAGTTTAAAAAAAGGTTCTAATAACCGTATAAGATAATTGATTATTTGAGAAGGAGGGGGGATTATACAAGGGACTTGATGCATTATCTCTTTTTAACAAAAAAATGGGCGGAGAAGATGAGGAGAGAGGGTTTAAAAAATAGCATAGCGGCAGTGATCATTTTAATTCTTATGTTGCCTGCGGTCGCTTTCCCTTATGGTTATAGCGGTTCTGCTGAGAATGACCCTGTTTTGAACGCTTTCAGGAATTCTATCTCCGCGGTAAAAGCGAATGATTGGGAGAAGGTGACAAAAGTTATCGAGAACGTTTCGACCCCGATCGCTAATATGGACAAGTTCTTCGGGTTTAATCTCCTGCCGGAGCTTAAGAGCGCCATTTCAGACAAAAACTTCAAGCGGGTAGTGAAGCTCCTTGCAAACCTTATATACTTATCGACTATAGAAAAATTTGAGATAATGATCCAGAAGGAGCTTAAGGATGCAGAATATTCCAAGAGCAAGCTTGAGATATGTAAGATTTATTATACTGGTGTCCTGCGCGGTAACGTCAAGAGCTATGACAAGAAGAAAGGCACCTCTTTAAACAGTGAGATTAGCAAGGCGTTTGAGCGGTTAGATAAGCTGTACGCCGATCCGACGAACCTTGAGGAGTTCAAGAAGAACACTGATGTGATTAAAAATAACCTTAACAAAGCATTTGGTTATTTTGTCTTTAAAAGATGAGATATAATGTTTCACATAATCAGGCGATACTTGCTTGGGGTGAATTAAACGTTAATCAGGTCAACTAATAAAAGCTGTAAAAAATTATCAAAGGAGGGGCACATGAGAAAAGCATTATTGCTATTAACAACATTATTAACATTAGTATTACTTGCGTCAGTTAGTCTGGCGGCAGAGGAGTTTGACTTGGGGGGGGTGGAGCTCGGCTCTTCTTCTGGTATGGATCTGCACGGTTACTACGAGTTTGAGTACTGGGACACAGAGGGTGAGTATGAGACATTTGATGCTCACAAGATAGTTATCTGGATGGGGACAGATATTGTACCAGGTAAAGTTTCTGTATCCGCGGAGTTTGAATATGAGCATTTCCCTGTGTTAGAACCGGAATTAGAGGTGGAAACAGCGACAGTAGGCGCCGGTGACGACGCTGTGGACGTCGTTACTGAAGTGAAACATGAAGGCTCTGGTGAGTTTAAGGTGGACAGCGCGGCCATCTCAATAACACCAGTAAAAGAGACAAGGATATTCGCCGGTATCTTTTATGTACCGTTCGGTATCGAGTATGAAAGCTATCCAGGGGACAAGAACAAGTTGATAACAAGGCCAAAGGTAATGAAGAAGGGTAATATCATCAAAGGTACCTGGACAGATGTCGGTATCGGTATCGCTCAGGATATCGCCGGTATTGCCGATTTGGATCTATATGTAATAAACGGTGACGCTGCAAGCGGCGGGCTCGCCAAGGACAGCAACAGGAACAGGTCTGTCGGCGCAAGACTCTCTGTCACACCTCTTGACGGCCTGAGGGCCGGCGGCTCTTACGTCACCGGTAAGTATGACGAAGCAATGGAAAACGTTTCCAACCGGTGGGGAGCTCACCTGAGGATCGATGGTAAAGACCTGTATAACTGCCCGCTTAGCAGTGTTATCATTGCCGAGGTAGTCGGCGGCAAAGACGAAAACGCTATTGCCGGGAGCGCCACGGAGATCGGTGATGGCGCAACCGCACCAGCGCCAGAGGACAGGGATGTTTCAGGGTACTATGCGCAGCTTAGCTTCAGCCCATTGGTTGAAAATTTAGAGCTTGCTTTCAGGTACGGCGTATATGATGACGGCTACCTTTACAACACTGACACGAGTGACGACAACTACGGCAAGAAGAGATTAGATAACGAGAAATCAGAGTACAGCGTCGGTGTCGGTTATGAGCTGTACAAGAACACGAAACTAAAAGCCGAGTACAGACACAGCGAATATAAAGATGAGTACGAAGACGGGACAGTGGTGGAAGACGCTGATGACGATGACATTATTGTCGGGCTTGTAGTGAACTGGTAGGCGTAATTTTACAATAAGTAAACTTATATGAAAGAGGGGGGGAGATTTCTCCCCTCTTTTTGTTATTAAACATCATTGACATTTTTTGTCATTTAACGCCATTTCATAGAATTATTTCCCACTATTTTCATTAATCATTAACCTCAATGACAACCCCTGTAAAAAAAATTTGTTTATTTATATAATAAAATCAATCCCATCTATAATTTTTCACGGTTTTTAAATTATTGGCATAATTTATGCTTGTATATAATGTAATCGCCTTCTCCTCATTAATAATGAGGGAACCTAAGTCGCCTTCTCCCTTGAGATGAATATTTCATGGGAGAAGGTTAGACTAAGGGAAAAAGAAGGAGAACCCTGAGGAACTACCCCGCAACAAGCTGACGGGATATAAGGATTAACTCTCGCGGCAGGCTACGGGGAATTAATCCGCAAAAACAGGCGAGCCTGTTAAAGATTTTGTAAGACTTTCCGATAAGGAAGTAAAGGTCGGAGTAAGAAGATGGAAAAGAAGTTAAGAAGTAAGGATAAATTAAATTGCGATGTAAGAAGTTTCCTTGATCACTTTATCAGAAACAGGCTTTTAATAATCAGGTTCAAGTTGACGAGTATTGGTCTTCCAAAGAGAGCCGTCGTCGGCTTTCTGGTTTTTGTTGAAGGGGTATTAGAAAAGGTATTTATTTTACATAAATAGACTCTCATGACCTTTCGCGCTCCAACCCAGCCAACCCAGCTCCGCTGAATTCCCTTAACCAACATTTATCCTTTATGGTACCGACGAATGACAGTTTGTACACAGCTCCCTTTTGGCTTTCACGAACAATGACTTCACCTTGGAAGAATGTGGGTTATGGCAGTTTGTGCATAACAAGTCCGTACCGACAAGGATGAAGGACTCGGGTATTTTAACCATTCTTTCAAGATTAGTCCTGTTAAGCTGGTGATGGTCTCTTGAAAGTTTGTGGCAGTCAAGGCATAATGCGTTTGGTATCTTTCTCAACAACTTCGGGTTATCGTTCGCGTGTTCTACGTGGCATTTCAGACAATCCTCTTTAAGGACAGGTTCATGAACAGACGCCATTTTCTCACCGGCACTACTTACAGTAAAATCTTCATGGCATTTGTAGCAGAAGAATGTATCGTCTTTGGGCAATAACAGTTTCTTTATCTTTGAGGAGTGCGGGCTGTGGCATATCGGGCACCCTTCCTCTTCTATAGGTTTGTGGACAGTCTTATAAGGTATCATCGCGGGCTTAAGTTCCCCGACTGCCTTCTTCGTCATTCTGCCTCTTGGTTTCGGTGCCTGCGCCTTCGCCTCTCTAAACAAGAAATTTTTGTGACAGCTAAAACAAAGGTCTTTCGAGGTCTTTCGCAGCAACTTTGCGTTCTGAGAGCCATGAGGATAATGACACTTTAAACACATACCCGCGCTTATCGGTTGATGGATTGAGAACATCTGCTTACCATTGTTGTCTAATGTAAAGTTTTTATGACACATGTAACAGAACGCAAAGCCGCTTTTGCGTTGCAGCTTTGGTGCGGTGGACGCGTGTGTCTCATGGCACTTTATACACTGCCTGTCCTTAAACGGTTTATGCAGCGTTGCGTACGGCTCCTTGTTCTCGTCAAGACCGATATCCTTGTGGCATCTAAGGCAAAGCTCGCCTGATTCCGCTTTCTCAGATAACACCAAGGACTCTTCGATGCTCTTATGGCATTCATCACACTTGCCCTCTTTAAACGGCTTGTGCTGGTTCTTTGCGAGCATCTTCTCGACTCCGCCGCCATGAACGATATGACAATTGACGCAGCTTTCTTCGTTCGCTATAGTTTCAGGATGCTTCGCGCCATAGACTCCCTTGTGACACTCCAGACAGGAAGTCCTCGCCGTAGATGGCTCTTTGTTCTTGTGGCAGCCCTTGCATCTCTTCTCTTTCAATGGATGAGAATTACGTTTTAACAACGCTTTGCCAAGTTCGCCATGCATCTCATGACACTTTGAACATTTATCGAAACTTGGCGTCATATCACTATGCTTTTTAGTAAGCACGCTTGCGTCATGACAGTTATTGCACGACATTTTAGCCATCTGAACATTCCGGCTCGTATGAGGATTGTGACATAGCTGGCACTCCCCCTTCTTCTCAATATCCTTCTTGTACACTAAATCCTTGTGGCATCCCAAACACTTAGCTTTCCCCTTGTCAGTAAAAAGCCCCTCTTTATCCGAGATGTGCGCATTATGGCACTCTGTACACTTGGCAAGCTTTGCACCGTGCCCGGCGCCTACATTCTTAGCGTGACAAAATTTACAGGTCTCCGTGGCGTCATCTTTGATCAGGTACATCTTGTTGCGACCACTGTGAATGTCATGGCACAGAAAGCATTTACCCTGTACCACCGGTTTATGGATAGACTTGTACTCTACCCCCGCCTTCTCTCCAGAGAACGCCTCGTGACATTTTGTACAAACGCCCTTCCTTACGTCCCGCATAAGCGCTTTCAAATTTGAGGAGTGAGGATTGTGACACTTGGTGCAGATCCGGTCAAACAGGTCGCCTAAGTGTACAAACTTCTCCTTCCTGACTTTCTTTATGAAATCCTTATGGCACTCCGCGCAAAGCTCGTTCTGGGGCTTTACAAGCATATGATCATTTTCAGAGATATGTATCTCATGGCAGGTATTGCATTCCCCTTTCTTTACCGGCTCATGTATCTGCTTATATGTCTTTCTTAACCGGTTAAATATCCTTGACTTATGACAGTTATCGCAAATATCTAACTGGTTCTCCTCACCTAACGGGAACGAACCCTCCTGGAAAATGTCATGGCACTCCTGACAAAGATCCGGTACTGACTGGTGCACAAGCATATCTTTAAACTTCTCCGGGGCCTTAACATCCTCATCTTCCTGGTAAAAGATGCTGATCGTGTAATCGTTGACTTTTATTATGTTAATACCGGGGATATACTCAACTGGATAAATAAATGAAGTATTATAATCCACTTCCACTTCGTCATTTTCTATCTCATCGCCGGTACTCTTATCGATAACGATTAATTGCACAGTCTCTGCGTTTTTCTTGGTAGTGACACCGGTCACCCAATCCCGCTGCTCGTAGATTATCATATTGTTTTTCGGGTAGATAAGTTTGATCGGACTACCGGCGTTCGGGTCTTTCTCTTCTTCTGCTTTTAGAGTAGTTATATTAGTGATAAATAATAAGGATAGAATGAAAAAGATGAGAGATGACTTGATTATAGCACGCTTCTGTAATTTTGTTTCCACTGCTCCCCCTCTTAAAAACAAAAATAACTACCGCGACAATTAACCTAATGAACTTATCATATTATACAAAAAAGTAAAGATATTTTTTAACTAATGTGGTTTTTTGTTTTTTACTTTACATTTTAATAAAAATAAGTATTATTATGGATTAGTAAAATGAAAAAAATAATCCTGCTTATATTTGTTTTAGCAATAGCGTTAGCTGTGTTTATCTTATCTGGCGGCTCTAAGTATTTAAAAAAAGCGGCGCGGCAAACCTATAAAGTTGCTGACGATATGGAGAAGTTTGAGAAGAAGATGAAGAGTGAGAAGAAGAAAGTAGAAAAGAAGATCGACAATATAAAAAAAGATTTGAAGAAGTAACGTAAAGGAACGCCTATGGAACAACTGACTATTAAAACGACAAAGAACATCGAATTTATAGACATTACTGAAAAAATTAAGAGAATTGTAAAACAGAGCGGCACAAGCTCCGGGTACTGCATCGTCTACGTTCCGCACACGACCGCCGCAGTCACTGTAAACGAGAATGCCGACAAAGATGTTCAGGTAGATATTCTAAGAAAACTAAGCGAATTAGTGCCATTAAAAAGTGACTATCAGCATCTTGAGGGCAACTCTGCCGCTCATATAAAATCCTCGGTGATCGGGGTGTCAAAAACATTCCTGGTCGAAAATGGCAACCTGATTCTTGGACGGTGGCAGGGCATCTTCTTTTGCGAATTTGACGGCGCGAGAGAAAGAAAAGTTTTAATTAGCGTACATTAAATGTCATCAAAACAAAAAACTGTATTTGTATGTCAGAGTTGCGGCTTCAAATCACTGAAGTGGCTCGGCAGATGCCCTGACTGCGGTGAGTTCAGCTCATTGGCCGAGGAGGTCGTCGCTGCCGCTGCAAACGCAAAAAGCGCCGCCGTGATGTTCCCGACTGACACTACTGCCGTACAGATCAGTAAAATCTCCTGCCAAAAAGAGTTCCGCTTAAATACCGGTATCGGTGAGCTGAACAGGGTACTTGGCGGAGGGATCGTCGCTGGCGCCGCCACGCTTATCGGTGGTGACCCGGGCATCGGAAAATCGACCCTGCTTTTACAGATGTCCGCGAGCCTGCCGGATAAAAAAGAACCGATATTATACATTTCAGGGGAGGAATCCGCACTCCAGATAAAAATCCGCTCTGAGAGATTAGGGATTGACAGAAAGAATATCTTTGTCCTGACCGAGACGACTTTAGAGAACATCATCAATGAAATCAAGCGGATCACCCCGATGATCTTCATAATTGACTCTATCCAGACTATCTTCACGCTTGATTTAGGGTCTACCGCCGGTACGGTATCCCAGATACGAGAATGCGCCTCAAGATTGATATACATTGCTAAAGCAACCGGTATACCGGTTATATTTATCGGGCATATCACAAAAGGCGGTGAGATCGCCGGCCCAAAAATATTAGAGCACATGGTTGACACAGTGCTGTATTTCGAGGGGGATAAGGGGCACCCGTACAGGATTCTGCGGGCTGTCAAGAACCGGTTCGGCTCCACCAACGAGATTGGTGTCTTTGAAATGTGCGAGCGCGGGCTACTTGACGTGAAGAACCCGTCGGAGCTATTTTTGTCGCAAAGACCGATAAATACGCCCGGCTCTGTTGTCGTCAGCTCGCTCGAAGGGACGAGGCCGCTGCTGATCGAGTTGCAGGCATTGGTGACAAAATCGAATTACGGTATGCCAAGGCGCACCACTATCGGGGTAGACCATGGAAGAGTCGCGCTTTTGGTGGCTGTCCTTGAGAAGAAGCTTGGTATGCACCTGATGGATCAGGACGTTTTCCTGAATGCCGCCGGCGGCGTGAAAGTGGATGAGCCTGCCGTAGACCTTGGTATCGTCGCCTGCATCGCGTCGAGTTTCCTTAACAAGCCTGTCGCCCCAAACATGATTATTTTGGGGGAGGTCGGCCTTACCGGTGAAGTGCGTGGAATCCGCAGTGTGGAAGAGCGGATAAGTGAAGCGGCGAAAATGGGATTTGAGAAGTGCATTATCCCTAAGCAGTCAAAATTAAGGGCGAAGTTCAAGAAGATGATAACGGTCATACCGGTACAGTCGATCAATGAGATGTTTGAACTGCTGTTTGCGTAAATTTATAAATAAGAATAAAAGTCTTTTGAATTTATCAAAAAATCTGGTATTATATAATATTGGGTGTTTTATAAATAATCAGGAGCGATAATTGAACAAGTGCCTATTAATAGTAGACGATGACGCTTCAGTAATATCTGTCTTGAAGTATGCCTTTGATAATAAAGGTTACGATATTATTACCGCGGAAGACGGAGAAGCCGCGTATAAGGTAATCAAAGAAGAAAAACCTGATGTGATCATTTTAGATGTCCTGATGCCAAAAAAGGATGGCTTTACGCTTTTAAAAGAGCTGCGCAGTGAAAGTGAGCTTAAAGACACCCCGATAATAATTGCGAGCGCTGTTTACAGGAACTACAGCATCATCCAGAAAACAATCAAAGAGCTTGGCGCAACTGACTATTTTACAAAGCCGTTTGACCTGAAAAGGCTTGTGGAAAGGGTTCTGCAATTATGTCCGGTAGAGCGGGAACAAGAGGAGGAAGAAGAGCCGGTACTGAACAAAAAGGTGAGCCGCTATCTTTTCTCTGATAACGTACCAGACAGCTACGAATTCAAGATCATACCCGCATGTAAAGTAATCGCGGGCTTCTTCATGAAGAAGCGGACGGGTGTCTTACTTGTAAGCAGTAAATCGATTGTGAAAAAGATCGCGCTTCTTGAGGGCGTCCCCCTGCAGGCTTCTTCAAACATAGCAAGCGAGTGGTTAGGGCGGATGCTTGTAAGAGATAACGTGATAACGCATGAGCAGTATAAAGAGACCTTGGGGATAATGACAAGAAGTAATAAGAAACATGGGGCGGTGCTGATTGACAATAATCTCCTAACACCGCATGATCTATATAAATACCTGCAAAAACAACTATATGAAAAGATAGTCAACACATTTACATGGACGAATGGCGCGTACACTTTTACAACTAAGATAAAAATCAAAGATACTACCCAAAAACATATCAACCCCCTTGTTTTAGTATATAACGGTATAAAGAATAAAGTCGGTATCGATTTTATCAAGGCGGAATTAGATGAGATAAAGCCTGACAGCGTTTTTGAAATAAAAAATATAAACGCGCTGTTAGAAGCAACGGTCTTTTCAGGCAGAGAATTACGGTTCATAAGATCATTTAACGGTAATACAAAGCTATCTGATATTATTGAGCAATCAAAATTAGGGGATGACGCGTATTCACTATTATACACGCTTTTGCTTGTGAACTCATTTGATCTTGTTGACCCGTATTCGCACTCAATAAAAGAGATGTCTAAAGCAAGCAGGTATACTGTGAAAAAGAGTGAACACTTAAGCCCTTATGACCTGAAAATCATCAAAAGAATTACAAAACTGTATGACAACCTGTCAAAGCTTAGTTATTATGAGCTTCTGGGCATCAAGAGAGATGCGGACAGCAGTGACATTAAGAAGTCTTACTTCAAGTTGGCGAAGGAATTCCACCCTGACAAATTCTCAGAGGGGAAGTTTGAGGAAGTGAGAGAAAGAGCGAGCAAAATATTCGCCGAAGTGGCAAAGGCTTATCAGACAATTTCTAATGATGGCCTAAGGAAGGAATATGACGAGAGTTTCTTTGATAAGGAGAAGAATACCCAGCTGCAAAAAGCGAATGAGATAGTTGCGGCGGAGATGCAGTTCCAGAAGGGCTCAGTATACTTGAATAGCAAGGACTATGTGAAAGCCCTTGATGCATTTACGTGGTCGATAAAATTAAACCCTGATGAAGCGGAATATCATTTATATTACGCGATAACGATCTTTAAAGATCCTAAGATAGATCCTGTTGAGGCCAGGGTAGAGGCAAAGGAGATATTAGAAAGGGTGATCTCTATGAACCCGAACCTGGATCTGGCGCATTATTACTTAGCCAGTATCCATAAATTAGAGAAAAAACCTGACCTTGCGAAGAAGCACTTCCATAAAGCGTATACATTGAACCCCAAGAACTATGAGGCTGAGCGGGAACTTAGATTGATGTCGATGAGGAAGGAAAAAGAGCAGAAGGGGTTCTTTAAATCACTATTTAAATAAGCCATGCCCCCTGACTCCCCTGACATAAAAATCAATATTAGAGAAAAAGCAGCGAATATTATTCTCCTGACCGAACGTGAAAGCGCGTTCTCAGACGTTCTCCTAAACAATCTTATAAGCTCCTCAAATATAAAGAGTAATGACCGGAAACTCCTTACCCGGATAGTCTACGGTACGCTTAGAAATAAGATGTTCATCGATTCGATTATCTATAAACACACCGCGAAAAAGAAGAAGGTAGATAGTTATGTCCTGAATATATTACGGGTATCTGTATATCAGCTGATGTTCTTGCAAAAAGTGCCGGATTTCGCCGTGATAAACGAGGCGGTGGAGATCGTCAATAGATCAAAAAAACCATTTCTAAAGGGCTTTGTCAACGCCGTTTTGCGCAGTGTCGCGAGGGTTAAGGACGGCCTGCTTGACGAGCCGCCCTTAACCGACCCAAACGAGATATCGCGCTATTTCTCCTTCCCGCTCTGGTTGACAAAGTACCTGATCGACGACATCGGTACAAATGACACGGTCGAACTATTCAGATATTCCAACACACCGCCGAAACTCGTGGTAAAGTCAACCGGTGATCCCCGCCAGTTGGAAACGGCGTTGACCGCGCAGGGCATACGGTACGAGAAGCTTGATTTCCCCAAAGGGAGCTACACTCTCACCCTGGACTCATCGCTCTCAGATATGACCGCTGCCCTTCAGAGCGGCTTCATCGTACAAAGCGCCGCCTCTTCGATCATTGTGGATATCCTCGCGCCAAGGGAGGGTGATACTGTGCTTGACCTGTGTGCGGCGCCCGGTACAAAGACAGTCGGTATCGCGAAGCGTATCAAAAGCGGCGGCGTGATCGCGTGCGACCTTCACCGGCACAGGCTGCGAAAGGTCAAAGATAACATCGACCGGTACGATATTGACAACGTGAGCCTGCTTTGCTGTGACGCGAAGGCGCCGCTCCCCTTTACCAAAGGGTTCTTCGCGGACAGGATATTACTGGATGTGCCCTGCACCGGCCTCGGGATCGTGCGCAAGACACCAGAGATAAAGTATAAAGTCACATTCGATGATGTAACTAGGATGGAGAAGTTGCAGTACACTATTTTACAAAACGCGTCAAAATATCTGAAAACGGGCGGGCGGCTGGTATACAGCACCTGCACCATCACGCGTGAAGAAAACGGGGATGTAATAAAAAAATTCCTTGATAATAATGATGATTATGTGTTAGAAAAAATTAGAGACCCGGATCTTGTGAGGCTTGGGATGGTCGATAAAAACGGTTTCTTCAAAACGATCCCGCATAAACACAATACCGGCGGGTTCTTCGCCGCGGTTCTGGTCAGGCGGGCATAATGCCCGATAATTGTGCGGATACTCTAAGGATAACAGGAACTGTAAGCCGGGTTAGGCGTCAGCCGTAACCCAACGATATAACTGTGTACTCTGTGCCCCTGTGATAAAAAAAGGAGAGATATGAAAAAGATAGCGCCGTCGATATTGTCGGCTGATTACAGCAAGTTAGGAGAGGAGATCTCCGCGGTCGCGTCCGCCGGCGCCGATTACATCCATATTGACGTGATGGACGGCCACTTTGTCCAGAATATCACGATAGGCCCGTTGATCGTCAAAGCGGTGAAGGGTATAACCGACACGCCGCTCGATGTTCACCTCATGATATTGAACCCGGATAACTATCTCCAGGCGTTTGCCGATGCCGGTGCGGACATAATCTCCGTACACATCGAGGCGACCGCCCACATAGACCGCACTGTGCAAAGGATAAAGGAGCTTGGCGCAAGGCCCTGCATCGCGATAAACCCCGGTACTTCGCTTACCCTGCTTTATGATATCCTGCCGCAGGTAGACATGGTGCTGGTAATGACGGTGAACCCTGGTTTCGGCGGGCAGAGCTACATCCAAAGCTGCACCGACAAGATCCGCCGCCTTAGGGACTACTGCGCAAAAATGGGATACCCTGTCGAGATAGAGGTAGACGGCGGCATCACACCAGATAATATCAAAGATGCCTCTGACGCGGGCGCCGACATCTTCGTCGCCGGTAGCGCGATATTCAAGCAGCCGGACTATAACGCAGTGATATCGCTCTTAAAACAGAACGCTTCTTAGTCCGACGACGAGATATACACCCTTTTCATTATATCGCAGCGCTGTATCTTGTTGACGACATCCATCCCTGAGATAACCTGACCAAATACGGTATACTGCCCGTCTAAGTGCGGCAGCTCCTTGTAGCAGATATAAAACTGGCTGCCGGCGCTGTCCAACGATTTATTCCGCGCCATCGCGACAGAACCGGTCAAATGCTTCCGGGCAGACGCCTCATACTTGATCGTGTACCCCGGGCCGCCGGTACCGTTACCGCGGGGGTCGCCGCCCTGCACGACGAAATCCGGCACTACCCGGTGGAACGTCAGCCCGTCATAGAATTTATCATCGACAAGCTTGAGGAAATTCGCCACCGTTTTCGGTGCGTCCTTCGGGAATAGCGCGATGACTATCTTACCGTCATTCGTCTCGATTGTGACTTCCTGCCTCTGCTTCTTACAGCCAAAGAGCGAAGTTGCGGTCAGCAAAACCACCAATAAAATCCATACCTTCTTCATGTGCTCCTAACCCTCCTGTAATAGTCGTTATATTGTTATAAAACCCTCTACCCTTTTATTACGCCCAGGGGTCTTAACTTCGCGACTTTTTTTGATATACCGATACTGTCGACGACCTCGACGACTTTCGAC
Organism: Deltaproteobacteria bacterium; assembly: GCA_024275075.1. Classification (GTDB taxonomy): domain Bacteria; phylum Desulfobacterota; class JAJRXV01; order JAJRXV01; family JAJRXV01; genus JAJRZU01. The sequence continues at coordinate 11,853 of JAJRZU010000022.1, read as the reverse complement.
ACGTCCTTGTACGCGTCTGGCATCTCCTCGTTCAACGTCTTGTATCTCTTCGCGATTACATATATTCCCTTTTTGCCGAGCTCACTTGTGATCTGGCGACCGCGGGATTCTCTTATCGCCTGACGCCTGCTCATGACCCTGCCGGCGCCGTGACACGTGCTCCCGAAAGACTCCTCCATCGCCGTCTGCGTACCGGTCAGGACGTATGAATATCTGCCCATGTCGCCGGGGATAAGCGCCGGCTGCCCCACGCTCTTGTACGCGGCAGGCACGTTCTTGTGCCCGGCGGGGAAAGAACGCGTCGCGCCCTTGCGGTGTACGCACACCTTTTTCGGTTTCCCGTCCACAAGATGCTCCTCTACCTTGGCGATATTATGACACACATCGTATACTAAACGCAACCCAAGATTTTCCGGTGACTTGCCCAGCGTGCGCGAGACAGCCTGTGCGGCGTGAAACATTATGAGCTGCCTGTTCGCGAACGCGTAATTCGCGGCGCACTTCATCGCGCGGTAATAGTCCTGCCCCTCTTTCGATGCGAAGTGAGCGCACGCAAGCTGTCTGTAGGGCAGGATGATGCCGGCTTTTCGGGTGTATCTGCCCATCTTTTCAAGGTAATCGTCGCAGACCTGGTAACCAAACCCGCGCGAACCGGTGTGGATAAAGATGACCACGCCATTCAGGAACAGCCCGAAAACCCTTGCCGCGACCTCATCATATATCTCATCGACAACACCAATCTCCAGAAAATGGTTCCCCGAACCAAGCGTACCAAGCTGGTCTTGGCCGCGCTCGTATGCCCTGTCGCTTACAAGATCCGGGTCCGCACCTTTGATGCAGCCGCCGTCCTCCGTGTGCTCTGTGTCATAGCGTTCGGCGAAACCCTTCTTGATGAGCCACCCTGCGCCCTCTTCGGCGACGCGGCGCTCCTCCTTCTTCGACAGTTTCAAAGAGCCCCTCGAGCCGACACCCGTCGGTATCGCCCGGTACAGGGCGTTTATCAGGTCGGTTATCCTGCCCTTCACCTCATCGTAAGTGAGGTTCGTCCGCACAAGCCGACACCCGCAGTTGATGTCGTAACCGACTCCCCCCGGGGAGATGACGCCTTCGTCCAGGTCCATCGCGGCGACCCCGCCAATCGGGAAACCGTACCCCTGGTGCATGTCAGGCATCGCGAGCGAAGCCCCGATTATTCCGGGCAGCGTCGCGACATTGACAAGCTGCAGGTAGCTCGCGTCCTTCCTGATCAGGTCAAGGTACGCGCTGTTCGAGTAAATGACCGCCGGAACGCGCATCGCACCGGTTTTCCGTATGATGTACTTAAAATCACTTACCTTTTCTATTATATGCTCAGACATTTTCCCTCTATGGGCATGATGCCCAATCCAATTCAAGTGGCTTGGCCCCTTCGCCTCCGTTGTCGGCTACCCCCGCAATATCAACAACTTACAACCCCGCGTTTTTGAGGAATACCTGTTTTTTCTATTTGACAACACTCTCTCTATGTATCAAAGACGATCGAGACCTTGAGGCCGGCGCCGCTCCCTGTGATCTTCACATTATGGTACGTGACTGCTTTGATATCCGCCTTCTGCTTGTGCCGCGCGGGAGAAAACACCTCCCCGCGCACCGTAGCGGTGCACGTGTCACCAGTAAGAGCTGTGATCTCGATCTCCCTTAATACTATTTTATATACCACAAATTTGATGAAAAGTTCACGCAAAAAATTGATGAGGAGTGCCTCGCGCGCCGCACCGGTCGCCGTGACCTCATAGTTCTTCACACAGCGCACACTCTTCGTGTCATACAATATATCAAAGAGCGCGTACCCGCAGTTCGCAAACAGCGACTTCATATCAACGCCGGTCACCTCGATGGCGGTGTCCGCGGTATGATCGATCAACCTGTAACTCATTGTTATCTCGTATAAGTTATGTCAGGGATGACTCCCGCTGTTGACAGGTCTCGTCAATACCAGCCCCTCACGCCCCTTTACTGGTCGGGAACCGCAGGATGAACGTGGTGCCGACGCCCTCTTCGCTCTTGACGCGTACTGTCCCGTCGTGCTGCTTGATGATATTGTAACTGATGTACAGGCCGAGCCCGGTACCGATACCTTTGGGTTTGGTGGTGAAGAACGGCTTGAACAGGTTGTCTTTCACATCCTGCGACATACCCGAGCCGTTATCCGCGACGGCTACTTCGACGAGCCTGCTGCCGTCTTCGGTCACGTTGCGGGTGGTGAGCGTGATAGTCCCCTTCTTCCCCTTCATAGCGTGCGCGGCGTTCATGACAAGGTTTATCAGCACCTGCTTTATCTTGTCTGGCTCCCCTTTTATCATCATAAGGTTTTCTGCAAGGTTCTTCTCAATCTCTGAGCCCGCCTTTCTCACCTGATAGACGATGAGCAGGACAGTATCGTTGACGACATCGTTGATATTTATCTGTTTCATCGTCTCGTCTTTCGGTCTGGAAAAAGAGAGCAGGTCTGTCGCGAGCTTTAATATCCTGCCCGCCTCAGACTTTATTACGCCTGCCTGCGTGTGCAGCTCCTCTATCGCTATCTCCTTGATTTCAGACAGGTTCTCCGCATAAAAGATAATCGGTGTCAGGGGGTTCTTCATCTCATGCGCGAGACCGGCGGAGAGTCTCCCGACCTCCGCGAGTTTTTCTGATTCCATTATCTGCTCCATCAGCCGCTTGCGCTCCGTCAGGTCCTGGGAGATGACCGATACGCCGCTTGTCTCGCTTTTCGCGCTGATAATCGGTGATACCGATATATTTACAGGTATCGTATACCCGTCTTTCACGATGAAGTTCGTCTCATAGTTTGTGGTGGAGCGGCCGGACTTCGCTGCCCTGACGATCTTGAGCAGGGCGTCCCTCTTATCTGGCGGCGCGAAAATCTCCCACGACTTACCAAGCACCTCAAAGGTGTCGTAGCCGTATATCTGCCTCGCACCGCTGTTCCATGAGATGATGCCGCCATCGAGGTCGAAGCTGAAGATAGCGTCGTGCGATGACTCGACAAGGTTACCAAGGTACTTCATCCGCTCAAGGTACTGTATGTTCTCAAAGAGCGCGTATATGTAATGTATAGTCGTCATGACGATGTACGGCAGCAGGATCGCGATAAGCGGGAACATCACATCGAGCCATACGCCGTAATATTTGAAGACAAAGTATGACATGTACAGGTACGAGACTATCACCGCAAGAGTGATACCCGAATTTATCCCCGGGTTCGTGTAGCTGCACAAGACGCTGACAAGGAAGCAGAAAAAGACTATCAGCAGTATCCTGAGCGCTATGCCCGGCCTGTAGATAAACTCCTGCTGGAGTATATTGTCCACAACGGTAGCCTGCAGGCACAAAAAAGGGAACGCGGGGTCAAACGGCGTCGGGCGGAGGTCGGTGTTACCGGTGTAGGTCGTACCGACGAGCGCGATCTTCCCCTTTAATTCTGACAGGTCGTATACAGCGAGCTCCGGGTAAAGTTCGGATTGCAGCGTCTGGTTATAAGAATACGCCTGAAAATCATCCAGCCGGTGATTGAAATTGATTATCATCTAACCCTTTTTGTTGATCGGTATCACATACTCCTGCTCACCTTTTAGCAAGATGATGGATTCCCCCGGGTTTATCGTGATATCCTCTTTTGCCACCCCAAGGTAGTTAGTCACGAGGATAAGGGTGAATGACATGTATAACCTGTTGTTATAATTAACAAGCATCGGGAGGTTCCGTGTCACGCCGTCGTCGTCGGGGAGGCAGTCCGCATAACCGATACCCTGGGCGGCGCCTAAGATGCCCGGTATCGGCAGTGTGTGCTTCGTGGCCGTCCTGAAAAGCTTCTCCTTACCTTTCGGCAGCTCAAAGGAGTATCTCGCGAGCGAAGGGGGCAAAGGTGCGGTATCGACGACCACATCCCGCTCCTCTTCAGAAAACGCTTCATCCTCAAAGTACCCGAAAAAAGAGATATAATTCACATTGCCGGCCTCTTTCGTGGAGTATGCCAGCGCGAAGTCATCGTCCTTGAACTCCTTCTTCGAGTGGTCGGTAAAGAGTATGTCAAACCCGATCTGGGCGATACCGTTCTTCTTCAGCGTATCGATGAGCAGAGCGTGATAATACCTGCGCCAGGGCCATATCCCGATATCCTGAATATCCTGGTTACCGATAAAAACCACTGCGATATCAGACGCGACAGGTTTTGTCCCGCGAAGCGAAAACTTATAATCTAATGTCTTTAGTTCAAACGTATCGAATATATTCGAGGTGAGCAGTAAATAAATGACAACAATAGATGAAGCTATAGAAAAGATAATGGATTTGACCAAGCGCTCTCTGAATAAATTTATAACCGGCTGGAGCTTCATGCGCTCATTATATCAAATATGATAAAATAACACAAAATAATAATAAAAGTACTTGACAAACGTCCGGCTGGGATATATATTATGTTATATATAGATATTCATATATTGTGGCCGGTAAAAATTATAAGGACAAAGGGGGTTAATAGATGCTTAAGAAACTTACGGAATTTTCGATTGAGAAGCCGAAGACCGTCATTATTATTACGGTGCTTTTGACCATCTTATTCGGGGCGATGGCGACCGGTATCAAGATCGACACGGATCCGGAGAACATGTTAAGCGCGGACAACTATGCGAGGGTGTTTCATGATGAGGTGAAGGAGCGTTTTGGTCTGAGCGATTTCATCGTACTGGGCATCACCGCTTCTGACAGTGTCTTTAATGTGGACACGCTGGCGAGAGTCGAGAAGATCACCAATGATATCCTTGAGATAGATGGCGTCATCGCCGAGGATGTCCTCAGCCCAACGACGACAAATAACGTTGTGCTCGAGGATGATACGCTGGTTGTGCGCAAGATCATGCCAAGCGCGCCCAAAACCGACCAAGAGGTACAAAAGCTGCGTAACGAGCTTGCGGGCAACCCTCTCTTCGAGGGGCTGATGATCTCTGAAGACGGGCAGGCGCTGGCATTGTTCATACCGATTGAGAGTAAGGATCTCAGTTTCAGGATTGCCGGTCAGGTAGAGGAGATAGCGCTTAAATACTTAGGTGGCGAGCGCCATTATGTCACCGGCCTGCCGGTCGCCGAAGACACCTTCGGTTATGAGATGTTCGTACAGATGGGTATCTCCGCACCGCTCGCCGGGCTTTTGGTTTTCCTGATAATGCTGTACTTTTTCAAAAAAATCTCGCTCGTCGTATCACCGATGATAATGTCGATGATAAGCATAATCTGGACGATGGGGCTGCTGATCGGCACCGGTAACACCGTGCACATAATGAGCTCGATGATACCGATATTCCTCATGCCGATATCGGTTGTGGACAGCGTACATGTGCTGAGCGAATTCCACGATAATTACTGCCGGTACAATAATAAAAAGGATACGCTGCTCCATGTGATGAACGAGCTGTTCAAACCGATGCTCTACACGTCACTCACTTCAGCCGCCGGTTTCGCGTCGCTCGCGTTCACACCGATACCGCCTGTGCGGGTATTTGGTCTGTTTGTCGCGTTTGGCATAGCCGCCGCATGGCTCCTCACCGTTACGTTTGTACCGGCGTATATAGTGTTGACCGTCAACGAGGAATCGCTTAAAAAAAGTTACAGCAGCTGCGATACAGAAAAAACTACGCGGTTGATAAGTATACTGAAGCTGCTTGAAAAGGTAGTGTTGAACAATGGCGGGAAGATAATATTCGCATCTTTTGTAATCGCGCTCGTATCTATCTACGGTATCACAAAGATCAACGTGAATGACAATCCGGTGAACTGGTTCAAGAAGAACCATAAGATTCGGGTAGCCGACAGGGTGCTCAACGAGCATCTTGGCGGTACATATATGCCGTTTCTGGTGCTTACCGGCGCCGAAGAGGGCGTTATCAAGGACCCTGAGGTGATGAAATATATCGATACCCTGCAAAAGGAGCTGAGAGCCGTGCCGAATATCGGGAAGACCACGTCATTGGCGAACGTCGTCAAGAGGATCAACTATATCCTCCATGGCGAGGATCCAGCGTATGATGTTGTGCCAGACACGCAAGAGGAGATCGCGCAGTACCTGTTTTTGTACCTGATGTCCGGTGAGCCTGACGATCTGGATAATTTCGTCGATTACGATTACACCAGCGCCAATATCTGGATACAATCTAAGAAGGGTGATAACCAGGAGATCGAGCGCATTGTCAGCTTCACCGAGGACTATATGAAGAAAAATCCGGCGCCGCGCGGGCTGAAAAGTGGTTGGGCGGGACTGAGCTACATCAACATCATCTGGCAAAAAGCGATGGTCGGCGGGATGCTGAAATCGCTCCTTGGCAGCTTTGTGATCGTCTTTATCCTGATGGCGATCCTGTTCAGATCATTTATCTGGGGGCTGATCTCGATGATACCGCTGACGGTTACGATACTATTTACTTACGGTGTCGTCGGACTCATCGGGAAGGATTACGACATGCCGATTGCGATTCTATCTTCTCTGACGCTCGGGCTCTCCGTCGATTTCGCGATACACTTTATCGAACGGTTCCGCCTGAGATACGCCGTCGCCGGTAACTATCAGGATACGGTGGACGGGATATTCGCGGAGCCGGCAAGGGCGATAGTAAGAAACGCCGTGATAATCGCGGTCGGGTTCCTGCCGCTCCTTTTTGCGTCGTTAGTACCATACAAAACGGTCGGGATGTTCCTGGCGACGATAATGCTGCTTAGCTGCACCAGCACGCTTTTACTGCTGCTGCCGTTTATCAAGATGTTCAAAAAACCCCTGGGGTTGAAGTAATAAGGATGCTGTGAACCACCGGGCTGTAGGGTGGGCTGTCCCCACCAAAAGAACTGTGGTTAAAAAAGAATTTAAAGGAGGATAACATGAAAAAAATATTTATAACGTTGATAATCGCGCTCTCTTTCGCGACCGCTGCCTATGCCGCAAAGGACGCGGTGCAGATTATGGACAAGTCTAACAATGTCTATTTCTATTCCGGTGATGACGGCAGGGCCAAGGTCACGATGAGGCTCGTCAACAAATCCGGTAAGGAGCGGCTGCGGGTGTTCACCATGCTGCGCAAGGACACGACCGACGGCGGGGAGCAGAAATATTACATATACTTCTACAAACCGAAAGATGTGAAACGCACAACGTTCCTTGTCTTAAAAAAGATGGGGGGAGATGATTCCCGCTGGCTGTTCATACCGGTAATCAATCTGGTGAAGCGGATCGCCGCGTCGGATAAGCATTCTTCGTTCGTCGGGTCTGATTTCTCATACGAGGACGTGTCCGGTCGAGCGACTTCTGACGACACGCACGAGTTTATCAAGGAAGATAAGGTGGAAGGCTATGACGTATACGTTATCAAGAGCACACCAAAGGAGAAAGCCGCGTTCACCTACGTCATGAATTATATCGATAAGGCGACGTACCTGCCAGTCAGGCGCGAGTACTTTAACAACAAGGGTGCGGTGTACAAAGTGTTCGAGGCGCTGGAGATTCAGACCGTGCAGGGCTACCCGACGATTACGAAGCGGAAGATGATGGACGTGAAGAAGAACCATTACAGCCTGGTAGAGTTTAGCAGCATAGAGTACAACGTCGGTATCAAGGATAATATATTCACCGAGCGGTACCTGAAAAAACCGCCAAAAAAATACCTGCGCTAACTCTCGCCCACCCCCTCGCCCCCTCCTATCAAGGGAAGGGGGGGACGTTGTAGGTTGCTGTTAAGCGAAGCGCAACGCAACAAAAACTGTGGTTAAAAAAATGTTTTTATAGGAGGGCATAATGCCCAATAATTGTGCGCATACTCTAAGGAAGTAACTAATTATTATAACAACTATTATGGGAGTGAAGATGAAAAGATTACTTATAATTATCATTGTCGTTATCTTTCTTACAACAAACGCGTTCGCCGGAGAGGAGATACCGCTAAACGGCTTCCTCGGGCTCAACTATTCATCAAGGGTGACCGGTGACGATGACTACATCATAGCCGAGGAGCGGCTCCAGCTCGAGCTCGCGAAAGAGAGCTACGACCCGCTAAACGCTTCGTTCTTTGTCAAGGCCGATTTCATAAAGGATGAGCTGAGCGCGGACGAGGCTTACAACATAGATATCCGGGAAGCGTACATAACGCTCGGTTTTGAGAGTATTGACCTCAAGTTCGGGAGGCAGATAACCACGTGGGGGACGGGCGATCTTCTCTTCATCAACGATCTCTTCCCGAAGAACTGGGAGTAGTTGCTCGCCGGGCGGCCGCTCCAGTACATGAAGATCGCGACGACCTCCTTCAAAGCGGATATCTTCAGCGATATCGTGGACGCGGAACTCATACTGACGCCGTTCTTCGAGGAGGACGTCCTGGCCGACGGCGAAAGGCTCTATTATTATAGCCCGGAGATGCCAGAGGGCGTGACCAGCGTGACGAAGACGCTGCCCGAAAATGATATATCGAACAGCGAGGTATCGCTCAGACTGTCGAAATACGCGGCGGATACCGATATCTCACTGTACGCGCACCGCACGTACTATAGGGAGCCGCACATGCGGTTCTTCGAGGATACCGCCGAGACATACTACCCAAAGCTTAACGCGTACGGCGCGTCGCTATTAAGAGCGCTCTTAGGCGGGGTAGCGAAGCTCGAGGGCGGGCGCTACATATCCGTTGACGACGGGGACGGCACCGACCCCATGGTAAAGAACAGTGAGCAGAGGTACCTGGCGGGCTTTGAGAAGGAGCTGTTCGCGGACTTCAACATCGGTATGCAGTACTACGCCGAGGTGATGGAGGATTTTGATGAGTATGAGGCGAACCTGCCAGAAGGCGCGGTAAAACGCGACAAGATACGGCGGGTCGCGTCGCTGCGGCTGACACAGTTCCTTTTGTACCAGACGCTCAGGCTCTCCGTCTATGCCCAGTACAGCCCGACTGACAAGGATTACTATGTGAACCCTGAGATAAAGTATAACCTGAGCGACAACCTTTACGCCGCTATCGGTGCGAACATCTTCGGCGGCGAAGAGGAGTACACGATGTATGGCCAGTTCGACAAGAACGATAACATATACACGCAGCTACGTTACAGCTTTTAGGGCATAATGCCCAGTAATTGCGCGCATACTTTGTGGATAACATAAATTTTATCAACGAAGCCACTATCAGCTGTAGGGTGGGCTGTCCCCACCAACGGTGCACTGCTGATAAATATAAAATGGGAGGTAAAACACAATGTATATCGAAAAATATGTAAGATTATTCGCGGGCAGTTTCATCCTGATCAGCCTGGCGCTCTGGCTCTACGTCAGCAAATACTGGTTCTTCTTCACACTCTTCGTCGGGCTCAACCTGATCCAGTCAGTATTCTCAAACTGGTGCCTGTTAGAAGATATCCTGAAGAAATTCGGGGTAAAGGATAAGGTACAGTACTATAAAGATAAAGAGTCCGGCTCATAATTAGCATCATGCCCTCGGGTTGTCTTGGCGTGCAGGGGTTCTGCACGCCTTTTTTATGGTCTCGCAAAGGTGTTACTTCGAGCCACCCCTGAAAAACCATCGCGATGGCGTTAATCTATTGACAATAATATCCATTATGTTAAAATCGCTACTTCTTAGGACTGTTGCAAAGAGAAAAACCTCCTTGTTTCAGAACAGGTAACGCTTGTAAGTTATTGAAAAAAAGGGGCGCCGACAGCATATAGATGCTCAGAGGCGAATGGGGAATTTCTTTACAATACAAATTCCTTATATTCTATTGGGCAACATGCCCTTCTTAAACGAAACCGGAGGCGGCAATGAACTATAAGGATACGTTGAATTTACCAAGGACAAGCTTTCCGATGAAGGCGAACCTTTCCGTTAAAGAGCTCGAAATGCTCAACGAGTGGGAGGAGAACGATCTTTACGGTAAGATACGGGCGGCATCGGCGGGGAGGAAGAAGTACATCCTTCATGACGGCCCGCCATACGCGAACGGCAGGATACACTTAGGGCACGCGTTAAACAAGATATTGAAGGACATTATCGTCAAATCGAAACAGAAAAGCGGGTTCGACTCCCCGTATGTACCCGGCTGGGACTGCCACGGGCTCCCTATCGAGATAGAGGTCGAGAAGAAGATCGGGCGCAAGAAGTACAGCATGACGAAGGATCAGATCCGGAAACTGTGCAAGGATTACGCCGCGAACTTTATCGACATCCAAAAAGAGGAGTTAAAGCGCTTAGGTGTCTTTGGTGAGTGGGACAACCCGTACCTTACGATGAATTTTTCGTATGAAGCGAAGATAATCGAGGAGCTGGGCAAGTTTATATTGAACGGCAGCCTGTATAAGGGTAAGAAACCGATATACTGGTGCGCGTCATGCAACACGGCGCTCGCCGAAGCGGAAGTGGAATACGCCGACAAGACATCCCCGTCGGTTTACGTCAAGTTCCCGGCGGCTGATGATATCGCGGCGCGCCTGCCCGAGCTTACCGGCAGGAAAGTCAGCATAATGATATGGACGACGACGCCGTGGACGATACCGGCGAACCTCGCGGTATCTTTGCACCCGGACTTCGTTTACTGCGCCGTGGATATTGCCGGTGAGGCGGTCGTCATGGCCAGGGAGCTTGTCGAGAGCGTGATGCAAAAGGGCGGCGTCACCGATTATAAGATAATCTGCGAGTTTTGTGCAGACAAACTTGACAAAGCGAAGTTTAAACACCCGCTATACGACCGCGATTCCATCGTGCTACTCGGGAATCATGTGACGCTCGAAGCCGGTACCGGCTGCGTACACACGGCGCCCGGTCACGGGCAGGACGACTACGAGATCGGCCTCGCAAACGGGCTGGATATATACGCACCGGTAGATGACGAGGGCAGGTTCACTAACGATGTCGGGCTGTTTGCCGGCAAGTTCGTCTTTGACGCGAACAAGGAGATCGTGCAGAAGCTCGATGAGCTGGGCGCGCTCTTCAAGGAAGAGAAGGTCGAGCACTCGTACCCGCACTGCTGGCGGTGCAAGAAACCGATAATCTTCCGCTCTACAGAGCAGTGGTTCATCTCGATGGACAAGACCGGTCTCAGGAAAAAGGCGCTCGAATGCATAAACAAGGTGAACTGGATCCCGGCATGGGGCCAGGAACGCATACATAATATGATCGAGAACCGGCCAGACTGGTGCATCTCGCGGCAGCGCGCGTGGGGCGTACCTATAACGGTATTCTACTGCGCAAAATGCGGCGAGATACTCGCGGACGCGGAGACGATGGAGCACCTGATAAAGCTGTTTGGTGAGGGCGGTGTCGATACATGGTTCACGAAGGAAGCTAAGCAGCTTCTGCCTGCGGGTAAGAAGTGTGCGAAATGCGGCGCCAACGAGTTCACAAAGGAGACGGACATATTAGACGTCTGGTTCGATTCTGGTGTCAGCTATGCCGCGGTGTGTGAGACGCGCGACTATTTGAAGGAGCAGCCGGATCTGTATCTTGAGGGGTCTGACCAGCACAGAGGCTGGTTCCACAGCTCGCTGCTCGCGTCCGTCGGAACAAGAGGCAGAGCGCCGTACAGCACCGTCCTGACACACGGGTTCGTCGTCGATGGTAATGGCCGCAAGATGTCAAAATCGATGGGTAACGTGATAAGGCCGGATGAAGTGATAAAGAAACACGGCGCCGAGATCCTGCGGCTATGGGGGGCGGCGGAAGACTATACCGATGAGATAAGGATATCCGGTGAGATACTCAGCCGGCTGTGCGAGTCGTACAGGCGCATAAGGAACACCTGCCGGTTCATGCTCGGTAATATTACCGACTTCAACCCGAAAGAGGATTTCGT
>JAJRZU010000157.1 GCA_024275075.1 Deltaproteobacteria bacterium | reverse complement strand
TGGCTCCCTTATTTCGGTGGAGCGTTTGGCTCCCTTATTTCGGTGGAGCGTTTGGCTCCCTTATTTCGGTGGAGCGTTTGGCTCCCTTATTTCGGTGGAGCGTTTGGCTCCCTTATTTCGGTGGAGCGTTTGGCTCCCTTAATTCGGTGGAGCGTTTGGCTCCCTTAATTCGGTGGAGCGTTTGGCTCCCTTTCGATGACTATCCATCCCTTGGCTACGTCCGCCCTGGTCTCAAGACACTTTTTCAGCTCGTAGTAGGCTTCCTTCGGCATAAAGGTATCCGCTCTTTTATATGAATCCTTAAAGACGATAGTATCTCCATTCGCTTCGTATGCGGCTTCATAGGTGAAGTTATCGGATTTATATGAGAATTTATCGGGCATATAGTATATCTTATAGTTCTTTGGTAGTTTTATCGTATAACTCTTTTTGGTCATAATCGGCAGTCCGAAGCTGACGGGGAACTTCCGCGTACTCTTCGCGACCCCGTAGGCGGAGTAAGAGAGCGATGGCAACTGGAAGGCGAATAACCTGTCGCCTGCGGAGATCATATAATCATCGATACTGTACTTTATCTCCATCTCCGGCGCTTTTGACAGGTCGCTTAAATTTTTGAATTTATAGTCCTTTAACTCAGCATTAGGGTGAATCCGGTGCGTACGCTTGACCATAGCCTGCCTGAGGTTCTTTTTCGGCATATACTGGTAGCGTCTCAGGGAGCCCTGCTTGTTACCGGCAGCCGTCCTCTTTTCGAGCACCATAATGCCGCCGTCCTCAAAAAGCTCTATCTCATAACTGTCAGAGATACTCTCCCGCTCTGGTGACCTCAGCGGGAGCTTGCGGACTTCGCCGCTTGTATCACCAGATACGATAATATATTCACCGCCCTGCAAATAGCTGTCGATATCCCTTATCGTCAGGTTCCTGTCTAACGCGGTGATATACAAGGTAGTGATATCAAGCGGTACGATGATTACCGGATACCCGAACTGCCTGATAGACTGATTCTCCATGAATATACCGCCGGCGTTCCTGTCCCGCACCAGCGCGAAATCGCACGCAATATCCGCCGCCTGTAAAAAAGCGTATAACATAAACACCTTATCGATACTGCTACCGGATTTTTTGCTGAATATGTAATCGCTCTTTTTCGGCAGGTAACTGAAATATTCAGGGCTGATCGGTATCTCGCTTATCTCCTTTGATATATAATCGTATATCCTGAATACCTTGTCTTCCCTGCCGTCAGCGCCGATCAATATTTCATAGAGTTTGCCCCTTATCTCATCGTTGATGAAAAGGAGCCTCTCAAGCCGCCTGCTGTACGCTTTGGCGATATCCTTGAGATTCGGGCTTAGCGATACTATCACCCTTGGCATTATCATCTCGTCTGACGGCATATACGATTCATCTTCCACTGGTTTGATGTTCTCTTTTTCATAAGTGATTACAGTATATTCGCCATCTTCCTTCTCAGTATAGGTGAAGTCGCTTCCCGCCTGCCCCATGAGGCGCGACGATATCTTCAGATCGCCGGAATCTTTCGGGCGCCTGATTATCAGGCGTTGCTTTAGTACCGGTTCATTGCTCGAAAAGTAGACCTCTTTGAATACCGGTTCGAATGTGTCGATGATGCGCTGCTCAACGGTAAACTGATAATCGATGACGGACCCGACGACTATGTTTGGCAGTGGGAATTTGATCCTCATCATCTTGTCATAGTCAGGGTACCGGTAAAAGTATGAGGATTCCCGGTAAGAGGACTGGTCATAGTCGGTGACCATCCTTTTATAGATGCTGTTTTTAGCGTTTTCTGGTTTAAAGACAAGCTCATCGTTCACCGTTCTGCCATAATCGACTTTAGCGGTCTGAACCCCCTTCTTATACGCAAAGGTTACTATACCGGTATTCTTGCCGCGCTCTTGCAATATCTGCCTGATCTCACGGTATGTCGCTATGAAAGCGCCTTCTTTTGTATAGGTAAACTGCCGCTCGCTGTAGAGTTTTATATAACCGGCGTTCGGGTAATCCGCGGGGGCTACCTTCTTCGAGACGGCGTCGCTAAGGAGCGTATCATTCAGAGCAGACAAGGGTACGGCGCTGTCTGCGGAGATATCCTTCGTAAAGTCTATCCTTAATATATCGCCTTTTTTTAAGACCTTCTCTTCATTGTTGACGATGATAGTTACAGATTCGCTGTCAATGCTTTTTACTTCGCCTTTAAGTTCTCTGCCGCTGTTTGTGATAAGGAGGTCTGCCTTTGAAACAGATGCGATACAAAGAAACAAAAAGAAAAGCGAAAAAACTTTCAACAGGCTCACCTGTTTTTTTTTTGCGGGTTTAATTCCCCGCAGCTTGCTTTGAGGCTTAAACCTGACACCCAGACAGCTTGCCGCAAAGTAGTTGATTATATTCTTAATCTCACTCATAATATGCCGCTTCACTTGATCTGATCGAGTAGTTTAGTTAAAGTATCAGCCAGTTTCTCGTTCATGCCCTTGAGCTTATCCCTGACCCCGATCGCTTTATCTTTTTCCCCTTTCCTTAAATACGCGATACCGGTATTAAGCATCGCACCTGTATCTTTCGGGTTTATGCGCAACACCTCGTTGAATTCAACGAGCGCTTCGTCATAAAGACCCTTCTGAGCATATATGACGCCAAGATTATAGTGCGCGCCATCGTTGTCATTATTTATCGCGATCGTCTTAAGTAACTCAGATATCTCATATTCTACAAGACCCTTCTCCCCATACAAGGACGCTAATGTATAATGAGCCACTTCATTTTTCGGGAATATGTCAGTACTTTGCTTTAAGTAGCTTATCGCGATCTCGATATTCTCTGGTATCCTAGAGTGTATAATACCAAGCTGGAACAATGCCCTCGCGTTGTCCGGGTTTGTCGTGATCGCTTTCTTGAACAACTTCTTCGCATCATCGGTTTTACCTTCCTGCAGGGCGTCTACGCCTTTCTTATACTGCTTGTCGGATTTCTCGACTTTATCCGCGCACCCGATAAAGAACAAAAACGTTGATAATGCAAGTACAATTATGTAAGCCTTTCTCATATCCCCACCTCCTGTTAATATTAATAACATCCAAATAATAGACAAAACAGCATTTAATGTCAATTCATATTTTCTACACTCATCGATATATGCCCCGTAGTTTTTCTATTTAACCACAGAGGCTACTGATCCTTTCGTTATCCCATTAATAAGACATCTTTGCGCGGCTCGTCATTGCAATGAAATAAAAACTGACTTTTATTAGCCGTTCAGAGGCGCTTAATATTATATTATATTTTATTTGATTTGATTTTTTTTAATTTACTTGCTATAAATTTACTTGCAATAAAATGGCTTTGATGAACTAACGATTCATAGAAGGGGATTATATGTTAAAGAAGCATGTGGCCTTCGTTTTGGTGATGGCGGCGGTACTAACGGTACTCCTTATGGCGCCTGAGAAGAAGGGCTCTTACTATCCCGCAGACGAGACGCACCTGAATGCCGTGAAAGCGACTACCAAAAGGGATATGCACAAAGAATGCGGGAAGTGCCATTTCAAGGGCGGCGAGTACCCGATACCCGATACTCATGTAAAAAGGACAAGGTGCTATGGCTGCCATGCCCCGCAACCTGAGCCAGGGGAATAGGGCAGGGCGCATTGTAATGAATAGTATACCCTGTATTTCACTAAGCGCCCTGTATTTCACTAAGCGCCCTGTATTTCACTAAGCGCCTGTTTTGTTTATCAGCATCGACCGGCAAAGAAATGATTTGATGGATTACAAAGAGACGATCGATTATCTTTTCAACCTGCAGAAATTCGGTATCAAGCTCGGGCTCACAAATATTCGTAAGCTGCTCGCCGCCCTCTCTTCCCCGCAGGAAAAATACAAGACTATCCACATCGCCGGTACTAACGGGAAAGGGTCTACCGCCGCCGCGATAGAGTCCATGCTGACAAAGAGCGGCTATAGAGTCGGTCTGTACACTTCTCCCCACCTTATCGATTTTAATGAGAGGATACGCGCGGGCGGCGGCTAGATCGACGATGCGAGCGTTATCGACATTACCCGAATCATTCGGGAGAAGAAAGCCGCGCTTAATTTGGATTGCGAGATAACTTTTTTTGAGTATACTACTGCAATAGCGTTTTATTACTTCATGTTAAAGGGAGTGGATATCGCGGTGATAGAGACCGGTATGGGGGGGCGGCTCGACGCGACAAACGTTGTAACGCCTACAGTGAGCGTTTTGACGAGCATATCGATGGAGCACCAGCGCTACCTTGGCGACACAATAGCAAAGATCGCGAAGGAGAAAGCGGGTATCATAAAAAGGGGCGCGGAGGTTATCTCAGGCGTAAATGATGAGCGGGCGCGGGAAGTCATCGAGGCTGCCGCGGATGCTATGGACGCGAAGGTGTACCAGCTCCACCGCGATTTTACGTATACGAAGATCGGTGCGGATACGTTTGATTATACCGGTATCAACAGATCGTACAGCGGTATCAAGAAGAGCCTCATGGGTGGGCACCAGTTTGACAACTTCTCACTGGCGATAGCCGCGACCGAACTGATTGAGGGTAGCGGCTTTTTGGTGGGGGAGTGGAGCATACGAAGCGGGCTTGGCGACGTGAAGTGGGCGGGGCGGTTCGATCTCTTTTCTGACGATCCGCTTCTTATATTAGATGGCGCGCATAATGACGCGTCGATGCGCACCGCGATCGATACGCTCAAGGCTAACTTCGCGGGTAAGAGGATCATAAGCGTTATCGGTGTGATGAGTGACAAGGATACCGCGGGCATACTAAAGCGCGTGTGCGGCGTGTCTGATACCGTCATCCTGACCAAACCGGCGATAAACCGCGCGGCGGACCCGAATAAACTGCTAACCGGCTTTGAAAGCGACGCGAATGTGATAAGTGTACCTGATGTCAAAAGCGCGTTGGATCGTGCGTATGACCTGTACGAGGACGGCTCGATTATCTTTGTCTCAGGTTCTTTATTCACCGTTGGTGACGCGCTCAAATATCTGAAAAAAGGTGACTGAATAATGGATGAGATTTTCAAGACAAGGTTCATTGAAGAGATAATCAGGATCGCGAGCGTCAAAGAGCGAACTACGAAGATAAGGATGCGTCTTTTTGCCGCGCTTTCATTCATCCTCGCTTTCGGGGCGACTATATCTACGGCGGAGCTTGTCATAAACATGGTGAAGTATCCGGCCAAAAGGCATCTGGTCTATTATGTCGTCACCTTTATCATGACTGGATTCGCCGTTACGTTCTGGTTGACATTCGTTATATTCCTTTTGGCATATATACGTAACGCGCAAATCAGGAGCTGCCTGAACGATTTGAGCTGTGAAGTGGATAAGGATGAATATGCCTCTGGTGATAAGATAAAAGTCAATGTCAGCTTCCAGCTAAGGAAGCGGGAGTTAAAAGAGGTCAGGTTAGTCCTTTCGTTACGCAAAGAGTCGATACTCGAAGTGCTGGACTTTGAATCTATCAGCGTTGAGACGCCATTCAAACAAGAGATCGTGCTTGGTGGGGATATTTCAGCGCGTGATGAACGCTATTCATACGAAAAACAGCTTACATTACCCGATGACGCTCAAAGCACACACTTGAAACTTGAAAGAGACCGCCCGAAAATTATATGGAATATAGATGTTTACTTTGACTTTAATAGTTGGTACTCTTATAATGAAAATGTGCGCGTAAAAATAAGGTGATTCCGCTGATTTTTTCAATGGCGGGATGCGGGGAATCAAACACAGAGATAAAACAGGCGCGCCTGTTGAAATACACCGGTATCGATAATGAGTATTTATTGACAAAAACTGTTGATAACATGTGCAATTCATTGTTAGTGAGGCTGGTTTAACAGCATAAAATAGAGAAAAACAGCATTTTGCTTAAAATATATGCAATCTAAATAACGTAGTAATAACAACGAAGTAAAAAATATTTGCACAATATTTAATCATGTTCAGATATAAGTCATAATAATTCCACATTTTTTTATTCTGGGGGGTGCATAAAACCATGGAATGCGGCAAAGAATCGACCTTAAAAGAGTGTACATGCACTTATACAAGCTGCTCGCGCAGAGGCAACTGTTGCAAGTGTGTCTCTTATCATAAGGGGCGGGAAGAGTTACCCGGCTGCTTCTTTCCCGAAGAGGCTGAGAAGAAGTTTAACAGATCGATTTACTATTTTATTCAATGTATTAAATAATATAAGCGAGGTATAGTTGGGGGCGGATCTTATTTTAGCGTCATCATCACCAAGAAGGATAAAGATGCTTCGCGCCATGGGGATTGACATTGATGTCATACCATCCCATGTAGATGAAGACTATATGAATGGTGAGCGCCCAAAGGAGCATGTTATCCGCCTGTCTAAGAAGAAGGCGGCAAAGATAGCGGATACTCACCCTGACGCGTGGGTACTGGCGGCGGACACTGTCGTTGTGCTCGACGGCAGGATACTTGGTAAGCCTGAGGACAAGCGCGGGGCGAGGCGTATGTTAGACCTGTTGGGCGGCAGAGTGCATGAGGTCTATACCGGTTATTGTTTGCAGAACGTGAACCGCGGCAGGCTCCTTGGCGACTGTGTTGTCTCGAAGGTGAAGATAAAGAAGCTTTCAGAAGATGAGACGCGGTTTTATGTCAACACCGATGAACCGTACGACAAAGCCGGCGGCTATGCAGTACAGGGTATCGGCGCGTTTATGGTGGAGGAGATCACCGGTTCGTATACTAATGTTGTCGGGCTCCCGCTCTCCAGAGTTATCAGGGATTTGCAGGAGCATGGAGTGATAAAGCTTGTCTGACCTTTTCCGGTGCGCGTTATATCCTGGAAAAATATTATCAATATTGTAATACGGCGGAAGTTTAGCATGGGAGGCGTAAAATGGCACCAACATTACTTTTGTTACTGATCGCAGTCGCGGTATTCTTTCTAGGTCAAATGTTTTTTACACAAAGTGTTGTGCAGGGAGTGGCGGTCGACGCCAACAGGCTTAATTATGTCAAGTGGGGCAGGTATGGTTCGAGGATAGCGGGCGTGGTGCTCGCACTGGCCGCTATCATGAGCACATCGTTCGTAATCATCGATTCGAACAAGGTAGGGCACTTAAAGAGGGTATATGGCGGGGGGAGCATGCCGGCGGGGCAGGTGATCGCCTTTAACCGCGAAAACGGCCCTCAGGGGAGGGTGCTGGCACCGGGATTCCATTTTGAGCTTCTTTTGAATCTGATGTATGAGATTGAGGAATATCCACTTCTCAGCATACCCGAAGGGAAATATGGTCTTCTTACCGCAAAGGACGGGCTGCCGCTGAAGAAGGGGCAGTTTCTCGCCGCGGGTTGGGCTGAAGAGAACTTCCAGGAAATGCTCAACGCGGAGTACTTTCTGAAAAACGGCGGGCAGAAGGGCGCCCAGCTAAGCGTACTGAAACCAGGGATGTACCGGCTGAACCGCTATCTGTTTGACGTGCAGATCGAGGAGGCGACGAGTATCAGCGCCGGTGAAGTGGGCGTTGTCAAATCAAACGTCCAGGAGGTCGATAAATGTGTGCCGACACACGTTTCACAAGAGGGCTCTCTTTCTGTACCGTTAGTACCGAAGGGCTGTATCGGCGTATGGGATGAGCCGCTTTATCCGGGCATGTATTATCTGAACAAAAGAGCGTATCATCTGACAAAGATATCGACATTGGTGCAGGCGTGGGAATACATCGGTGGTTATACGAAGAGGCAGATCGACCTTATTGTCAACCAGAAGGGCGAGATAACGCAAAAGGAGAGAGAGATGCCGTTCCCGGTACCACAAGACGCCGCGGATCCGGCGATACTCGTACGGGTCGAGGGTTGGCAGATACCGCTTGATTTGCGCGTGTTGGTGCAGGTGGCGCCGGAGAACGCGCCGTTTGTCGTCGCTTCTGTCGGCGGCCTTCAGCAGATAGAGGACAAGATCCTTACGCCGGCCATAAGGAGCGTCGTACGAAACGTCGTCAGCGAAGAGGGGATGAAGGTGTTTGACCTTCAGGACAAGCGTGGTGAGCTTGAGGACAAGGTAGAGGAGCAGATAAGACCCGAGGGTGACAAGGCGGGCGTCTCTATCAAGGAGATCCGGTTCGGTGATCCGGGCATCCCCCCAGAGCTGCTTACCGCGCGGCAAAGGGAACAACTTGCAGGGCAGCTCAAGAAAGCCTATGAGCAGGAGAAGATCGCTCAGGACGAAAGGATAAAAAGCGAGAAGTCACGGGCGGAAGCTGACCAGCAGCCTAATCTTGTCGCGGCGGAGATGGAGGTGAAGATAGCCGAACAGAAGAAACTGGCGTTACAAAAGCAGGGCGAAGGTGAGAAGTTAAGGCTCCTTGAGATCGCCGCAGGGCAAAAAGCGCAGGCTAAAGTACTTGGTGAAGCCCGTGTTATGCAGCTTAGTATATTAGAAAAGATATTGCAGGCGGCTGTTGAGCAACCCGAGATTGTCAAGGTACCAAACGTGTATGTCCAGGGCGCTGACGGTGGTATTCAGGGCGCCGCCGCGATACTTGGCGCGAGCAATCTGTTGCAGGGGATGAAGGCGGCTGCACCAAAGCCGGTACGAAAAAAATAAATGATTGATTGTTTTGATTATATGTAATAGAATATGGCAAATTTCAGCGGACTTGTATGCGTTATCTGACTAATAGGCTACGTAATATGATATGGAAGTATGATGTTTGCCATGAAGATATAAGTAAATTTAATGAGTTATTGTTTGACTTATTTCATTAAAATCGGGAGTAAAAGATGAAAAAAGTATCACGAATATTTATTTATTTCTCGTTGCTCACCTTGTTTTTATCTGGTACGCTGTACGCCAAAAGCTACTCAGAGCTTATAAAAGATGGTAACGCCTTTTACAAGGACGGGCTTTATAAAGAATCGATAAAGGCTTATGAAGAAGCGGCGAAATTAAGCGAAAGCAGCATAAATGTTTATTTTAACCTCGGGTTAGCTTATAAACATATCAAAGACTACCCTTCTGCCGTTAAGAGCCTTGATACGTTCCTGAAAGTTTCCTCTGACAAGAAGATGCTTAAAAGCGCGAAGAAGCTGATCAGGGATATGGCAAAAGTACTCTCGAAACCGACTACAGTGGGTACTATGAAGACATATGAGGTCTGGGATGGCTGGATACTCATCGATGGTGATGTTACAATACCAAAAAACATTGTGCTTACGATAAAACCTGGTTCATTAGTGATGTTCGCGCCATTGTCCAGCCGGCGTGACGAAAAAATACCATATCTGAAGAGTGAGGATACAAAGGGGTTCAGCTCACTTATCGTTCGTGGTACACTGATCGCGCAAGGGACGAAAGAGAACCAGATTCTCTTCTCAAATTCTTTTGAAGACCTGACGACAAAGCGGATCGGGCTTTGGGGCGGTCTCATCTTCGATGGCAGTAAAATGTCGATCTTACAGCACTCTAAATTTGAAAGAGCGAAAAATGCTGTCGTTATAAAAGGTAACCCGAAATTATTGTTTAAGAACAACATATTTTTAAAGAACGATGTCGCTGTCAAGTTCATTGACAAATCGAAAGTATCTATTGATTATAATATCTTTTATAGAAACGAGACAGGGATCGAGTGCGATGGTGCCATGAAAAGTAATATAATCAACAACAATTTTACAAAGAACAATTACGGTATTAAGACCTATGACTCCTCGAAGCCTGAGATTGCTAAGAACACTTTTGAGCAGAACAACTGCGGTGTTGGTACTTATGATAAATCATTCCCTAAGATATATGAAAATGGCTTTAAAGAGTGCAAGCTTGGGATCTCGATGACCGGAAACTCAAAAGCGCTTATTAACCAGAATGAGTTCATAAAGAACAAGATAGGTATCAATTCTGTCAAGAACTCATCGCCAAGGATTTACCAGAACAAATTTATTGAGAATATTATCACCGGTATTACCGCCGCCGACTCATCGAAGGCGGAGATAGACGCGAATGACTTTATCAGTAATAATATCGGGATATCAAAAGTTGATACCGTAAATGTTATAAACAATTATTATGATGACAATAATGAGGATATCAAGGCAATAGAGCGATGATGGCGAATGAAATAGACTTTATAAAGATATTTACGCAGGGCTCTTTCAGCCTCCTTAGCTTTTTCCTTATCTTCTTGTTTTTCCTGCTTATAGTCATGTGGATAGTTCTGCCATTAGCTGTATTCAAGATGAAGTCGATCCTGAATGAATCATATCGCCAGCTTATCAGGATGAACAAATCCATCTCGAATATCGAGGCGGCGTTGACGCGAATAACTGCATCGGAGAACCCATACCATAATACGGCTGATGATAATGCAATCTCGGCGGGGCAAAGCACCGGTATTAGGCTAAAGAGTGAGAGTGGCGACACACAATAGATCAGGTAATGAGAACTTAGAAACCATCGCGATGGAATAAACTAGAAACCATCGCGATGGAATAAACTAGAAACCATCGCGATGGAATAAACTGTTTGACATATTATAATTAAAATGATATACATCTAAAGTAAAATATCAGACATGATGCATAACCTGCCGAATGTATTGTTTATATTATTGTGCGCCCGTAGCTCAGCTGGATAGAGCGTCGGACTTCGAATCCGCAGGCCGCAGGTTCGAATCCTGCCGGGCGTGCCATGAACGCAGAGTTCAATCTAATAGGGATCCGCCCGTAACCATCGATATTCATTAATATTACAAAATCGGTCGCGGCTCGGTCGAAAAAAGAAAGGACAATCACTATTTCCTTTACTATGAGCTGTCTTGAGAGCACGAGCGGCGAGACTACTGCCGATACTGCTGAAGAAGATGCAGCCGTAACATATTACGCGGACGTGGACGGTGACGGGTTCGGCGACCATGAGAGCATGTACGAAGCAGATACAGGTGGCGGCGAAGAAGGTGAAGGAGACACTGATAACACCGACGAACCGCCCGAGGGCTATGTCACCTTTGTTGATGTTGATGGGCAAAAAAACCTGCCCAGCCTACTACCCGCTTTCTGTTGCATAAATGCTAATATTTAATCTGAAAGTGTTGTATTATTGCAACGATATGGCCGATCGCGATATGCGAAAAAAGACCCCTCTTACAATAATATCTTGTAATACACTGTATTTACTTGACATCTCCTGACAGCCGCATTATTGGCACATTAATTGCTCAATCACTGTACAGCACTTATGTATAAGGGGAAAATGTTATGCCTTTACAAAGAACTGTAGCAAGACAGATAAAGTGTTCGGGTATCGGGCTCCACACCGGTAAGAAGATCGATCTGGTGATAAGGCCTGCCGGCGCGGATGACGGTATAATATTCATACGCAGCGATATCCCGTCGCGACCGGAGATAAAGGCTATTGCCGATAATGTCGTTATGACGAACCACGCGACGACTATCGCAAAAGACGGTCACAGGATATCGACAGTGGAGCATCTGTTAGCGGCATTTTCCGGTCTTAAGATAGATAACGCGATAGTGGAAGTCAGCTCCGATGAAGTACCGATCATGGATGGCAGCGCGGCTCCTTTCGTGCACCTTATCAAGATGGCTGGTGCGATGACGCAGGAGCGTGAGCGTGAGTACATCCGCATCAAGAAGCCGATCAAAGTGAGAGACGGCGACAAGAAAGCCTATCTCTTACCTTCAAATGATTTTAAGATACATTTCAACATAGAGTTCAACAACCCTGTAATATCAGCCCAGTCGTACCTTTTAAAATTCTCTGTCAGGAACTTTGAGAAAGAGATCGCGAACGCGCGGACTTTCGGGTTCTTAGACGAGGTGAATATCCTGAAGAAGCAGGGTCTCGCGAAGGGCGGTACATTGGATAATGTAGTCGTTCTGGACAAGTACAGGGTCTTGAACGAAGACGGGCTTAGGTACAAGGATGAGTTTGTCCGGCACAAGATATTAGACGCGATCGGTGACTTGTCGCTCATCGGGAAACCGATTGTCGGGCACTTCCTCGCGGATAAATCCGGTCATACGCTCAATCATACATTGGCTAAGAAGGTACTGGCGCAAAAAGACAAGTATGAGATCGTCAGGATCAAGAGTAAAGAGAAGGTCAAGCGCTATTCACATGCTCACGGTGAGCTGGCTTTAAGCACACAGTAAAATTTTTAGTAAAAATAGTACATTGAAACATACATAGTAAAACATACATAGTAAATTTTTGATCTCCTTTGTTGTAACCATTGTGGGCGAAAAGCCCTGTTTAGATGTCTTTTCATTCAGATGGGCAAGCGTATGAGCTTGCCCATCTGTTTTTGTATTACCCTACGCGCCCGCTTGAGTGTTTTGTGTCAATATTAACACAAAATCAGCGGCGCTAACCCTATAATCCATCTTGATGGTACATATTGCTTGACGGAAAATAATAAGTAGTGTAGTATACTTACAGCTATGAAGACTGCAATTGTACATGACTGGCTCGTGACATACGCCGGTTCCGAGCGGGTATTGGAGCAGATAGTTTCTCTCTATCCCGAGGCGGATATATTCTGCCTTGTCGATTTCCTGCCAGAGGGTGGGCGTGGATTTATCCTTGATAAGGCGACTAACACCTCGTTTTTGCAGAAGATGCCCTTTGCGAAGCGCAAGTACCGGTCATACCTGCCGCTGATGCCGTTTGCTATCGAACAGTTCGACCTGTCCGGGTACGATCTGGTCATCTCGTCATCTCACGCGGTCGCGAAGGGCGCGCTTGTCAGCTCCAACCAGACGCACGTCTGCTACTGCCACACACCGATGCGCTACGCGTGGGATTTGTATCACCAGTATCTCAGGGAGGCGGGGTTGACCAGAGGCATAAAAGCGATGATGGCGAAGGCGATCCTGCATTATGTGCGGATTTGGGACGCTACTACCGCAAACAGGGTCGATCACTATATCGCGAACTCAAAATATACCGCAGGCAGGATCAAGAAGATCTACAACAAAGACGCGACCGTTATATATCCACCTGTTAATATTATGGATTCAGCTACTGTCCTTGATACGGAGAAAGCTGGTTTCTACCTCGCTGCGTCACGGATGGTACCGTATAAGAAGATGGACTTGATAGTGGAAGCTTTTTCGACGATGCCAGACAAGGAGCTCGTCGTCATTGGTGACGGGCCTGACATAAAGAAGGTGAAAGCGAAGGCGGGCAAGAATGTCAAGCTCATGGGATACCAGAGCGCCGATGCCTTGAGTGACTATATGCTGCGGGCGAAAGCGTTCATATTCGCCGCGTAAGAGGATTTCGGTATCGTACCCGTTGAGGCGCAGGCGTGTGGAACACCCGTCATCGCGTTCGGGAAGGGTGGCGCCACCGAGACGGTCATAAGCGGTAAGACGGGCATATTCTTTGACTCCCAGACGATCGAGAGCCTTGTTGACGCGGTCAAGAGATTCGAAGCAGGGCAGGGCGGGTTCGCGTGCGAGGATATTATCGAGAATGCCAGGCGGTTTTCAGCGGATAGGTTCAAAGTGGAGTTCACCGATTTTATGAAGAAAGTGACCGCGAAAGGGTGATGCAAACGTTATGAATGAATATAGGAAACACTTCTTAGTAGCTGATAATTATATATATTTTAATCACGCGGCTGTCTCCCCGATGAATACATTCACCCTGGAATATCTTAACAAATTCCTCGAAGAATACCTTCATACCGGTAGTATTCATTACAGAAAATGGCTATCTAATGTAGAAGAAACGCGCGGCATGGCGGCTGACATGATAGGCGCAAACGCTAATGAAATCGCTATTGTAAATAATACTACTTCAGGTATCTTGTTAGCCGCGAACGGCATCGATTTCAAGGATGGCGACAATGTCATCATCCCTGAAAAAGAGTTCCCGGCGAACGTTTACCCATGGCTGAACCTGAAGCGTAAGGGCGTCGATGTAAGGTTTGTCAAGTGGTCAGCCGGTCGCGTCCTCATCAAGGATATCTTAGGCCTCATCGATTCACGAACAAGGCTCGTCAGCATAAGCCACGTTCAGTTTACAAACGGTTTCAGGGTCAACCTCGAGGAGCTCGGGCGTGAGCTGCAAAAACGAGGCGCTCTCTTCTTTGTCGATGCTATCCAAAGCATGGGCGTTTTTGATATCGATGTAAAAAGGGATAACATCGACTTTCTGGCGGCGGACTCGCATAAATGGCTGTTAGGCCCCGAGGGTGTCGGCTTCTTCTACTGTAAATCCGATAACTTGGACATCCTTAACGTGACAAATCTCGGTTACACCAGCGTAGTAAACTCCGATGATTACCTGGATTATGGTATGACGCTGAAGCCCGACGCCTCGCGTTTTGAGGAGGGTAGCATGAATATGCTCGGTATCCACGCGGTTAGAGGGTCACTTAGGCTACAGAAAGAAGTGACACAGAGCAAAGTACGGAGCGCTGTTTTGGAGCTGACAGATTATCTCGCCGATAATCTCAGAAGGATTGGGTGTTCCATAATCTCACCAAGGCGGGACGACGGCGAGAAATCCGGCATCGTCAGTTTCGTACCGAAGGATCGTGAGACTAAGAGATTGTACGCAAAGCTTATCGGTAATAATTGCAATGTCGCGCACCGGGACAACGCGATCCGACTCTCACCACATTTTTATAATACGATATCAGAGTGCGACCGCCTTATGAGTTTGCTATAATTATTTCCCCTGCTTGTCAGCCCCACGCGTGAGTTAACATAAGATATCTTATCGGTCGTTGCTTTGCTGGCTATTTACACCCCCTTCTCTTATATAACTAATGATTATAGTCTGTTATGGAGGTGGACTCACAGGATCAATTCATTATGCCACCCTTTTTCAGCTTGTATATCTAATAAAGATAGTGCACCAGCGGGATCATCTTTTGTATAATACTTCATCGAATCTCGTTTTGTTTTTCAATACTCCGTACGCTATATGCAAGTAGTTGTAGTAGTGTAAACTGTATCCCCCTACCCCGCCAATACTCTACGCCCTACCCTCTATTTTCTATTCTCTATTCCCTGCCTACGAAAAATCGTCGGGGAACATCGTGTGCATTTCCTGTCGGACATATTTTTCGATCTCGTAGGTGGTAGACATCTTGAAGCAGTTATTTAGAATTTCGTTGGCGTCATGGTACTTTGATGAGCGCAGGATCTTCTTAACACGCGGGATTGACATCGAGTTCATACTGAGCTGGTCGAGCCCGAGCGCCAGTAGAACGAGAATATACTCCTGCTCACCAGCCATCTCGCCGCACATGCTGACAGAGATACCGGCATTATGGGCGGTATCCACGATGTGCTTGATCGTGCGGAGCAGAGCCGGATGCAATGGCTCGTACAGGTAGGCGACATGTTCGTTGACCCTGTCGATAGCCAGAGAGTACTGGATGAGATCGTTAGTCCCGATGCTGAAGAACCCGACCTCCTTTGCGAGTAGATCCGCGATTGTCACGGCCGAGGGAATCTCCACCATGATACCGACCTGAATATTTTCGTCAAATGGTGTCTTGTCGTGCTTAAGGGATGTTTTCACCTCTTCTAATATGCCCTTCGCCTCGCGTATCTCAGGGATACCAGAGATCATCGGGAACATCACCTTTATTTCACCGTAATGGCTGGCGCGCAGTATTGCCCGAAGCTGGGTCTTGAAAATCTGTTTCTCTTTGAGGCAGAACCGGATTGCCCTTAGCCCCATTGCCGGGTTCATCTCGTCAGCCAGCTGTATCTGGGAGATGAACTTGTCACCGCCTAAGTCAAGCGTTCTTATTGTGATCGGGTATGGCGAGATGCCGTCAACGAGGTTCTTGTACACCTCAAAATGCTCCTCCTCGGTAGGGAGATTCTTGCGGTTCATATACAGAAATTCTGTTCTATATAACCCGATCCCCTCGGCGCCATATTCAATGGTAGTCGGTATCTCGTCAATCAGCTCAATATTTGCGCTTAGGATTATCCTCCTGCCGTCCTTCGTGACAGCGGGCAATTTCTTGTATACAAAAAGCTTTTTCTCATACTCATCGTAGTTTAGCTTCTTCTGGTCATACTCTTTTATCGTGGCAGCGTTCGGATTTATGATCACCGTCCCGCTGATCCCGTCGATGATGATTATGTCACCGCCATTTATGACGTCAGTTATACGCTCTAAACCGACAATCGCGGGGATTTTCAAAGAGCGCGCCATAATCGCCGTATGCGAGGTCTTGCTACCGATATCGGTGAGGAACCCCTTTACCTTGTTAAGCGCCATCTGTGCAGTGTCAGCCGGCGAGAGGTCGTGAGCGATTATTATGATCTCCTCATCGATCTCAATAATGCTCTGCTCCTCCTTACCGACAAGATTCCTCATAATCCTCTCGGATATGTGCATGATATCACTACTTCTTTCCTTGAAGTACTCGTCTTCGATATTATCAAATACCTTTTGGATGTTTTTTACGACCAGCCGCAGCGCCCATTCAGCGTTTATCTCTTTCTTCCTGATCGTATTTATCGTTTCGTCAATGAGCATCTTATCTTCTAAGAACATCAGGTGAATATCAATAATATAAAGATGCCCGTGCCCGATCGGCTTTTTGCTTTTACTGCCTGCTATTTTGTCTTTAATGGATATCAACTGATTCTTTGAATTCTCAACCGCCTCTAAGAACCTTTGGGTCTCATGCTCGACACTCTCCACCTTTATCGGCTTTTCAATGTGCCTTACCCTTTTCCTGTCCAAAAGGTACGCCTTACCGGTAACAATCCCCGGGGAAACAGCGATACCCTGCAACTTATACATTTTATTTCCATGTTTCATATTTACTATTCTTCCTCATCGAATTTTCTTAAAATAAGCTCTCTTATCTCAGTTAAACCCTCTTTCGCATCACTGCCGCTGGCTCTGACTAAAATCCTGCTCCCTTTCGCGGCCGCTAACATCATAAGCCCCATAATGCTCTTACCGTTCACCTCTATGTCATCTTTTTTCACGTAAAAATCGGCGGTGAACTTGTTTGTCGTCTGCACAAAAAGCCCCGCTGCCTTCGCATGAAGCCCTAATTTGTTCTTAATCTCAAAAATCTCTGCGTATTCCATATAACTCCCTTGTTAAGCGAGCGATGAATTATATATATAACTAATTAATATTACAGCAGTTACCGCTATATATACAATCAGCGCCGGACTAATATTTTTGTTAATTAAAAAGTATAAAATGAAAAAAATCAAAATAAACAATAAAATCGCGATAAAATTATAAGTTACCACATCAAAGTTGCAAATGACAAATTTATTTTTTATCAACGCCAAAAGCGCACCGAGTAACACTATCTCCAGCTTCTTGAGTCTTTGCGTCTGCGTCCTCAGATTGATCTTCATTATTGTCTTAGTCACTGCTGTCCCGTTTTTGTAGCTGGAAAAAAAAGTAGCCGCCCTGAAAGTCAGATGAACGATGTTATATAATACGAGACATGCAACCGGTGCGTATATGTTATATGCCGTGAGCGCCAATATAACGCCTAACAAACCTGCAACGGGTCTTGCAACGCCCCAAAAGAAAGTGTCCCCTACCCCGCCGCATATACCCATCATGCTGTTCTTGAAGATATTTATGTTCTCCATACCGGCGCCCGTTAGTTTATACTCCTCCTCAAGGCTGATCGTGGCGCCTAATATAGGCGCCGAGAGGTACGGATGAGAATTGTAGAAGATAAGGTGCCTTTTTACCGCCGCCTGCAACTCCTCGCTCTTATCGCCATATATCCTCTTGAGCGCCGGTATGATGCTGAACGCGAATCCGAGGTTCTGCATCTTCTTGAAATTCCAGCCGGACTGGATAAAGAGACTCCTTACGAGTACCCTCATCAGCAACAATAAGCTCATCTTCTTTTTTACAATGACAACCATTTTCCACCTGCTATAATAATTCAAGGATAATCGAAAACAATAAAAACGATACAGTAAAAGTGATGAACGAGTTTTTCGTTTTATTGCCCCAGAGCGCCGCCGCCGCACCGACTATCAGGAATACCGGATAGGCAATCTCAAGTCCATCGGTAAAGAATACCGGCAACACATTGTAAATAGCCGGCGTTATGTTTACAGTCATCGACAAGAGAATAAATATCGTAATAAAATTCAATGCGTAGAATACCAGCATCCCTGCAATGTTCATCGCCTCGACTTTTGTGAAATTAAAATTATCACACTCTCTTTCAGCGATATTTGAGAGCCTGTTGTTAATGATCCTGACATATTTGTCAACCGTCCTCCCAAAATAGGCGAAAGGTATAAAAAACAATATGTTCAACACAATGAACGCGTTATGAAGCTCAACGTTTATGCTCCTCATACCGATTATCGTGCAAGAAGTGGTCAGAACCGCCGCCAGATTCTCGTCAGGCGGTATATATGCGCCAAGCGGCAGTAACGATATCCACAAGAGCTCGAGCGCCGCACCGATGACAATCCCGGTGTAGACATCCCCTAACAAGAGTCCTATTAGTGGGGCTGTCACAATCGGCCTTGCTATCATGGATTGCAGCACCGCCGTTCTGTCCAGCGACAAAAGAGCGCCTAATAAACTTACAGTAAGTATATCAATCATTTTGCCCATGAGGATATCTTCGCGACTTTTTTGAAGAAATCCGCCCCCTTCTCCTGTGGTACGGTTTTTATCTCTATCTTGATGCTCATCCCCTCAAGCACCTTTAATCCTTCTATATCCTCATTGTTCAGGTAGATCGTACGGGTCACCTGCCGCCTGCCGGTATGGCAATGTATATTACCTAAATTCAGTTTATTAAACGCCAACCCGCTTTTATAGGCTGCAAGCGCATCGTGAATATTGAAAAAGAGTATAATGCACCTAATATTTGAGCTGTATATGTAATCAAGAAGCGACGGTACATCCTCTATTCTTTTGATCAGCACTTCAATATATGACGGTACGCATGACTGTATGATACCTCTTTGCAACTGGTTATTGTAGACATCGTCATTGAGCACAATAATACTGTTGGCCTTGGTGAAAGGCACCCACGTCTCAAGCACCTGCCCATGGACTAACCTGTTGTCAACTCTTGCAAGGACAATACTCAATTTTCCCCACCCTTTGAAACATCGATCCTGCTCTTTAGAATTTCACTTGCTAAGTATATGTTATTCTTGCCATATACCTCTATCTTCTTTGCCAGCGAGTATAGCTCGTTCTTCTCTTGCATCTATAGGAGCTTTATAAGCATCGGCAGGTTGACCCCTGTCACAACCTCAACCTCCTTCTCGTTCAAGAAAGAGAGGCTGATGTTTGACGGCGTCCCCCCGAACATATCGGTCAGTATCAACACCCCGTCACCCGTATCGACATTTTGAATCGCGTCAGAAAGATCACTCCTTATCTTTGCAATCTCTTTATTAGCAGAGACAGAGAGCGTCGCAACCTGCCTGGCTTCGCCCACAATGCCTTTTGCCGTCTCTAATAGGTGGTGGGCGAGCTCCCCGTGAGTTACGATTACGATACCTACCATAAGCGAGTTCCCTTTCATTTTTCCTTATTATAAATCAAATCTTTATGTGTGACAATTATTTCTTCATAATCTTTTTTCAGCAATGATGATATGTTGTTCACAACAGCTACGGACCGGTGCTGGCCACCTGTGCAACCAATAGCGATCGTCAGGTACTTTTTCCCCTCTTTTTCATACAGCGGTATCAAAAAGCTCAGGAAATCGAGGAACTTATCGATAAAACTATTTGCGATATCATTGTCTTTAAACAAGAAATCGCGTATCTCTTGATCCAGACCGGTCAGGTGCTTTAACTCAGGGACAAAGAATGGATTGGTCATGAACCTCACATCAATAACAATATCCGCCGGGGTCGGTACGCCATTTTTGTAACCGAACGATACCAATGTGATCTTCATCGCGTGCAGTGATGAATAATCCGAGTAGTATTTTCGCACCTCGTTTTTCAGCTCGTGAACGTTTATTTTTGTCGTATCTATTATTTTTGTAGCAATATCCTTTAGTTCCGCTAATTTGAGTCTTTCCCTTGATATGCTGTCAAGTACAGAGCCCCCGCCTTCTAACGGGTGTTTGCGGCGCGTTTCGCTGAACCGCCTTAGAATGACATCGCTGGAACAGTCTAAAAACATCAGCTCAAAATCATAGCCGGCCTCCCTTAACTCCTTAAAAGTCAAGGGGTAATCTTTGAAGAAATCCCTCTCTCTGATATCCATACCGATTGCGACTTTGTTCAGGTTACCGGTGGTCTGCGTACATAACTCAAGGAATTTATTGAATAAAACTACAGGCAGGTTATCGACGCAAAAGAACCCTAAATCCTCAAGGACTTTTAGAACAGTGGACTTCCCCGAGCCCGAAAGACCTGTTACTATGACAATATTAATGCTATTCATGCAGTGTTTTTTCCTGAATCCGCTTCAGTAGTTCATTATGGAAGTTTAGCGCAGAGTTGCAACCCATCTGCTTGAGCAGGAAGTTTCTGCACGCCACCTCTATGATCGTCGTCATATTCCTGCCTGGCGTAACAGGAATATTCAATAATGGCATCTTAACATCAAGGATATTATACTGCTCCTCATCGATACCAAGCCTGTCGTATTCTTTCATATTATCCCATTCAGATAAATATATGACAAGCTCTATCTTCTGGATATCCTTGACAGAAGCGCTGCCGAACAGGTCCTTGATGTTGATGATGCCCAGCACGCGAACCTCCATGTGATGCTTGATCAGCTCCGCGCCCGCCCCGAGAAGGACTGTCTGCGCCCTCTTCTTTATATTTACAATATCGTCAGCAACGAGCCGATGTCCCTTTAGCACTAGGTCTAACGCGCTCTCACTTTTACCGATACCGGATTTGCCGATCAGAAGCGTCCCGACACCAAATATCTCAAGTAAAACACCATGTATGACGGTAGAAGGCGAGAGCACATCTTCTAAATACCTTGTAATGATAGTAATGAATGCGGCAGTATCCGCAGATGTCCTGAGCACCGGTATCTTCTGGCTCTTCGCCTGCTGGAGTAGAAATTTCGGGATCCGCAGATTCTTCGTGATGACAAACGCGGCGATATCTTCTTTGCCGCAGACCTTTTTTATCCGCTCCTTTCTTTCTGGCGGAGCAAGCGTCTTAAGGTATGATAATTCCGTGTTCCCGATTATCTGTATGCGGTTAGGGCGCAGGAATTTGGTATAACCGGTTAAGGCTATGCCAAGTTTCTGGATCCTTGGCGTGGATATTTTGTTGGTCAGACCTTTATCCGCTTCGGTGAGTTGTAAATGAAAATCTTTACCCTTCTCTTTTAGTAATTCCTCTACCGAAATGGAATTCATCAACCTTGCTTTCCTGACTTTAGCCTAAAATTTCTCATCTTCTATCGCGATCATCTTATAGATTTCCTTCTCGGTCGCCACAGACATCAAGGCATCTCTAAAGTCACTGCTTTTTAATATCCTCGTGATTTTCGCTAATGTGCGCAAGTGCTCACCGGCCGCCTTTGGTGTGTCCGGCGCGACCAGCAAGAAGAATATCTTTGCCGGCCTTTTGTCAATGGAATCGAAATCAACGCCCGCCAGGCTTCTTCCAAACGACATAAGTATCCCCCCGAGGTTCTGATACTTACAGTGCGGTATAGCGATACCCTCCCCAATACCGGTACTGCTCAGATTCTCCCGCTCGATTAATTTTTCGGTCAAGAGATTCAGATCAATATCAGGGTTCGCCAAGACTAATTTAGTAGCCAGCTCCTTTAAGACATCCGTTTTTAGCGTTGCCTTTAAGTCTACAATTATGTTTTCTTCGTTTAATAGATCTCTAATATTCATATTCCACTTAAGCGTCGTAAGGCTCTATAAGCCCGTAATCACCATCTTTTCTTCTGTATATGACGTTGATCTCATCTGATGTTGCATTAGTAAATACTAAGAAATCATTATGGATAAGGTCCATCTGCATGACCGCTTCCTCTACAGACATCGGTTTTACAAAAAACCTTTTGTTCTTGATGACTTTATGCCCTGTATCAGATTCAATACTCTCTGACGACACTACCTGCATTTTGACACTAAGCCTCTTGCTATGATTTGATTTTTTCCCTTTGATCTTCTCTTTATATTTTTTTACCTGACGCTCGATTTTGTCAATTGTGACGTCTATGGCAGAATACATATCTAACGTCTCTTCCTCCGCGTATATTGTGATACCATTAGTGACAATGGTTATCTCCGCCATATGCCTCTTTTTCTCAACAGCTAAGACCACATGTACATCTATAGGGTCAAATAAATATTTCTTAACACGTGCTATTTTTTCTTCAGCATATGCCTTAAGAGCCTGCGTGGCATCCATATGTCTGAAAGTAACTAATATTTGCATTTATTAACCTCCGTTACAATAAATAAATAATAAAACATGCTTAATGAACTATACCGCGTTTGTCATCAAAGCTTAAAATGCCCGCTTCCTCATCTTTGATGGTAATATTTTTAAGTTTTCCCGATACTTTGCAACCGTCCTCCTCGCTATGATAATATTTTCATCTTTTAATACGCTCGATATCTTCTGGTCGCTAAGAGGCTTCTTCTTATCCTCCTTAGCGATCAGTTCTTTAATAAGCTCCTTAACGTTCTCTGTCGCGACCCGCTCATTACCGGTTATTGTATCAACCGAATTCGTGAAAAAGTAGTTTAACTTGAACAACCCATGCGGCGTATAAATGTACTTATTGCTTGTAACCCTGCTTACAGTGGATTCGTGCCGCTCAATATCACTGGCGACATCACGTAATATAAGCGGTTTCAAGTGCCCTACCCCTTTTTCAAAGAAATCCTTCTGGAACTTAAGGATACTCTCCGCTACTTTGTAAATAGTCCTTTGCCTCTGGTGA
Source organism: Deltaproteobacteria bacterium (assembly GCA_024275075.1). Lineage (GTDB taxonomy): Bacteria > Desulfobacterota > JAJRXV01 > JAJRXV01 > JAJRXV01 > JAJRZU01. The sequence goes on along the minus strand of JAJRZU010000157.1, from coordinate 620 downwards.
ATACTCTTTATCAGCCATTCAGCCGACCGCAGCTTTTTGTGAATATACTCCCTTGTTACCTTAGAACTCTCATTATTACTGCCGTTTTGTAATATTCTTTTGTAATACTGACTGACCCTCAGCTTTGGCAGGCCGTCCTCGTTCAGCGATATGACGTATTTATCACCTACTTTAAACAAGTAAATATCCGGTGTTATATATTGCACGTACTCTGTGGAAAATACCCTGCCCGGCCTTGGCTCCATCGATATGATTATCTTGCACGCACTGTAAACATCATCTATATGGGCGCATAAAGACTTTGCTATCGCCTTATAGTTCCTCTTCTCAAGGTTGCCCAAATGCTCTTTGATAATTCTGATGACTATCGGGTTATCCAGATTGTAACTTTCCGCCTGTTTTAAAAGGTTCTCCTTCAAATCCCTTGAGCCGACGCCTAACGGGTCAAAGTTCTGGATCTTTTTAAGGACATCTAATACACTCTCCTCCATATAGCTGTATGTATCTGCCAGATCAGCAGTAGTTACGGACAAGTAACCATCATCGTTGATGTTGTGAATTATCACCTCGCCTATTCCCATCTCCTCTTCAGAGAAGTCAGATAACCGCAGTTGCCAGGT
>JAJRZU010000156.1 GCA_024275075.1 Deltaproteobacteria bacterium | reverse complement strand
GTTTGAGTGATGACTTCGACAGCATCACCGATATCAATATAATTCCAGGGCTGATCGGTACCGATGATGATGCTCGTAAGGGGTATCTCATCTCCGCACCTACGCCAGGGGACAGTTATGCGGATTATATCAAGGATGCTTCGAATAGTAATTTTAAATTATTAGACGCCCTGGAGAACAATTCCGAAGAGGTATTCAAATTGTTCGCTAACGACTCCACCACTTCTGGCGGCAGTGATGGCATATCAAGAGTCCTTACTGACCAGATATACTCATATATCGGTGTGGATGGCATATTAAAGCGGCAGATAAAGACCTACGGCGCGATAGATAAAGACATCGAGCTGATCGATGACCAGATAGAAAGGTGGGAGGGCAGGCTTGCGAAGAAGGAGGAGTATTACTGGAACAAGTTCATGCAGATGGAGCTGGCGATAGACAAGCTGTCGAAGCAGAGCTCGCAGATAATGCAGATGCTTGCGAACCTTACAAACAATAATAAATAGTGGAATGTTTTACACGAAGAGGAGGGTTTTTTATGAAGAACGGGGCACATTATCAGTACAAAAAGAATCAGATAGAAGGGGGTGAACAGGGGAAATTAATAATAATGTTATACGATGGCGCGATCAAGTTTTTGTATCTCGCGAAGAAGGCTATTGACGCGAGCGAGGTGGAAATCGCTCATAACAACCTGATCCGTGCGCAGGCGCTCATCACCGAGCTGATGAACTCGCTGAAAGTCGATGCCGGTGAATTAGCCGTCAATCTGCTCAGGTTGTATGAATTTATGAACAGGCAGCTTTGCATCGCGAATTCGAAGAAGGACACAAGCGTCATCGACGGAGTTGTGGGGCTGCTGACAAGCCTGCGGGACGGCTGGCTGGCGGTCATCAAGAAGTTGAAGGAGGACGCTAAGATTCAGAAGAAAGAACCAGATGCGAAGGAGGAGAAGAAAGCCCCGATAGATGTCGCCATATAGCGCCGCTCATAAAAAACACCTTGATTTGCGGTTATTTCTATGGTAGACATCGATAATGGATATATTACGGAGGATATATCAAGATGGTAATAAGGGACCTGCCTGAAGTTGCCGGGCGAGTCGAGCTGAAGAAAGAGCTTAATAAGTCTGGCAGGGCGCATAAGAAAAAGGATGGAGCCTTAAAAAAGAGCGTTTTGGTGAGAGAGACAGATTCTGTTGATATCGCCGATGCCGCTTTGGCGGTCGAAAAGGAGAATCTCTTAGCATCAAAGGCCTCTATTGAGGACTTTGAACATGCTAAATCGATCTTGTCAAGCATTTTAGACAGGCTTGACGAGCGGAATCTGATGGAGATTCACGGTAACGCTGACAAGATCAAGTCGTTTTTGATAATGTAAGGTCTCTATGTCTTTTTATCAAACCTTTTAGGTGATGTTTTTCGCTTATTTGAACTATAGCTTCTCTTAAGCTTCATGGATTCTTTAACCTTTTTATAACCGGCCTTCGATTCCGCATAACCCCCTGAAAGCTTTTCACTTATCTCATTATCCAACTCATTTATTATGGTTAATATACCGGTGACCCGCTCTTGCAATGCAAGCGTCTCTTTAGAATCATCTGGTGCGCGATCAAGCACCCCAGCCGCCGCACACTGAAACCTGTCTGCCCGCTCGATGTTTTTGCCCCGACCGGTAAGGAGCCTGCCCGCATACTCTATATCGTCCGCGTCGATACTCTTTAATATCTCCTTTGTCTGCATAAGGATGTCGTTAAGTATCTCATATTCCTTACTCAGGTAGTATGCCAGTTTCTTTTTCATTTAGTCGTAATCAGCTCTTTCACTGTTATACCCTGCAAAGAGTCCTTCAACGCGCTCTCGGCGTTCTCTAACAGCCGCCTCACTTTATCGTTCTCGAGCACCTTGCCCATCTTCCTGCCATTGCGTGTGTCTTTGTACGTCAGTTTTTGGATGACGTCGTATATCTGCATGTTCTCTATGTCAAACGCGGGGATGTATGCCCCCTGTGGATTCGACGCCTCCATGACAAAGCCCTCACTGGCAAGCATAAACAGTATTTCATTGACAAGCCTCAATGATGTCAGGTACTTCTCTGACAGCATCCTCGCGCTCCAAAGCTCCTTTTTATAATAATATGCGTCTGATATCGATATGACGATATTAAGCGCGAGCTGCTGGACATAGCCCAGGCTGACAGAGGAATCCAGATTTTCCAGCCGGTACGTCTTGAGGTTCTGGTACGCGAACGCTATCTCCGCACCGAAAAGAACGATTATCCAGCTGTAAAATATCCATAGCATGAATATCGGTAATTTTGACGCTGAGCCATATACCAGGTTGTAGCGTTGTGTGATGAAACTGAAGTGGATGTATGCCCAGTGCGCGAGTTGCCAGAGCGTACCGGCGACTATCCCTGCGATAAGCGCGGGTTTCAGCTTCACCTTCGTATTGGGTATGAACAGGTAAAAGATGGTGAGCGCGAGCCATACAGAGAGATATGGCGAGAACCGGAGCAAAAAAGCGTATAACCGGTAGAAATAGCCCCATGACAGGATCTGCCGCACAAACCACTGGCTCTGGAGATATGCCGTGACGCCGGTCGAGACGAACACGAACACTGGTACGATGATCAGGATGCTGAAGAAATCGGTGAACTTGCGCAGAAGGCTGCGGCTGCGGCGGATCCCCCAGATGTCGTTTATCTTACGCTCGACGTTTGAGATGATCAGGATGACGACTATGACGAAAAAGACGATACCGGCGAACCCGAGTATCTTCAGGTTGATAGAGTCTATAAGTGCGAATATCCTGTTCGCCACCTCCTGGTTGCCCGCCGCGAGTTTGTCAGCGATGATTATCCGTATCTTGTTCTGAACGTCAAATATCTTCAGTATCGGGAACAGCATCGCGAGGAAGGGTACGATCGCGAGCAGTGTCGCGAAGGCGAGTGACGCTGCGTTGTTGATACACTTATCCTTGATGAACCCCCTTATCACCAGAAATATTATCTGGAGCTGGGTACGGATAAACCGCCCCGCCTTCGAGAGGTTCTCCTTCTCAATATCCCACAGTTCTTTGGTAAAAAAATCCCTTATCCTCGCGTAAAGCGAAGTGCTTACCGGTGCGTTCATCGTCAACCCTCTCTCACAGTCCCTTAATATATCATCATAATAATCTAATAGCAAGTATTGTTTATCTGTGTGATGTTATTAAGCTTTTAGTGGTCAGTGGCGAACGGATCGATTACCAGTGAGAGCTGGGGCGCCACATAAGTAAATAACAGTTGCAAACAGCGTTTTTATTTGGTAGGCTGGCTTATCGAACAGATTGAGGCGATGCGATGGGCAGCGACAGACAGAAAAAGTTCATTTACCTGTTAAGCTTATTTTTTACAGTAATATTCCTTATATTCGCAGTGGCTTTCACTTTATCATCTATCCAGAAAATATATACATATCAAGTGAGTACTGACGAGCTGGTACGCTACGAGATCCTTTTGGCGATGTTTTCCATCTTCGCGGGGGGCGCGATTGCGTTCTTATTGAGTAAGGTGTCGCGCGGGTCCAAAAAGGGGCGGGATATATTGTCGCAGACGCTGCAAGAGAACGATGACTTACGGCGGCAGTTCCATTGTGTCTCCTCTTTTTTTCACCTGTGTCTCATCGAGATAGACCCGAACAGTAACGTTGTGTATGCCAACAAGTTAGCCGGTACTCTTTTCGGTACCGATGATGACCTGACCGGCAGGCCGCTTGGGTCGTTGATAGCCGATGACTGTATAAGTGACGAGGACATTGCCCATATATTCAATAATGGTAAAGATTGCGTAACGTTTACTTTAAAGAAAGGGTCAAATGGTACAAAGAAGGTCTTTCAGGGTGTGCTCAACCCGATAATGGACAGCGGCGGCGAGATATGCAAGGCGCAGATACTGCTTAGGGATATTACTGATATAACCAGAAAGAACGAGAAGTTATGTGAGCTTGAGGATGATATAACGCGGGTAAAGAGTGAATCCATGAGTAAATTGGACGGGTCTTTGAAGGCGAGCGCCAAGCTTAGGAATTCAATAAAAATACTTACTGATATTTTCATCTGTGCACCGACCGGTCTTATCGTGCTGAATAAGGATGGTAATATCACAAACTTTAACAGAGCCGCGGAGAATCTGTTCGATTACCATGAAAAAGATGTGATTGGCAATAACATCGACACCCTGCATTCGTTCAAGAACTTCAAGGAGGAGTTTTTATCAGGATCAGAATATGGAAATAATGTTGAGGGCGAGGTGGACTGCCTGCGTAGCGACATGTCCCACTTTGTCGGTATTATGCGGGTCAAGCCGGTCTTTAATGACAAGCATAATGTGATAAGGTATGTCGTATCGATAAATGATGTGACGAAGAGGACGGTGTTTGAGAAATTTATCTTGTTAAAGAACCAGGAGCTTTTATCGATAAACGAGATATTCATGTCAACGAATCAATATAATGAACTTGACAAGAAGTTAAGCGTTTTCTTAGACAGGCTTTTTGATAACCTTGAGGTCGTGCGAAAGGGCTTGATATATTTTAAAAATGATAAGGACACCCTCGAGCTTTACATGTATAAGGGTTTGCACTATACAGTGCTGAAAAAACTGCAACAGATCAACATTAAAAAGACTCTATGCTGATATGCGTTCCATACCAGTAAACCGGTGCTCAGTCCGCAGGACCTGCCTGATAACGCAAATGACATAAAGGATGCCCTGGGTGAGGCCGGTATCTCGAACAGGCATATATACTTACCGATAACTCACAAGAAAGAATCGATCGGCGTGCTGATAATCTTCCCGACAAAGAGCTACCACTATGATGATGACGATCTGGATTTCTTCAAGATGATAAGTGAGGAGCTGGGGATAACCATCAAGCAGGCGATAAAATATGAGAAATTAAGGTCTGCCACCGGTGAAGCCGCGCACAAGAGAGGTGCAAAGAGAAAGGACGCTGTCATGAAATTGATGTAATACCCGAAGCTCACTTCTTCTGCTTGACAATCAGATCGATAACGCCGCTAACACCTAACTCGACAATCTCTTTATCATTCAAATTGATATTGTATTTTTTTAACCGTTCCTTCAATAACGCAACAACTTTCTTGCTCATATTTATCACCTTTTATATATTATAAACGGCAAAAAACAATGAACACTTTAGCGATATCTTTCATTTTTAATACCAAGGTAAAGCTTAATGTAAAATTCAGCGTTGTCAACATACGGGGATAAAAAAAATATCAGGGGAAAAGAGGAGGTATTACGAAGCCGACTCCTCTTCATGAACAATAAATGACAACAACTTCTTCAAGTCATCTTTATCCGGTGCGATAAACGAGAACCCGATCTCATATACCGGTTCGTTTACGCCTTCTTCGTTCGTGCGGGGAGGCATGAGCACGCTTCTGATCACCTTGGCGCTAACGGCGATCGCGTCGCTGTCATCGCATTTAAAGTGCATCGCATATTTACTGCCCATCTTCAGGTTTTCCGGTGTGCTTACCAGTGCTCCTGACTGGCTGATATCTATTAACGAAAAATGCTTGATTATCGAAAGAGAGCAGTGTATCTCCACCTCCACTTTTTTACGCTCATAACTGCGCTTTGAGTAGACCATATTCCTTGCGCCCCTTTAAGTAATAGATACTATTAATATAATATTACTCAATATACAAGATATTTCAACCTTTTTTTACAAAACCTGAAATTTCACCTTGCAGGCAGCTTACCTGATCTCATATATCGCGTCAGATTTGATCATCTTTAGCGGTCTCAACTGCTCCTCTACGAATTTTAGCGTGATTCTTCTTTGCGCAGCGTCATAGTTGTTGTCGATATCCTGCCTAAACATATCCAGATTGACAAGGAGGTGAGTGATACCGCTCTCTTTCAACCGGTCTCTAATATCAGACGGGACTTTCGCGCTTTTTACGATAGAGAAGAACCGCTCGCCCAGGAAAACTTTATCGTAGTAGTAGGCAACGTCACTATAGTAGCCGTCCTGCCCGAAGTCCAGAAAGTAGATAAGCGCGTTCTTATCTGTGATGTTCTCATTGATAAACTTAAACATTTCATGCTGGTAATAGTGCCTGGCGATGTAGCGCTCCTTGTTTACCTTACCTGAAAGAAATTCAAACGGCGCCTTTATCGAGACATAAGCGAGGATATGGTAGGCGCTCAGCGCGAACGTGACCGATAACATGGTGATAAGGAGGACATTTTTCAGGTTCGCCCTGATCCGCGCCTCCCCGCGCCAATCAAACAGCTCGTCGATGACCGCGGCTATCATGAACGCCCCTATCGGGAAGAGTGGCAAAAAGTAGCGGAGCCGCACGCCCCAGACGCCCCAGCATACAGTTACGTATACGGCGGCGATCGCGAGCATCGAAAACAGCTCATAACGCTTATCCTTGAGGAATACTATGAACGGTATGAAGATGATGAATATTGGGCCAAGCACGCCATCTACGGTGTATGGCACCCTGCTTTGCACCTTCGTCGAGACAGCCCACGGCATCAGAGCTTCATCGAGCCATGTCTGACCGTGCAAAAGTTTGCGCACCTCGATCGGTAACAACTTCCTGCCGCCGCTGCCGCCTGCATCGTAACCGCCCGCCTCAAATGCCGGGGATAATATCGGGTAAAGCGGGTTCTTCGTCTCGACGGTATTCTTTGTGAGCAGGTGGACGTCAAACGCAAACGCGAATAGCAGAAAGATACCGATAGCTTTCGCGAACATTTTAAGGTCATATTTTTTGCGCTGAGTGATGGAGACTATCCATACGAAAACGAGCGCGACAAGGAGATAGCCGTTTATTTTGGTCGAGGCGCACAGCCCTGACATGATCCCGCCGAGGATGAGGTAGGCGTTATCACCGGTCTTGTTGAACTGCCGCGCACAATTCAATAAGAGGATGCCGAAGAAGACCAAACCGAAATCGACGTACGCGCGGGTAGCGGTATTAAACGCCACCGGTATCGAAGCGAATATCAGCGCACCGACGAGCGCCGCGTTCTTCGAAAACGCGCCCCTTATGAAATAGTAGGTGGCTATCACAGACAGTACGTAAAAGTTGAAATGGATCACACGTGCGATTATGTCGTTCTTGACGAACAGCGCGAGCGTGTACAAAAGCTCGAGATTTATTGACCTGAACGAGAACGGCATAAAATCAAGCGGTACTATGCCGCCCGCGCGCAAATACAGCTTCGGTACGGCCAGGTGGTGGATGATCGCGTCGCGCGATGTCGGTGGTGCGAGCGCCATTAGAAAACCCATGGTCAGCACAAACGCTATCGAGGAGAACATCACGGTCTGAGCCGTGGAGTTTTCCTCCACGCCGCCGGTGAGACGGTTTGTGAAGTAATCGTAGGCGCCAAACGCGCTGAAACACGCGAGCAGCGCCAGGCACACAGTAAGCGCGGTATCGGTGAACAGCCCGAGCATACCTGAAAACAGCAGGGTGATGAATATGACGCCATAACCGGTCGCGAGCTTGTATAGCCGGCTTATGTGGTACTTACCGATATTTATACCGGTGAGCCGGAAAAACCACGTACCCAGAAAGTAGGCCGAGAAGTTAAGGACAAAAAGTGCGAGCAACGACTGGACAAACGTGACGGCAACGTAGCCGCCTTTCGTAAATGTATTGACGGTGAAAAAGTATATAGGGACGAGCGCCCACAAAAAAAGCGCTGCCTTTATATAACGGTTATTCTTCATGTCTCTCGTTTCTTGAAGCAGCCGAAAACTCCGCCGCCCCGCCTAAACCCCGGCTGCCGGTGAGTATACGAGCCTGTCGATCACCTTACTGCCTTTTAGGTCGACCTCGTCGTTCTTCACGAATATCGCCGTGCCTTTCATGATGAGCGGCTCTTGTATCTCATCGCACCGCAGTTGCAGCGTCGTAGTGATGCACCTTTTTGCGCACCGCTCCTTGTTGTTCCACGGATCGTCCCCGCGACCCCCGCCGCCATCCTTGTAGCAGAACGGGCAGTTGCGCGTCACCGTAATGTAATTGTACGGGTAGTGCAGCGAGAAAGCGACGCCTTTTATGTCATCGGGCACGTGTATCCCCTGCAGGATATTATCGAGCTCGACCCTTTGCGCGCAGTACTTTTTCAGGTGGTCTATCGTCGGCTGATAATCAAACGATGAGCTCTGGTAATGCTCGTACAGCGCCGGATTATCAACATCCTTGAACGTAAGCGTTCTTGGGTCGCGCCGCTGGTTCGACAACAGCCGCCCCACAGTCACGGTGACCTTACCGGCAAACTCGTCCCGCATCAGCTTCAGGACGCCAAGATCGTTGACGACCACCTCGAGCGCGTCACCGTACTTGAAATACCCGGCCAAAAGGCCATAAACGGCGTCGATGCCGCTGTCTGTCACCCACGGGGTCGTGAGCGCCAGCGCCTTACCGGTATCTTTGCACAGCGCCGCCACACTCCTAAGCTCACCATGAGTCGGTAATAGCCAGTGGCAGAACTCGCTGCCAAAGTATACGCAGTCATAATCCTTCGCGGTTTCTTTAAGGT
>JAJRZU010000155.1 GCA_024275075.1 Deltaproteobacteria bacterium | reverse complement strand
GTCCTTAATGTATTATCTGTAAAACACGCGGTCGTCGCGGGTAATGTCGCGAATATCGACACCCCTGGCTATAAGGCGAAGGAGCTTGATTTTAAGTCTGCCCTGAAAGGCGCGATGAAGCAGAGTGGCCTTAGCATGAAAGGTCGAATGAGCGGCACCTTACCGGTACGACCATTCAGGGCACACCGGCGGCTTTTATACGTTTGCAAAGCAACGATTCTCTAAGAAACGATGGTAATAATGTAAATATCGATAAGGAGATGGTCACCTTATCTGAGACAAGTATTATGTATGATATCGTCAGTCAACTGATATCAAAGAAGTTTAACCTGCTTAAATACGCGACAAGTGAAGGCAGGAGGGCATAATGCCCGGTAATTGCGCGCATACTAAAATGGATAACGTAAACGTAGTAATTTAAGGGAGTAACGCGTTTTTACAACAACTATTACAAGATGGCATAATGCCCGGTAATTGCGCGAAGACTCAAAGGATAACGTGAGCATCTTCATATAAAAGAATAACGCGTTATTAAACAATTATTACAGGGGGGCTAAATGAACTTTTTCAGCGTACTTGACATCAGCGCATCAGGGCTCGATGCCCAGCGCACGCGCATGAATGTCATTGCGAGCAACATAGCGAACATAAACTCCACAAGGACGCCCGAGGGTGGGCCGTATCGGCGCAAGGATGTAATCTTCCAGACAGCGCCGGTGAAATCATTCGCCGAGGCGCTTAATTCCGCTATGGCGGCAGATGGTGTAAAGGTCAGCAAGATATTTCAGGATAAATCGCCGTTCGTAAAGCGGTACGAACCGAACCACCCGGATGCGGATCAAGAGGGTTATGTCTCGTACCCTAACATAAACATCGTGGAGGAGATGGTCAACCTGACATCCGCGTCGCGTTCTTTTGAGGCGAATGTTACGGTGATACAGGCGACGAAGGATATGGCGCTAAGAGCATTGCAGATATAGGCTTTTTCTCCCGCCCGCGCGCATAAAAGCGGCGCAACGAAAACCACATTCTAAAAACCCTGGTGACGTTTTCTATTAAAGTCAGAAAAAAGGCTTGACATTTGGTAAGTTATTTACTATTTTGCCTGCATATTAACTGGACGGGACGTAGCGCAGTCTGGTAGCGCACCTGCCTTGGGAGCAGGGGGCCGGAGGTTCAAATCCTCTCGTCCCGACCATTGACTTACCAACTTGCCAATTTACCAATTTTTGTCAAGGCGCGCTGTAGCTGTCTCTGCGCGTTTTTATTCAGGCTTGCCTGTTTATAGGGTTTAATACCTCTCAGCTTGCTACGTAATTATTAAAAATTGATACCTCGTAGCTCTGCTGCGGGGTAGTTCATTTCGCCCTGAAAATCGTAAAGCCGTATGTCCAGCTACCGGCGTAGCCATACTTCCCTGCGACATAGACGTTCATAGCGAATTGAATATCATCCGCGTCAGTGCGCGCGATGAAAACCGGATTGGTTCTGTCGTATATATCTAATATCAGCGCACCGTTGAATACAGCGGCAAGGTATATGTAATTACCATCGATATCAAGCCCTTCTAAATCGAATTCCGATAATACCGGGTCGATCAAGGTCGCTTCATCCGTTGTGAATCCGCCGGAATATACCGGTGCCGTCGGGTCAGACACGTCAAATATCTTCAGCCCGCTGACACTTGTGGCGACATAAGCGTAACTGTCCTTTAACATGACATAGACGCCATCTGTGGTGTCGTCACTCTCTCCGACGACTACAGGGCTGTTTATGTCAGAGATGTCTACAATCCGTAGGCTCTTATCTATACAAGCAGCATACGCGTAATTCCCAAGAACTTCCACACCTTCACCGTTAATGTCAAGAGTGGATATAAGCACAGGTGATGTCGGGTCTTTCACATCGACGATAACAAATTTGTCACCGATGGCGTAGATATAATCACCGGAGATCCTAAGGTCGTCCAATTCCACTGTGACGATATTACCGATAAGCTCGGGCGCTGTGGGATCGGATATGTTGAACGCCTCTATGCCGCCGACAAGATTACCGTTTTCATCGCTCGTTGAGTAAACGACGTAGGCCTTGTCGCCAGAGAGCTCGATGCGGTTATACATCTTGTCTCCCGAACTCGCGGAACCAATGAGAAACGGCGCTGATTTTTCCGAAACGTCTACTACCCACAAACCGTTCGTCCTGTCAATCAGATAGGCATAATCACCATCGACTTTTACATGGTATATCGTGACGTCAGTATCGAACCCGTCGGAGTCATCCCGTATAGACCCGATTAAACTCCCCTTACCGACGGAAGTACCGATAAGCACGTCAACGGTTTTGTCAGAGAGCGTATCGATAGTGATCACATCAGGCTCGACATTAAAAGAGAGCCCCTGTAATGAGATAAGCAGGTTGTAAACGCCGTCTGGCGCGTTGTCAAAAGCAAACGAGCCGTCAGCAGAGGAGTATGTCCGGTATGTGCCTTTCGCATTATATATCTCGATTGTAATACCGGTCATGTCAACAAGGTCAGAGTTGAGTATCACCCCTGTTCCGTTGCTGAGCGATTTGGAGGAAGAATCTGCTATCTCAGAAGTATCCGATGTGCACGAAAGCGCGAATACCGCCAACATGAGGAGCATGGCGAAATAAATTATCCTTACCTTTTTCATTTCACACCCCCTATGATAAAAAATTTATTCAATTAGTGAAGCCTTACGCTCCAAATTAAGAAATACCACCACATTTTAAATGTATAAATCATTTGTCGGATAAATGCAATAGTTTTTTTGCTTTTGCGATTTTTCTTTTTGCCCTCCGGCGGTATTCTTGACCCCCAAAGTCGAGATTCCGCCGCCACATCGAGATAGCTTCTGTAAACTCATTTCTACGAAAAGATATGTCGCCCAAAAGGTCTATGCCAGACGCGTTGGACGGGCTTAATGACAACGCTGTCTCAAGAAGCTTATCCACCTTATTGTAGATGCCTCTTTTTACACTGCTTTTGCAGACGCTTACGTAAAAGTCGCCGCGCGCTTTGTCATCATATTTAATTGTAATATTGTCAGGCAGGGCGCGGCTGCGTTTCGACAGCAGGAACCTGAAATTTTTCAATGCGTTATCCTTAAAAAAGCTCTTCACAAGATTGTATTGCAGGAAGTTTTTGTTATCTGTTACGACAGCGTAATCATCGCCGTTTTTAAGGACGTCCTCACCGGTGCACACAAAGCCGGCGAAAAGATCGGCGACAGTGAGCATATTTATCTCATCGAGCCGGCTTGTGATGCGCTCATCCTCAAACCGCGCGCTTAACTATGAGAGATCGATATCGCTACCCCCCTTATGCCCTAACATTATGATATCACCGGGCAGATAGCTCCATATCGTTACGTCGTCAAAGACCTCGCTAAACGTCGCTATCTCGCTGGCAAGGTCAAAAGCGTTCGTACCGTAAAGCTGGTACCACTGCGCCATCGCGCCGCCGTCCGCGAGACGCTCCTTGCAGCTTATGAAGAACTCCTTCGTGAAAAGCATCGACGCGCCGGGCACCCACGGGTTAGACGGCTGCGAAATGATCACGTCATACGTCGCGCCCGTATTGTTGACGAAGAACCGGCCATCCTCGATGAACAGCCCCAGCTTGTCAGAGTCATTGACGTTATTGTTGAGGTCACCAAAAAATTCCGAGGCCACTGCGACCCCGCGCGATATCTCCACCGCGTCGAGCCGGTTTATGTCATAAAGGCTTACATCGCCGGCAGTTACGCCGCTCCCGAAACCGATTACCAGCACGCTGTCAGTAACCGGGCCCGTGAGCATCGGCAGGTGGCCGAGCATGAACTGCGTGTTTTTGTCCAGGACAGAATTCGATACCGGTTTCCCCCCGACGATGATATATTTCTGCGTCCCACTTTGCACGGCGATGACATCCGCATCGAAACCGCTTTTGTGGAACAAGACCTTCCGGCCGCCTATAACTCTTTGAATATCCAGATAATCCAGATCCTCAGGCATCATATATATACCGCTGTTCATCATCTTGATATCCTGCTTTGGTAAGAGCGCCACAAGAGTGGCGGCGGCGAGGATAGCGATTGCGGCGGGTTTGCTGACTGCGCCTTTGAACAACGCGAGATACGCGAGCGCGGAAAAGGCGAGCGCCGCGTACGCGAGCAGTTTGAGCGTAGTATACAGCCCGAATTCCGGCAGCAGGTAGAATGTCGTGACGGCGATACCGATGACGCAAAAGAGTGTGTTGATGAAGTAAACTCCGCCGACGCGTTTTGATACGGTGTCGTAGCCCGCAATCAGGAATGAATTGACAAGCGCGTAGTGAGCGCCCCACACGACGCTGACAGGCGCGGCGATAATGAAGAGCATCAGTGCGAGTGCGAGCATCAGAGCGGGGAAACCGCCGCCAAGAGAGGTGAACACAAAGTAGTACAGGCGCGGCAAGACTTTCACCGCGTAGATAGTGGCGATGATGAATAGCCCTGAAAGGTAGTTAAGCGCGCAGAGCCACCTGGACTCGCTCCTTACGGTTGCTCGCTCATAGAGCAGGGTTCCCGCCGCGGTCGCCGCCAGATAGAAGACGAGCGTCAAAGAGATCGTGTAGATGCTTGACCCGACTATCGGGCTTATTATCCGTATCCAGAGGATCTCGGCGGAGAGCGACACGAACCCGGAAAGCGCGATGCTGGTCAGAAACACAGCGGTGGTTAGCGGGTTGGGGGGCGCTATCACCGGTCTTACCGGCGCTGTAGTCGCTGCGCTTTTTTCCCGCAGATATAGTAATATTATCATGACGTTGAGTAGCGACAATCCAAACGACACCATCACCGTGGCGGTTGTACCAAGATAGTTAAGGAAAAAGAGGCCGGCCAGAAGCGCCCCGAAAGCGGCGCCGGTGGTGTTGATGCCGTACACGGCGCTAAAGTCGCGTTTTTTCTCGCTAACGTCGTCGAAGAACATCTTGACGAATAGCGGTAGAGTCCCCCCGATCAGGAAAGTGTACGGGAATACCAGTAGAAAAGTGAAGACAAATTTGGTGATGTTAACGTTACCAGAAAAATCGATGCCATTAAACGCGAACGCCGCGAGATCGCTAATCATCCACATTGACGCTATGATATAAAGCGCCGAAAGCGCCTCGATCGCGACAAGGAGCCGATACGGTTTTGTTGACCGATCCGCGACCTTACCGCCGCCGCCGCCGCCGACGGCTAACCCTGTCAGGAACGCGAACGTCACCGAAGCCGCCGATATGATGTATGAGCCGGTAATCGTTATGAATATCCTGCTGAGCGCGATCTCGTAGCTGAGCGCGGAAAAACCGGATATAAAAAATACTATCTTCAGATAACGCTTTCTCATCGTTGTTTATGCTCCAATTATGCGGCTCACCAGCTCTTTAAAAAACATCTTAACATATTTCCGCAATTTTTTTGTCAAAAATATAGTCGGTTGTCATTCCTGCGAAAGCAGGAATCCAGTTGTTATGATTAGTTTTATGGAGCCCCGCTTTCGCGGGGATGACGTGTCGTAAAAGCACACTGTTTGATTGCCGGGTTAATAGCTAAGGGGAGGTAAAATGACGAACACGGTAAAAAATAAAAAAAGCTTGGGTGTAATACATAACACTAATGTCAGGTTGTCACGCTACTACGTAACCCGACAATTAACATTCAATGAAATCACCCGACTTTTATGTAATGACCGCCCCTTCTTTTGTCGCCGGCGCCGGACATCTTATCGCCGCTCTTGGTCACCGCGTGCGCCCCACCGAAGAACATGTTGGTCTCCTCCCAGAAGGTCAGGTCAAACTTGCCCTTCAGGGCGTTTATCTCGCCGGTGGCATAGCCGGGCTCCATGTCCAGACGGCCTAATTCGTAATGGAGCCTGCCGGAATTGATCGCGTCATCTATCGGCATCCTGTAATCAAGGCTCTTTACGATGCACTGCATGATAGCCGTCCGAAGCCTGTTACTCCCGCCGGAACCCAGAATTAGCTCAGGTATGCCGCCGCGCTTCACTATCGTCGGCGACATCATGGAAGATAGCCTGACGCCGGGCGAGTGCTGATGGAATCCGTGCGGGTTCAGATCCTCCTCACCGAGCATGTTGTTAAGCATAACACCGACACCGGGAATGATGTAACCGCACCCTTCACCGTTCGACGTCGTTATGCTCGCGGCGTTGTTATGCTCATCCACTACACTGATATGTGTGGTGCTGCCAAGGTTGTTCACCTTGTCATCGAACCCGCACTCGTCGGTGCAGTTCAGAATACTTTGCAATTCCAAAAAAACCTTACCCAGCTTCTCGTATGACAAAAACTCCTTTGCGACGCCCTCTTCGAATATCCGCGTATCAAAATGCCGCCCGCGCGCGTTGTTCGTGACCGCCATGACAGACGCCATCAGGTCAACATACCCCTTCGAACCGAAAGCGTATTTTGTGATGTCGATCCTCTCTAACAGTTTTAATGTATAGCATATCAGGCAGCCGCCCGAAGATGGCGGCGGGTTCGTTATTATTGTGTGACCGCGGTAGGTTATATCGAGCGGCTCTCTTTGTATCACTTTATATTCAGCTAAATCCCTGCCGGTGATCGCCGCGCCGCACTCGCTCAGTGACCGCAATATCTTCTTCGCGATATCGCCGGTGTAAAAATCATCCGCGCCGCATCTTGCCAGACGCTCTAACGTGTCGGGGAGGTCGTTGAATCTAAGCAGGTCGCCCCTTAGTAACGTGCCGCCGTTTTTGGTAAATACCGCTTTCCCCTCACGGTAGTATGTAAATATCGGTTCTAATATATTCAAGATGCGCTCTTGCATCTGGTTGATGACTACGCCCTCCTTCGCATACCTGATCGCGGGCGCCATTACCTCTTTGATCGGCAGGCTGCCCAGCCGCTTGTGCGCGTAGAACAGGCCGGCGACATTCCCGGGCACCGCACAAGAGCTGAACCCGATATGGAACTGCTGCGTCACCGTACCGAAATCGACATCCACGGGGAAGAAATCCCTCCTGGTTTGTCCGCCCAGCCCGAGACCGGGAACATTGACAAAGAAATCAAACAGATAGTCTTTGTCATCCGCGCCCGAATACGCGGTCATAAACCCGCCGCCGCCAAGGCTCGTCAGGGTGCACTCGGCGATACATGAAGCGAAACAACCGGCGATCGCCGCGTCAAAAGCGTTCCCGCCCGCCTCGAGTATTTGAGCGGCGGCTCTGGATGTGAGCTCGTGTCCGGACGCTACCGCCCCTTTAGTCCGTCCCATCTTTCTTTCCTTTTGAAAAATTTCCTTTTAAAGATTTCCCCTTTAAGTAATTAAAAACGCTGTTGGCCATGACCCTTACGCCGACAGCAATCGAGTCCTCATCGGCGTCAAACATCTCGTTATGCAACGGGTGGCGCGTATCCTTCTTCTCATTACCGGTACCAAGCCGGAAAAACGCGCCCTGCACCTTCTGTAAAAAGAACGAGAAGTCCTCGCCGCCAAGCGTAGGATGCTCTAACTGAATGACATTATCCGCCCCGACAAGGGTTTTCGCGGTCTCTTCAATAAGATTCGTAATCGAGTCATCATTTATAAGCGGCGGCGAGCCCTTTGTAAACCTGTATTCGTAGCTGGCTCCCATGCTGGAGGTAACACCTTTTACCACCTTCTCTATCGCCTTTGAGAGCTGCTCCCTCACTTCATCCGTCAAAGAGCGCACCGTACCGCGGATCTCCACACGATTCGCGATTATGTTCGGCGCCGTACCGCCATTTATCATACCAAGCGATATGATCGAAGGGGTGAAAGGGTCTATCTGCCTGCTGACTATGTGGTGGATGGCGTTGATGACCATCGACGCGACCAATATAGCGTCAACCGTTTTATGCGGCTGCGCGGCGTGCCCGCTTCTTCCGTTGATAACTATCTCCAGCTTGTCCGCGGAAGCCATCATCGTACCGCGCTTTATACCGATCTCACCGGTATTGAGCGATGGGAGCACGTGAAGGCCAAGGATAGCGTCAACGTCAGGATTTTTCAGGACACCCGCCTTCATCATCTCCCGCGCGCCACCGACACCCTCCTCGCACGGCTGGAATATGAACCTGACATTACCATTTAACTTATTCGCAAGCTGTGTCAGCACCATCGCGGCGCCGATAGCGACAGTCATGTGAATGTCGTGGCCGCATGCGTGCATCACGCCTTCCCGCTTTGAGCGATAAATCGACCCCTTCTTCTCCGTTATCGGTAATGCGTCCATATCCGCCCTTATCGCGATGGTCTTACCGCTATTCCCGCCGCGTAGCGTCCCGAAGAGGCCAAATCCGCCGATGTTTCTTTTCACCTGCATATCCAGAGACTCAAGGATACCAGCGATAAACGCCATCGTCTCCTCTTCCTTTCCGCTCACCTCCGGGTTCGCGTGCAAGGCTCTTCTAATCTTGATGAGCTTACCAAGAATCTTGTTTATCTGAGAATCAATCGATGCCAGCATTTTATGTACCTTTTTTTACAGTATTATACAATTCATACAGATACTTTAATACCATAAGATAGCGCAAATGAAAATAAAAAAAAGCCCGGAAATAAATTAGGGCTTCTTTCGTGGGAGCTCGCTATTTGAACCCACTATAGATAAAGCATGTCAAATCAGACAAGATTATCAAATATTTTCCCCATTAGCTGCTCCATCTTTGCCACACGATCTAAGAACTCATTTCCGGGCACCTCACGAATTACTTCCCCAGTCACAGAATCGTATATTCTTACGGTAATCCTCTTCGTTCCCTCATGAATACTGTAATCCCTCGCTGTAAGATGTGTGTGTTCAGAGATATATTCCGCAAGCTTTCTAAGCTTTTCCGCGGCTTTTTCTAAAATCTGTTTCGTGATCGACTCACGTTCCTTCTTAGCGTTCTGCCTTTGCACATCAAGCTTACTCATCTGCATCTTACGCAGTTTTTCAGTTGCAATAATTTGCTTTTCAACATCAGGCGCCTTAGGTTTCGGTTTCGCATACGGTTGCTTTGCTATCGCTTGCTTTTGCACTATTTGAGGATCGCTGCGTGGCAGAATGCTGATCTTCGCATTATTTAATGTAACCATCTTGCATCCCCCCCTTTTATTGCACACTTTATTCAATCATTGCAGTGTGTCATTTCACCCGCACCCTCCCTTGTAAAACAAGAGAGGGTTTTCCCTTCGGGTGAAAGATACAGTAAATATATAAGCGATAAGCTTATCTAAGTAACTGCAACAGTATCTGAGGAACCTGGTTAGCTTGAGCAAGCATAGCAGTACTGGCCTGTAAGAGCAGTTGCTGCTTTGTGAACTCAGTCATTTCAAGAGCCATATCAAGGTCTCTGATACGTGATTCGGCTGCTACCGCGTTCTCAGCCTGAACCATCAAGTTATTGATAGTGTGTTCGAGTCTGCTGACGTTACCCCCGATTCT
This sequence comes from Deltaproteobacteria bacterium, assembly GCA_024275075.1. Lineage (GTDB taxonomy): Bacteria > Desulfobacterota > JAJRXV01 > JAJRXV01 > JAJRXV01 > JAJRZU01. The sequence goes on along the minus strand of JAJRZU010000155.1, from coordinate 12,113 downwards.
CGCTCTCTCTGAGGATACGGAATTGATCGCATCGTCGATCTGGGTGATAGCCAGAGAAGCCAGCTCCTGGTTGATAACCAGAACGTTGTTAGTCCCTAACGCGTCACCGTCCATCTGGGCGACATAGCTTTCGGTTACCTGCCCTCTGTTGGCGCCGATCTGGAATGTAACAGAGTTGTCAACTATATGCAGGTTCTCTATTTGAGAGCCGGCGGAACTCGTGAACTGGAACTCTCTGATAGTAGCATTCCACGCTACATCAACGTCAACGTTAGGATCGATGTGTACTTCGACACCGGCGATAACGTTTCTTAGCACACCGTCAGAGACAGTATCGCTGCCGATCAATTCACCAGAGTGAGCATTGTAGACAGTAACTGTCAACGGATCGATCTCGTCACGCGGATCCTGGATATCAGCAAAGGAGAAGAACTTAAGTACGTCTTCAGAAGCGCTGAAAGAGAGTTTCCCGTTCAGCCCCTGCTTTGGCGATCTGATAACGATCGTACCCTGTATAGCTTCATCGCTGTTTAACAAAGGAGTTGTAACGAAATCGGCAACGTGGCTATCGACATCAGTGACACCTGAGCCCATGTTAAGGCCGTCAGCGCCAACGATCGCGTTCTCAACCTTATCAGCTACTTCCTGCAGCGAATCAGCGCCGTCGATAAATATGCTTGTACTGGCGCCCGCAGCATTGTAGATCGTCAGATACTTGCCAGAATCTCCCCAGATGAAGTTACCGACGTTGTCATAACTTCTGTCAACATAGTAAAGCTGAGTGGAAGCCTGAGCGATACCACCGGCGGCAGTGACATCAAATGTCGCGGAACCAGAAGAGATAGCGCTACCGAATGTAATGTCAATAGAACCGAATGTGATATTACCGTTAGTATCCATGGAAGCGACTTCTATTGTTTGAGTGGAGTTTGGCAGAACTGTGTTGGCAAAGCTGTAAGCCGGCCCTGTAGCGGTGGAACCTGGCACCTGAACGGATACAGTGTCGTTTGCCGCTGTTCTTGCGCCATGATACTCATAAAGCGCTTTGTCGCCGACCTGTACGTTGCTGTTAGCTAGATCAAGGTCAATCGTAGTAGCGCCGATCTGGACGCCCGCGCCCGCGGCGAGCAGGTCGCCACCAGAGAATGTATACCAGTTTTGTCCGCCATCGATAGTAGCTCTGAAATCCGAGTTTGTAACAGTATCCACCCCACCGTTATCAGTCGCAATAACTTCAATGATAAGATAACCGGCGTCATCGGTGGCTATTACGTGAGTACCACCAGCGACACGGTTTAGCGCCGTAGCTGAGGAACCGGTTTGAATATAACTATCGACAACTGAGTAGTCAGCTGTGCCTGCGCCTGCCGCTGCCGCGACGGTAACAGTATAATCCGTAGTCGCTGCGTCATTAGCCGGTAACTGCGTAGGATTGTCGATCGCTGTAATACCCGTAGCCGTATCCGTACCACCGGTAGCATTAGTAGGCGCGGCGCTCGTACCGATATTTGTGATGACGTCAGTATCACCAGAGCCGCCGGTATCGTTCTCGTACACAGTCCATGAATTTGCGGCGGTACCGGCAGTACGCGCCGTGATGGTCAGGACACCAGCGCCGTCAGTGGTAGCTACGACATACTGGCTTGCGGTAGCGTCCGCGTTGATAGCATCCGCGAATCCGTTGGCTTCCTGAGCGGCAGTGTTACCGTTTACCATTGTGTAGCTGACAGTCGCGGCTGTTCCACCGAAATCAAATACGAGGTCGTGCTGACCCGCGTTACCGGCGCCACCGGCGTCTACAGTACCAGACCATGTTGCAGAAGCGGCGTTTACGTCAAGATTAGTAACGCCCTGCGCGCTGGACTTGACCTGGAATATGTCAGTTTTGATAACGTGGTTGACAGTAGGTTCATTGTTCTTCTCTAACCTGTAGTTACCCTCGAGCACTCTACCGGTGATAACAGCGGTAATGTCAGAGGAGTCCGCAGACCAGAGAGCCGCACCGGAACCGTCAAGCAGTTTTTTGGTGTTGAATTCTGTCGAGTTAGCGATTCTGTTGATCTCTTCAGACAGCTGATCAACCTCTTTCTGGATCTCCAAACGGTCATTGGAAGTCAAGACGCCGTTAGCGGCCTGAACGGACAGCTCACGCATTCTTTGTAAGATAGAATGAGTCTCGTTCAGCGCACCTTCAGCGGTTTGCAGGAATGAGATAGCATCCTGAGCGTTTGCGGACGCTCTCGCCAATCCACGGATCTGAGTCCTGAACCTCTCTGAGATAGCCAGACCAGACGGGTCATCCTTTGCGGAGTTGATTCTTAAACCTGAAGACAGTCTCCCAAGCGACTCACCCAATCTGCCGCTCGCCAGACCGACAGCTCGCTGGGCGCTTAAAGCCGCTAAGTTGTTAATTATTGAAATTCCCATTTTCTTTCCTCCTTGAAAAGATTTGTTGCGGCATCCTTGCCGCGTATTTGTAAGGCTGAGCTTTTCAGCTCCTTATATGATTGCTTTTTAAGGTGTCAATCAATCACCTTTGAATTGTTTTATTGACTTCATCACCTCCTTAATATTAGTTGGATTCTCTCCTCTGCACATAGCACTTACTACCGTAATTTATCGGTAAATCCCTTGTATTACTTTAGACATTTTTAAGATTTATCAGTTTTTAATTTTTTTCTCGTAAATTCTGTAAAATCGTTTATTATAAATATATAAGAAGCAGGTAACGTCAAGATTTTTGTTTCAGTGTTAACGCAAAATCAGCGGCGCCGAATCAGAGCCGCTCCCTAAAAACCATCTTGACGGGCATTTTTCATTGCAATAACTACTAAAATCTGGTAAGAACGCATTAGGATTTTAGTAATGGAGATTGACTTGGACAATGATCAACCGACAATACTGATAGTAGATGATGAAAGGATCAACCGTGCACTGCTGCGGTCTTATTTAGAAATCACGTATAGTAATGTATTAGAAGCATCAGATGGAATAAAAGCGTTAAATATGTTGAAAAAGAACGATGTGACGCTTGTTTTGCTGGATCTGATGATGCCTAACATGGATGGTTATGAAGTATTAAGGATTATGAGGGGACACCCGAAATTCCAGACAATACCCGTAGTTGTCGTCACAGCTTTAAGTAATGACAAGGATAACGCAAAAGCGATAGAATGCGGCGCGGACGCGTTTTTGACCAAGCCATTTAACAAAGTGGTTTTAAGCGCGCTTACGAAGAACCTCTTAAAGCAGGGGGATATGCAAAAGAGCCTTATAGAAGCAAGAAAGAACGATATGTATTATGCGACGGTAGTGACGGCGAACCATGAGATAAATCAGCCTCTAACAGAGATATTATGCTCGATTAATCTGCTAAGGCTCTCATACGCGGATGATCAGATAAAGGACTTAAATAAATTCAAGTCATATATAAATAACATATTTGAATCATCAAAGAAGATATCAGATACCTTAAAGAAGTTGCGAAGCGTAAAGCACCCGTATATAAAGACGTATGTTGATTCGATAAAGATGGTGGATATCGATAATATCCAGATAAGTGACGCTGAGATATTAAAAAGCGGCAAAGGTAAAGAGATCCTCATTATAGATGAAGAGCTGACGATTACTGATCTTATTAAGGATTTTTTTCACAACAAAGGTTTTGGCATCACAAAGTTCTCTGATTACAATAATGTTTTAGAGGAATATAAGAAGGCCCCATCCTCTTATGATGTTTTAGTCATAGACATTATGGAACCGAAAAAAGCGGGGCTTGAGCTTTTTTATGAATTAAAAGATTTCGATAGTGACGTGAAAGTCATTTTGACTTCGGAGTACGACCTGAAAGATGAGATCGTGGAAGCGATCCAAAAGGGCGCCAAGGCATTCTTACCAAAGCCGTATGACATGGATAACCTTTTGTTTTTATTAAATAAAGCTCTTATGGATTAAGTTTTTTGTTGTTAATTAAGTTGATATTGACAAAATTTACTGGTATACAGGTATATGTATTTAGAACATAAATAACATGCAGGGGTGTCTATGAAGATAATAACTAAAGTTCTTGGCAAGATAACGATCATCAGTCTTCTCTTTGCGTTTTTTTACCCGGTGAACAATGCGGGCGCCAGCCTGTACAAGGTGGACAACGAGTATATCCAGACCACAGAGAGCGCCGAGATCAACTGGTCTGCAATGACAGTAAGAGCGACGGGCGTTGTCTCTTATGAAGACCTGGAGGTAAGTGATACAGACTGGACAATCGAAGAGTTTGCAAGAAGCTATGCCATAAAAAACGCCATTAGCGCGCTGAAAGAGATACCGATTTCATCTAAGTATCTTATCGATGACATGATGTTTTTGTATGAGGATATAAACAAAAAGGTCGAAGATGCTTCTAAAAATGCTTATAACCTTGGTGAGCCCGAATATATTGAGAACAAGTCAGTAAAGATTCCTGTGGAGCTGGACATAAAAGGGGAGATATTAGACGCGATCTACCCGCAGAAGAAGGAGCTGCCCGATGGAGAAGGCGGCATATTTCAAGGCAGAGGCAAGTACACATCGATCATCTTTGACGCATCGAGCACGGATTTCCAGATGATACTTTTACCTAAGATCATCGATGACGAGGACAAAGTATATTACACCCTCACCAAGAAAAACAGAGACAATGCCGTAAAAAGAGGGTTCGTTAAATATTTCAATTCACTTGCCGCGGCGAAAGGCTCCCGCTTTTCAGGTAAAACGCCTTATGTGATCACGAAGGTGAAAGTAGACAAGTATGACAGCCAAACGCTTATAGTACCGTTTAATATCCTTGACAAAGCGAGAAATGACGCTTTTTACTCTGAGATACTAAGGAATTGTAAAGTAATAATAATCGTAAAATGAGACCAAATATCTTAAATATAAATAAATATCACATTAAATACCTGCTACTTATCATCATTTTACTGTATGCGGCGGATTTTTCCCATGCCGCGGATACAAAAAGCGCCACCGATGAGACCAGCGCAATACTTAAGGTCGAATCAAAAGAAGCCGCCGCGGTCAAAGCCGCCGCGAACGCCGCCGTCGGTGAGGCACAGATCATCGAAGGGAATACCGCCGTGGCTCGTGACAAGGCGATAGACGCCGCGATGCGGGTGGCTGTTGAGCAGGCGGTCAGCAGATACCTCTCTTATGTGACTATCGATGAAAATTTCCAGTCGCTCTCTGAGAAGGTGTATTCAAAGGCGAACAGCTATATCAGCAATTTCAACCTCTTGAATGAAAGCGTCACCGATGATGTTTATACCGTTACTATCGACACTAAGATATCTGAGAACAAGATAAAAGATATTCTTATTAAGTTAAAGATACTTACCGTGAACAAAGACCTGCCGAAATTTATCATCTTCATCGCTGAAAAAGGTATCGATAATAGTAAATACCGGTTCTTCTGGAGCAGTGACGAAGGCAGCTTCATCGAATCGACGACCGCTGGGGACGAGATAAGGAAGCGCTTTACAGAGAAGGGTTTCACTGTTGTCGATAAGAGTGAGGTCATGAGCAAGATAAAACGGGGGTCGCTTGCCGATAAAGTGGCATTAAAAGATAGCGACGTTATCGGGCTGACAAAGCATACAAGCGCTGAAATAATTATTATCGGGAAGGCGTTGTCACAGGTAATGGGTAATATCCAGGGCTCGTCGATGAAATCTATATTAGGTAACGTGAGCGCCAGAGTCATCGACAATTCGGGTATGCTCATCGCGTCTGACAGCGCGTCTGCAAAGGTATTGCACGTCGAGGAGGGCATTGGCGGCGATGAGGCTCTCAAGAAGGCGGCAGTTGTGCTTGCAGACAGGTTTATAACGGCGATAATGGCAAAGTGGGGAGTGGATGAGCGGGAATCGGCGACAATCAACCTTAACGTCAGCGGCCTTACATATAAGCGGCTCCAGGACTTTATCAGGATATTGAAAAACGATATAAGGGGCGTATCAAATATCGTGCAAAGGAGCTTTACAAGCGGCGGGAAAGCGAACATCATAGTTGATATCAAAGGGGAGGCCGCTTATGTGGCTAAGGAGCTGAAAAGACGCGATTTCCAGACAATCGATATTCAGGTGACATCGTTTGACGCAGAAAGTATCAACCTTATACTAAAGCAAAAGGAATCTTACGATGAATTGCCCTCTTTGCAGACTGACGGAGGATAAATGGCAGTGAAAACAACTGGTATGATATCAAAACGCGTTATTATATTCATTATATGCACCACCTTCCTGGTGAGTTGCAGCAACATAAACTACGTCCACGAGGAATCTCCGGGGTTTAAGGATAAACGGCCGTCTGTTATCGCTGTCCTGCCGGTGATGAACGAGACCGTTGACCTTGACGCACCAAAACCCTTTGCCAAAGTGCTGAGAAGAGTGCTGAAACGGAGGGGTTACAAGGTCGTCAGCCAGGAAAAGATCGACAGGAAGCTGAAGGAGGGGGAAGGCATTAACATAGCTGCCGAGGTCAGATCGATACCTGATAAGGAGTTAGGTGAGATGCTTGGCGCTCAGGCGCTTCTGTTCACCACTGTACTCTCCTGGGAGACGGTATACTTAGGGGTTTACGCGTCGGTCACTGTCGGAGCCAGGTTCCAGCTCATCGACGCGAATACGTCTGAGATCATCTGGCAGGTAGAGGATGAAGCGAAGGATGTAAGTGTCGCTTTTGATAAGAAATCCGCGCAGATAACAGCGGCGTTTGCTGTGCTTCAGTCGTACGAGCCTTATGTCAGGGAGTTAGTCAGCAAAAGTTTCGCAAAACTACCGGCAGGACCTTTTTATGTACCACCGGCCAAGCCAGCCGGCTGCTATTGTTTCTCACCATAGCAGTCAAGCGCAAACCAGTGTTAATCATACTTTTAGAACAATTTGCTTGACATAACCCTTTTTTTTGCATAATAATTAAGAAAAGTTTGCGCGGCTTTAATGCACTGCCTCGCACTTGCTGACGCGGTATCTGGTACAAATATCGCAACAAGCTATGGAGAATCAACCCCCGGATAAAAGCAGGCTCGCTGATAAAAAGCAGGTGCGCCTGTCGAAAGTAGTTATAAGAATGTCTAAGGAATACAAAAAAGTAGAGAATATACGCGACATTAAAATCGCTTATTATATCACGGTACCTAACAAAGATAATGAAGCGCTAATTGAACTTATCAGAAATAATCTGAACTTTGAGCTGCATATCGTCGATGATATATTAGAATCAAAGATGTCGCATGATATTCAGGCTGTCGATATATTTTTTATCGACCATAAGATCAACAAAAATAGCGACGCCGGCCGGCATTTTTGTAATTATCTGCGCAAAAATGGATATAAAGGTATGATAATCCTTTGTACCAGGGCTTCGGTAAACGAGGTGTCAAGCTACCTGGTGACTACTATCGGGTTTGATAATTTTTTACCGCTGAACAGTAATCTTAGCACCTTGTTTAATCAGATACATTGGGGGATACTCAACCGGAGAAGGAAAAATAAGAGTATACTGCAATATGACAATAACCCTGAAGCGCTTTACACGATCGCTAAGGACGGTACGATATATGATATCAACGATACCGCTTTAAACGGCTCCCGCCTCACCCCGAAAGAGGTCGTGAACAACAAAAAAAAGATATGGGATATCGCTACCCTGCCGACATTCGATGAGCATATCCAACCGCTTATCACAGCAAATAATACTGGTATGATATTCGAGCACTCGTCGTCTGAAGGCGACCAGATATATCAGGTGAAGGTGAACATTGCCAACCTGCCGATTATCGGGCTCGTGGCGACGATTTTCAAGACCGACATCTCACACGTCATGTTCTCAAGGACGATGGATATATTGACCAACTCCATCGAGCTGTTAAGCCATAGAGATAACTATACGGCAGGGCACTCCTCGCGCGTGTTCCACTATTGCGTCAGGATCGCAGAGAAGATGGGGCTGTCGCTTGACAAGAACTTCACAAAAGGGTTGTACTGCGCCGCGCTCTTACATGATATCGGCAAGATAGGCGTAAAAGACAAGATTTTACTTAAGCCCGGCAGGTTAAGCTCAGAAGAATACAAAGAACTTTTCTCACACCCCACTAAAGGCTGCAACATGCTGCGCCGCTATAAATTATTTGAAGACTCTATCTATTTTATAAAATCCCACCATGAGCGGCCTGACGGCAAGGGCTACCCGGACAAACTGCACGGTAAGGACATCCCTGTCGGCGCCCTGATAATCTCAGTAGCCGATAGTTTTGACGCGATGACAAGCAACAGGCCATACCGCAAATCGTTAAATTTCAAAAAGGCTGTAAAAGAAGTGAAAAACAATTTCGGTAAGCAATTTGATATAGAAGTCGCCAGCGCATTCTTAAGCATCATCTCACCGAATATGCTCAGCAATATCAAAATCGCTTCTCACAAGACCTTAGAGAAGATAACGCGTGAGATATTAGACCTCCTTAAGGGAATCAAATGAAAATTCTGCAAATAACGAACTCTTCGACGCTCTCTGGCGGCGTATTCCAGATGCTTGAATTGACGAAGAACCTTGTCAGGAAAGGGCATGACGTCACTATCGCCTGCCGCGCGGCCAGCCAGATAAAGAAGATTGCGGTAAAAGAGGGGATAGCGCACGTTGAATTCGCAATGCGGCGCGATGCGGATATCAGGACTATGTACAAGCTTTATAGATACTTGAGACGCGAAAAGTTTGATGTCGTACACGCGCACCACCCGAAAGCGCACATGGTCGCTATGATAGCGGCGCTTTTCGCACGCACGCCGGTATTCGTCGTCTCCCGTAGAGTATCCTTTAGCATAAAAGAGGGGAAGAACATCTTCAACCCCTTGAAATACAGATTCTTCCGCGTTAACATGATCCTGCCGGTATGCGCCTCCATCACCAGGATGCTTATCGGTGAGGGCGTCAAAAAATCGAAAGTGCGCACGGTCTACAGCAGCACCGACCAGGTTAGATTCGACCCGGACACCGTAAAGAGCGGCGTTCGCAAGGAGCTTGGTATCGCCAACGACGCCATAGTCATCACAAAGATCGCGCACTGCTCTGAGTGGAAGGGGTACGACTACCTGCTGAGAGCGGCGCGAAGCGTTCTTAGTCATAACAAGGATGTGAAATTCATCGTTGCCGGCAGCGACACCAACACGGACGCTTTCCACAAAAAAGTGAATAACATGGGGCTTGCCGGCAGCTTCTACATACTCGGCAGGAGGCCTGACGTACCGGAGCTGTTGCAGGCGTCAGACATAGCCGTAAACGCCGCCTATGCCGGTGAAGGGCTCTCGGGCGCGCTACGGGAGGCGCTATTCATGAGAGTACCGGTCGTCGCCACTGATATCTCCGGTAACAAAGAGGTATGTCTTGACGGGGAGACCGGGTACTTAGTGCCGGTCAAAGACGACATCGCACTGGCAAACGCTCTGATAACGCTGACCGATGATAAAGAGACGCGCCAGAGGATGGGCGCCCGCGGACGGGAGTTTGTCCTGAAGAATTTCACGCCTGACATCATGACCGACAAAACACTTGAAGTATACAAAGAACTTCTTGGGAAGAAGGGTTCCGGGTGACGTTATCCATGACACCTCGCAGCTTTTGACAGGCAACAATATCATCCTGCGAAGCTACGGTAAAATCCACCCGGCGATACCGGTTATGCTGTCCAGGAAATTGTACAGCGGCGTCTCATGGGGCCGCGCGTCGTTGTCGTATGAGGCCTGTGCGATGAAACAGTCTAAAAAGAGGGTATCGCTGAATGGCGCTATCTCGTTGTAGTACGCGGTCGCTTTGCGGACTGTCTCACCATCCCCCTGGGTGTAGTACGCGGTGATGAACCCGCCTTTTTCCACCAGAATCCGGCGCTCTTCCTCGTTAGTGGCGTTATAGCTGAACAGAAGCTCTTCGCCTTCTTGATTCGAGGAGAATATACCGCTCGCCGCCGAGGTCTCGGTGAGGGTCAGCGCTATCCCGTTTGGGTCTAATGAGCTTAGTATGTTTGCCGTAACGGTCTCGATGGCGGTGTCATCTGTGTTGCTGTTCGGGTCGTTCACTGTTACAAACGCCTTTGTGTCGATGTTAAGGTACAATATCATATCAAATGTGACGGTCGGGTTGCTGCCGATCTTTGTGATGCCGTTTTTCGTGCCGACCCATACGTTCTCGCTGCTGTCAACGAATAATGTCTTGCACTCGTTGTCCACGAGGCCGTTCTCTTCGGTGTAGTTCACCCAGATCCCGGCGCTGGTATACTCAGAGACGCCCTCAAAAGTGGCGAACCATTTGTTCAGCTGATAATCGACGACCACATACCTGACATGATCGTCTAACAGCTCACCCTCGCTCGCAAGGATGACCGACCACGAATCGTTTACACGCTTCCCGACGCCGCCTGGCGTGGCGACCCAGATAATATCATCAAACTCGCCCTGCTCTACCGCTATCGAGTAGACATAGTCGTCGGGCAGGTTGTGCACAGTAGTGAAGTTATCGAATGTCGGGTCGTCGAGCTGCCCGTCAAACCGGCTTACGCCATAAACGGTAGCCAACCAGAAATACTCGTAGGAATCGATCACGATCTGCTTGATGAAATCACCGATTATGCTACTGTTCGCCTGTGAAAATGTCGTGACGATCTTCTCGTTCTGAAACTTCGCGATACCGCCGTCCGTCGCGAACCAGATATCCGCAAATGAGTCCAGCGCGATACTCGTCACGTTCGGTGACGGTAGCGCGATCGTAAGCGCCTCCCACCGCGGGTCATCAAAACGCGTGACACCGGCGGCAGTACCGAAATATATGTTACCGTCATTGTCAGGCATGATACAGTTGATATACTCTGACGGCATATTCGCATTAGACTGCCTGTATGACTGCCACTCCAGACCGTTAAAACGCGATATGCCCTTGTCGGTACCGACCCAGATACTGCCGCTTGGGTCCATGGCGATCGCGTTTATCTCGTTACTGATAAGCCCACCGTCAGCCTGCGTGTAATTTGTCAAAAGCTCCGCATTAGCGGCGCCAACTACGCACATCAGCGTAATCACTGTAAATATTATTAGTTTTCTCATCTTATCCTCATTATTAAATCACTGTTTTCGCCAGAGTCAGTACGTCTACCTTCGCCGCGCCAGCTTTCATAAGCACCCTTGCGCATTCATTCACTGTCGAGCCGGTCGTGTAAATATCGTCTACCAGAAGAATCCTCTCGGCCATTATGTTTTGCAGGTCAGTCACGGTAAAAGCGCCTTTCACGTTCGCGGCTCTCTCCTTACCCTTTAAAAACACCTGCGGCGTAGTGTATTTTATTCTTTTTAACGAGTATTTGTCAACCTTAATCTGTTTCCATTTAGGTGGATTATTAAGAGAGGGTTTGGTGGGCAAGTCAGATTTGTTGATAATATTTGACACAAAGCTCCTGGCGTTACACTGATTATAGTTCGGTATATCCTTCAGCATAAGTAGCGCCTGGTTGAAGTAGCGCTCTTTGAGCCTCTTTGGGTGGAGCGGCACCGGTATAATTGTGTCATAATCATTTTGCAGCGTATCCCTTATATAGCCTGAGATGTATCCAGAAAACACTTTCGCCAGTGTGATGTCCCGCAGGAACTTGTAACGTATGATATTCTTTTGGATAATGTCATCGTATACAAAGACGCTCCTGGCGATGGTGAAATGTCTCTTGTGTTGCAGGCATTCCCCGCACGTATGAGGTATGTCGGTTATAAGGAACGGCCTGCCGCAGATATCGCAAAACGGCGCAGTGATAAATCCAAGCCGGCTCTGGCAGTCATCGCATACCATGCCGCCTTTTGACCGATTGTTCTTTTTGCAAAGAGAACACAGGTCAGAGAAGATGAATTTCGTTATGGCGTTTGTTAGTACTTTATACATATACCCGGTACAGCGTTCTGTAAATAAAGACTCCTGCACAGCCTCCCAAAGTTCCCTCCCCCTTGATGGGGGAGGGTTAGGGTGGGGGTGACGTCCCTTGATATTGTTAACGTTTTCACCCACCCCTTTGTCCCCTCCCATCAAGGGAGGGGAGTTTTTTAAGCCGT